>JAJYXY010000130.1 GCA_021801465.1 Pseudomonadota bacterium
ACTGAGTGGGATGAACGCAAGTGCTGCGGCCAGCGCGGTCAACAGAACAGGCCGCGCCCGACGCACGGTGCTCTCGATGATCGCCTCGCGGAGCGAAGCCCCCGCCGCCTGGTCCTGCCGTACCTGATCGACGAGAATGATGGTGTTGCGCATGATCATCCCGCCGAGCGCGATGATGCCGAGAAGGGCGACGAAACCGAATGGCGCATCGGTGAGCAAAAGCGCCAACACCGCGCCGATCAAACCGAGCGGCATCGTCGCCAACACCAGCAAAACGCGGCGGACATTTTGCAACTGGATCATCAGCAAAAGCAGCAAAGCGCCGATCATCACGGGAAATACAGCAGCGAGGGAGGCATTCGCCTTCGCCGATTCTTCCACCGCGCCGCCGGTTTCGACATGCACACCAGGCGGCAGCGAGAGTGCGCGGATGCGCGCCTCGGCGGCCGCAGAAACGTCGATCGCCTGTAACCCGTCTTGCAGCTCTGCTTGCACGGTGAGCGTCGGCTGGCGATTGCGCCGCCAGAGGATCGGTTCTTCCGTTTGCGGCACCACCCGCGCGATCTGGCCGAGCGGCAACGGCCCGGCGGCGGTCGGCACCACGAGGTCGGAGAGATGGGTGAGATCGAGCCGTTCCTCGGGCGCGGCACGCAACACGACACCGACGCGCTTGGTGCCGTCGCGAATCTCGGTCGCGACCAGACCGGAGACCAGCGTCTCGAGCGTCGCCGCGATATCGGCGGGCGCGAGGCCAAGGTCGCGCACCCGCGCCTGATCGAGGGCAAGGCGGATCGAAGGGGCACGCTCACCCCAAGCGAGTTGCGCATCGCGGGCGCCGGGCGTTGCCCGCAGCGCCGCCAACACCTGATCAGCGGCGTGGCGCACGCGCGTGAGGTCATCGCCAATCACGCGAAACTGCACCGGAAACCCGACCGCCGGCCCGAGTTCGATGCGCGAGACGTGAAGCCGCGCCGCCGGCACGCCCTCGCCGGCGGCAAACGCCAGGAGCCGCGCCCGCACCCGCTCACGCGCCGCCATATCGCGCGTCGTCATCACGATGGTCGCGACCGCGTTATTGGGCAGCGTCGGGTTGTACGAGAGAATGAATCGTGGCGGGCCACCACCGATATAGCTCGTGTACCACAGAACGTCGCGATCCTTGGCAAGAAAATCTTCAACTTTGGCGACCGCAGCCTCGGTCGCGGCATGGCTCGCGCCCTGGCGCAGGGTGACGTCAACGATCAATTCGGGCCGGGCCGACGCCGGAAAAAATTGCTGCTTCACCAGTCCGGCGCCAGCAACCGCAAGCACGAACAGCGCAACCGTCGCCAGGGTGACGGCGCCGCGATATTGCACCGCGAAGGTCACCATCCGCCGCAGTCGCCGGTAAAGTGGCGTCCGATAGATCGCCGCGTGGGACAGGGCTTTTTTCGGCTGCGGCAATAAGAGAACCCCGAGATAGGGGGTGAAAACCACCGCGACCACCCAGCTCGCCAGCAACGCCACGGCAACGACCCAGAAAATGCCGCCAGCATATTCACCGGTCGAAGAGCGCGCGAATCCGATCGGCAAAAATCCCGCGGCCGTCACCAAGGTTCCGGTCAGCATTGGAAACGCCGTCGATTGCCAGGCAAAACTCGCCGCGCGCTCTCGCTCCCACCCCTCTTCCAGCTTCACCACCATGGTTTCGACCGCGATGATCGCGTCATCGACGAGCAGGCCGAGCGAAATGATCAGCGCGCCGAGCGAAACCCGCTGCAATTCGATCCCAAGCAGATCCATCGCGACGAAAACCAGGGAAAGCGTGAGCGGCACCGCCAGCGCCACGACGATTCCCGTCCGCCAGCCCAACGAAAAGAATGAAACCAGAAGCACAACACCGAGGGCGACGGTAAATTTGAGCAGAAACTCATCGACCGATTCGGCGATGACTTTCGGCTGATCGGCGATTTGTTGCAAAACGATGCCGGTCGGGAGATCGGCGCGGATGTCCGCCGCGGCCGCGCGCAGCGCGACGCCAAAGGCCAGCCGGTTGACGCGCGGCTGCGTTGACACCGCAACCACCACCGCCGGCGCACCGTCATGGCGGATGGAAAAAGCCGGTGGATCCTGATAGCCGCGATGAATTTCGGCGATGTCCCCGAGCCGGAGCAAAGCGCCATTGGCGGTGATCGGCACCGCGGCGAGGCTGCGCGGTCCGGCCAGCGCGCCTGCGACGCGGAGCGGCACCTCGGTGGTTCCGGTTTGGATCAGCCCAGCCGGCGCCAGCAGGTTCTGGCGCGCGATCGCTTGCGCGATCTCCGGCACCGTAACGCCGAGCCCGGCGAGCCGGCTTTGCCGGAAGGTGACATCGATGGTGCGGGGAATTTCGCCAAGGATGGTGACTTTTTCTGCCCCCGGCACTTTGAGAAAGCGATCACGCACGCGCTCGGCCTCGCGCGTCAGCGCGGCGTTGTCGGTGCCGGTGAGCGCAAACACCGCGCCATAGACATCCGCGTATTCGTCGTTGACGATCGGGCCAAGGACGCCCGGCGGCAGGTTGGGACGAAGATCGTCGAGTTTTTTGCGCGTCTGATAAAACAGTTCCGGCACGTCTTGGGGCGGCGTCGAATCCTCGAACAGCACCATCGTCACCGCGAGACCGGGCTGCACATAGGTGAACAAATTGTCGAGATGGGCGAGATCCTGCAGCTTGCGTTCGATCGGGTCGGCGACGAGATTTTGCGTCTCCGCCGCCGTCGCGCCCGGCCATCGCGCCGACACCACCAGCAGTTTGAGGGTGAAATTCGGATCTTCGTTCCGCCCGAGCCGGGTATAGGAGAAGGCGCCGGCGACAAAAATCAGCGCGATCAAAAATCCGGTAAGCGCGCGATGCCGAACCGCCCAGGCTGAGAGATTGAATCCGCTCACGCCATGCCCCCGCTCATGCGCCCGCGTCGCGTGCGATCACTCGGCCGCGGGCAGCGTATCGGTGATGCGTACACGCGCCCCGGGATCGAGTTTCTGCGCCCCGAGCGCGACCACCATCGCGCCGTCGGCAAGGCCGGAGACGGCGACGCGATCTTGCTCAATGCGGCGCAGTGTCACGGCTTGCGCGGCCAGCGTGCCGTCTGGCTTGACCGTCCAAACGCTCGGCCCGTCACCGCGATCGATCAGCGCCGCCGCCGGCAACAGGGCGATGCGATCAGCCCCGCGGACCGCGAGATGGAGTGTCGCCGACATGCCATAGGCGACGAACGCGGGGGCATCCACCAGCACATAGCGCGCGGCATAGGTGCGCAGCCGCGGGTCGGCGCTCGGCGCGAGTTCGCGCAGCCGCGCCGCGAGCACAAAGCCCGGCCGCGCCCAAAGCGTCACCGTCGTGTCCGGGCGGTCGGCGTCGGCCAGCGCCTGCTCGGGGAGCGAGACGACGATTTCGGGTGGGCCGGCCTCGGCGAGTTCGAATACCGCCTCCCCCTCCGCAACCACGCTGCCGCGATCGCGCAGCACGGCGGTGATCACCCCATCCTGCGGGGCGCGCAATTCACCGTCGGATAGGCGGCGTTCGGCCAGCGCCAGCGCCGCGGTGGCGGCGGTGACGCGTTCGGCGGCGGTGCCGGCCGCGGCCTGCTTGGCCTCATCGGCGGCGGCAGCGGTCCAACCGTCACGGCGGAGTTCGGCGCTCCGCCTGGCATCCGCCAACGCCTGCGCCGCCTGCGCACGGGCGGCGGCGAGGTCGGCCGCGGCGCTGCGGACGGCGAGCGCCAGATCTTTCGGGTCGAGCCGGGCCAGCACATCCCCCGCTTTGACCCGCGCACCGACATCGACCAGGCGCTCGGCGATGCGCCCGCCGGCGCGAAAGCCCAGCGCCGGCGCCCGGCGCGGCGCGATAATGCCGCTATAGTCCCTGGTCTCGGCATCCGCGGTGAGCGCGACCGAAACGACCGCGACCGGGCGTGGCGTGTGCTCGACACGCGCCACCGTCCGCTCGAAGCAGCCGCCAAGCAGCAGCGCGGGCAGCATCAAAACGGCGAGCGGCGGAAGGCGGACGGGGACGGGCATGGGCTCTCTCCGGGCAACGCGGCGAGCCTGGCTGATTAAATGACGTTTGTCAATAATCGTCAGAAAACAATCATCACTCTGGCGACCCGTCCGGGCGCAAGGCACGCAGGCAGAAATTGGCCGTGCGTTCGGCGATCGCGGCGAGATTTTCGTCCATCGCCAGGCACTTCTCGACCATCGCGGGATGGGTGAAAATCGCGCAGGCGCCATGAAGAAAGCGCACGACATCCTCGCCGTCGAGGCGGGCGAAAACCCCCTGCGCCTGTCCCTCATCGACGATGTGACGAAACGCGGCGTCGATCTCGTGGATATGCGCACCGACGATCGGCCAGTTTTCCTGCAAGGCGGCGGCGATCATGTCATACATCCGCCGTTCCTTGAAAAACCGATCTTCGGTCTCGCGCTGCAGAAGATGAAATAGCGCGCGCACGCGCTCCGGCGGGCTACCGGGGCCGCGCGCCACCTCCCAGGCCGCGGCATCGAGGCCGGCGAGAATGCGCGCACAGATTTCCTGATTGATCGCCGCTTTGCTCGCAAAGAACCGATAGACATTGGCCGGCGACATATGAAGTTCGCGGGCAATATCGGCGACCGTGGTTTTCTGATAGCCGAGGGTGCGAAACAACCGCTCTGCCGCATCGGTGATGGCAGCGCGGGTCGCGCGACCGGTGGGGCTAAGATCGGCATGGGGTGACGCTGACATGCTCTTAGACATATGACGAGATGCGTCATTTGTCACCCCGGACTTCGGCGAGGAAAGGAGGGACTTCCCCTCCCCGCCCTGGCCGGTCGAAAACCGCAGCTATCGCCGCCACCAGCCGCGTTTGCGTGGCGCCTCAGGTGGGATCGCGTCGACGATGACGGTCTCGACGCGCGTCTCCCCGGGTTGCGCGTCACTCTCCGGAAAAGCTGGCTCGGTTGCCTCTGTTGCCGCTTGCGGCGCCGGCTCTGGCGCCGGTGATGGCTCTGCTTCTCGAGCCGATTCGAGCGCGAGCGTCGGCGTCAGCGGAGATCGGGCAAGCAAAGATTGGTCGGTCATAAATGGTTCGCCAAAATCGGGCTGCGGCGCGCCGGGCAAGGCGAGCTCGGGTAAAATTGCGGCGTCGGCCTTCGGCGCGGTCTTGCGCCGGCGCGGCGCCGCAGGTACGCGCCGCGCGCGGGTGCGGGGTTTGGACGCCTCGGCGGGTTCGGGCTGGCTCGCGCTGGCCTCGACCACGTCCTCGCCGCTCTCTGGCGCCGAAATGGCGGCGTCCGCCAGCCCCTCGGCCGCGACCTCTGGCCCCTTCGCTGTTGCCTCGCTTTCGTCACCGGCGGCCGGGGCGAAATCGTTGCTCATCTCCGCACTGATGGCGACGCCCGCCTCCGTGATGGGGTGCGCGGCCGGTTCGAGGTCCATGGGCGCGGGCAATGCCACGAGCGCGGGCTCGAACGCCAGCGCCTGCTCCTCCGCGATGCCGGCGCTAGGCGCGGGCATCGCGGCTTCCGTCGCCTCGGATGCGCCCCCCGCACTCTCGTCGCGCCGTTTACCACCCCGGCGGCGGCGGCGGCGGCGGCGCTTGCGCTCCTCGCTATCGGCGGATTTTTCCGCGCTTGCCGTCCCCTCGTCGGCGATTTCGGGCTGCGGCTCGGCGAGCGGAACAGGCGCGGGGACGGGCGCGGGAGAGGTCGCAACGCGCGGCGCAACCGCCGCCTCAACCGCCCCCTGGCTGACAGGCTGCGCCTGCGCGCGCAGCCGCTCGATGCGGATTTGCTGTCCGGTGAGTGTCGGATCGATCTGGAAACTGATCTGCATGCCGAATCGTGTCTCGATTTCGGAAAGCAGCGCCCGCTTTTTATTGACGATATAAAGCACCACCGGGGCACCGGCATGCACCGCGATTTCGCCGGCGCGGCGCTTGCCCCCCTCTTCCTCGATCGCGCGCAACACATGAATCGCGGCGCTCTCGGTGCTGCGGATATGGCCGAGCCCGCCGCAATGCGGACAGGTGACGAGGCTGGTCTCGGCGAGCGAGGGGCGCAGCCGCTGGCGGCTCATCTCGAGAAGGCCGAAATGGCTGATCGAGCCGACCTGGATCCGCGCGCGATCCTGCCGCAGCGCTTCCTTCAGCCGCCGCTCCACCTGAAGATTATGCCGGCGCTGCTCCATATCGATGAAATCGATGACGATCAGCCCGGCGAGATCGCGCAGCCGCAGCTGCCGCGCCACCTCGTCGGCGGCCTCGAGATTGGTGCGGAGCGCCGTGTCCTCGATATCACGTTCGCGTGTGGCGCGGCCGGAATTGACGTCGATCGCCACCAGCGCCTCGGCCTGGTTGATCACCAGATAGCCGCCGGAGCGGAGCTGCACGGTCGGGCTGAACACCGCCTCGAGCTGCTGTTCGATCTGATAATGGGCAAAAAGCGGTGTGCCGCCGTCGTTCCACGCGATCACCTTGCGCGCATGGCTTGGCATAAGGAGGCGCATGAATTCATGGGCGCTTTTCCAGCCCGCTTCGCCATCGACGATCACCTCGTCGATATCGCGGGAATAGACATCCCTGATCGCGCGTTTGATCAGCGAGGCGTCCTCGTAAACCAGCGCCGGGGCGATCGAGGCGAGCGTGGTTTCGCGGATCTCATCCCAAAGACGCAACAGATATTCGCAATCGCGTTTGATCTCGGGCTTCGGGCGGTTGGCGCCGGCGGTGCGGACGATCATGCTCATCCCCTCGGGGATGCCGAGTTCGGCGATCACCTCCTTGAGGCGCCGGCGGTCGGCGAGCGAGGTGATCTTGCGCGAAACCCCGCCGCCGCGCGGCGAGTTCGGCATGAGAACGCAAAACCGGCCGGCGAGGGAAATATACGTGGTGAGCGCAGCCCCTTTGCTGCCGCGTTCTTCCTTGACCACCTGCACCAGCAAAATCTGGCGGCGATGGATGACTTCCTGGATTTTGTATTGGCGCAGAAACCGCGGCAGAAGCCGCGGCTCCCGCCCGTCCTCGCTGGCCTCGTTCTCGCTCCCGCCAAGGGTTTCGGGCGGTGCGGCCGGGGTGGCGAGTGCGTCTTCGTCGGCCTCGCTCTCGGCGGCGGCGTGGGCTTCCCCCGCGTCTTCCGGTGTCGGCGCGGCCTCGGCCGCGGTCTCGCCGGCGCCCTCGGCATGCGGCTCCGGCGGGACTGCGCCCTCGGCTGCCGCTATCTCGCTGGCATTGGCCGCTGGCTCGGGTGCATCCTCGTCGGACTCGTCCTCCTCGCGCGCGGCGGCGGCCTGTAAAGCAAGTAATTTTTGCCGATCGGCGACCGGAATCTGATAATAATCAGGATGGATTTCGCTGAATGCGAGAAACCCATGGCGATTGCCACCATATTCGACGAAAGCCGCTTGCAGGCTGGGCTCAACCCGCACCACTTTGGCGAGAAATATATTGCCTTTGATTTGCTTTCGGGCGGAAGTCTCGACGTCGAAATCTTCGACCCGGTCACCGTCGAGAACGACAACGCGGGTTTCTTCCGCGTGGGTGGCATCGATGAGTAGGCGCTTGGTCATGAGATGGGAAACTCCAGGGCCGCACCGGGAGCGCTGCTTGAGGCAAGCTCCACCGATGACGGAAAAAGTGGGGGAGAGGCGCGCGCCAACCTGGCTCGCCCGCTGCCACCGAAAACACCACGAGCAACGGGGCATCGCGGCGTCTGTCATGCGTTCGGAGGAGGGGGAAAATCACGGTCGGTCGGGCAATCTCGGGTTAAAAGCGGCGTGGCCGGAAAGGCAGCGAACACCGCACGGAACACATAGATAACGGCTCTGCCAGAAACGCAAGCATACCTCGGGAGACAATACAACCAGGGCGCGCAATCTGGGCAGAAGCACTATCCCGGCGCCTTGCGGCACGCGG
>JAJYXY010000148.1 GCA_021801465.1 Pseudomonadota bacterium
GCTTGCGGCACTGATGCATCTGCGGGTGATCCATGTTCTGACCCATGACAGCATCGGCCTTGGCGAGGATGGGCCGACGCATCAGGCGGTCGAGCATCTCGCGAGCCTCCGCGCGATGCCCAATCTCCTCGTCTTCCGCCCGGCCGACACGATCGAGACGGCGGAAAGCTTCGAACTCGCGCTACGGCGCAGCGACGGGCCGAGCGCCCTGGTGCTGAGCCGCCAATCTCTGCCGACGCTCCGCGCTGACGTCACCGAAAATCGCACCGCGCGCGGCGCCTATGTCCTCGCCGAGGCTGGCGGCCCGCGCCAGGCGACGCTGATCGCCAGTGGCTCTGAGGTCGCGATCGCGATGACGGCACGCGAGATGCTGGCAGCGGAGGGGATTGCCGCGGCTGTGGTGTCCTTGCCCTGCTGGGAACTCTTTGCCCAGCAGGATCTGGCCTATCAGGCGGAGACGCTCGGGACCGCGCCGCGGCTGGGGATCGAGGCGGCGGCGGGATTCGGCTGGGAGCGCTGGCTCGGCCCTGATGGCGTGTTCATCGGCATGGCCGGCTTCGGCGCCTCCGCACCCTATGAGGAGCTTTACCGCCATTTCGGCATCACCGCCGAGGCCCTCGTGCACGCGGTGCGAAAGCGCCTCGCCCTCCACTGAAGCAAAAAAACCAAGAGGTAACACGTTATGCCGGTGCGTATCGCGATCAACGGGTTTGGCCGCATCGGGCGGCTCGTCCTGCGGGCGATCATCGAGAGCGGGCGCGAAGATATCGTGCCGGTCGCGATCAATGATCTCGGCAGCGTCGAAGCCAATGCCCATCTCCTGCGTTATGACAGTGTCCATGGCCGCTTTCCCGGCGAGGTGGCGGCGGAGGGGGATTCGCTCCGGATCCGTCATGGCGGGCGCGAATGGGGGCCGATCCGGGTTTCTGCCGAGCGCGATCCCGCCAAGGTGCCGTTCGCCGGCGTCGATGTCGCGATGGAATGCACTGGCCTTTTCACCAAGCGCGAGGCTGCTGCCCACCTGCTCGCCGCCGGGGCGCGCAAGGTTTTGGTCTCGGCGCCAGCCGATGGCGTCGACGCGACCGTGGTTTACGGTGTCAATCACGAGGTGCTGACCCCGGCGATGACCGTGGTCTCCAATGCCTCGTGCACCACCAACTGCCTCGCGCCGATGGCCAAAGTGCTCCATGACGCGTTCGGCATCGAACGCGGCTACATGGTGACGATCCATTCCTATACCGGCGATCAGCGCACCGTCGACACGCTGCACAAGGATCTGCACCGGGCGCGGGCGGCAGCGGTTTCGATCATTCCGACCACGACCGGCGCCGCGCGCGCGATCGGCCTCGTCATCCCCGAACTCAAGGGCAAGCTCGACGGCACTGCGATCCGCGTGCCGACGCCCAACGTTTCACTGGTCTCGCTCGACGTCAACCTCGCCCGCCCGGCCGATCCCGAAACCATCAACGCCGCCTTCCGCGCCGCCGCCGAAGGCACGATGAAGGGAATCATCGTCTATAATACGGAAAAGCTGGTTAGCGTCGATTTCAACCATGTCAGCGCGTCCTGCAGCTTCGATGCGTCTCAGACCGCCGTCGTCGATGGCAAGCTCGCGCGGGTGATGGGTTGGTATGACAATGAATGGGGTTTTTCCAACCGAATGATCGATACCGCGGCCCGCCTCGGGACACTTTGAACGAAGAAGCCCGTGCCGGAGCGGGGTCAGGCCAGCAAGGTTCCCGAAGTCACCCTCGGCTTCTGGATCATCAAAATCGCCGCCACCACGCTCGGCGAGACCGGCGGCGATACGGTGACGATGACGCTCGGCTGGGGCTATCTCGCAGGAACCCTGCTGTTTCTCGCGGCGCTGGTGGTTTTCGTCCTGGCGCAGATCGCGGCGCGGCGCTTTCACCCGCTCCTTTACTGGGCGACCATCATCGCCTCTACCACGTTCGGCACCACCATGGCGGATTTCGCCGACCGCTCGCTCGGCTTCGGCTATCCTGGCGGGGCGAGTCTATTGTTCGTGCTGCTGATGGCAACGCTTGGTCTTTGGTACCAGATAGCTGGCAGCATCGCCGTTGCCACCGTTGCCTCGCCGCAAACGGAACTGTTCTACTGGGCGGCGATTACGTTTTCACAGACCCTCGGCACCGCGCTCGGCGACTGGGCGGCTGATAGCGGCCTCGGCTATGACGGCGGGGCGCTGGTCTTTGGCGCCGCACTCGGCATCGTCACCGCGCTCTATTACCGAACCAATGTCTCGCGGGTCGTGCTGTTTTGGGCAGCCTTCATCCTGACCCGGCCGCTTGGCGCGACCGTCGGCGATTTTCTCGACAAATCACGCGCCGAGGGCGGGCTCGCGATCAGCCGCCCGTTCGCGACGCTCGCGCTCGCGCTCTTCATCATCGTCTGTTTGGCGCTGCTCCCGCAGCGGGCGGGGCGGCATCCAAAGGTCGAAAAGGCAGGGTGAAATTAGGCGAACGAGGTTCTTTTTTAGAAAAGAACCAAAAACTTTCCCCAACGGGCGAGAGGTTAGCCTTGGCGCGCCTTCATGCGGGGATTTTTCTTGTTTATGACGTAGACACGGCCATGACGACGGACGACACGGCAATTCTTGTCACGCATTTTCGCGGATTTGAGGCTGTTGCGGATTTTCATGGCGGGTCTCGGAACTTCTCTCAATGGTCGCTGTGCCAGGCGAGCGGGTCGGCGGGGAGTTACGGGGCTTCACCGGGTTTGTCAAGCAAGCGGCGGCGCCCGATCACCGGCAATGGCGTGCCAGCGAACGAGACGAAGTTGGCCCGATTGCAAAAGGCGAACGCGATGCAGCCAGCGTTCCGCCTCGCTAACGAGTAGCTTGGCCTCGGTAAGCGATGGGCGGACCTGCGCCATCGGGCGGACCAGGGTGTGCCAGGCGCGTAAAATCGTGGCCACATGACGATCAGAGAGGTCTTCCACGACACGCACATCCCAGCCAAAATTCGCGAGCAACGCCGTGATGTCATCCGCGCACGGCAGCACTGGCGGGCGGTCCTCGCGTTGCGCCCAGGCGGCAATGGCGGGATCCGTCCCGCGCTTGGGCGGCGCAGCGAAATCCAGTAACACGAGCTGGCCCCCGGGATGTAAAGCCCCGGTGAGCGCGGCCAAAATGCCCCTCGGCGGCGCCCCCGCCAGCGCATAAAGCGATAGCGCATGATGGAAATGCCGGTGCGGCAAATCGGGGGCATCGGGCCGCCACAGCGAAATGCTGGCGCGCTTGGCTTGACCAGTGTGGCGGCAATGCGCGAGCGCGATCGGAATGAGCGCTGGATCGGCCTCATAGCCGCTGACCCAGGCGCCGAAAGCGGCCGTGATCGCCGCGACCGGGCCACCACTTCCTGCGCCGAGTAGCGCCACACTCGCCGCTTCGGTCAGGCCAAGCGGGCGGGCGAGATGCAGCACCTCCGCCTCGCCATCGGGGAAGGAGAATCCTTCGCCACAAAGGCGATGGCGCAGCGCGAGCGCTGGCCACACGTCCGGCCGCGAAGGACCATGCGACACAACGGGCGTCAACGCCGTCTCGGGCGATGGCGCTGCCTCATCCTCCCCTGAGGCGCCGCGTATCCGGTTCAGGAACTGCCTGACCGCCGCGAACTCCATGCCTTCCTGGCTCCTGATCTCGCAAAGAGACTACCGAGGCGCGACAATGGGCCGGTTTGATGAATAAATCCTTGCCTTTCACCGCTTGTCGTTCACTAGCGCGGCGTGGCCCGGATGGGTGAGCGCGCCGGTACGGGGAATTTTCCCTGCCGTTTATTGACCGTGTATAAATGGTGCGAACTGCCCGAGAGGAGCCGCCCGCTATGGATACCCGCCATGGATGACCGTGATCTGTCGCGTAATGTCGCCAATTATGTGCCGCTCTCGCCGCTCTCTTTCCTTTTGCGCGCGGCGCGGGTCTGGGGCCGGCGCACCGCGATCATTCACGGCGCGCGGCGCATCACCTATGCCGAGATGCTGGCACGCTGTCGGCGGCTCGCCTCCGCGTTGGCGGGGGAGGGGGTTGGGGCCGGCGACAGCGTCGCCGTCATCGCGCCCAACGTTCCCGCCCTTCTCGAGGCGCATTATGCCGTGCCCGGCCTTCGCGCGGTGCTTTGTCCGATCAACACCCGGCTCGACGCCGCGACCATCGCCTTTATCCTTCGCCATTCAGAGAGCAAGGTGCTGCTCGCCGACCGCGAATTGGCGGCGAGTGTCGGCCCGGCGCTCGCGATGCTCGATGCCCCACCCAAGGTCGTCGACATCGCCGATGCGTTGGTGCCGGCAGGGCAGGCGATCGGGGAAATTGAATACGAGGAATTCCTGGCCGGCGGCGATCCCGCGCATCCGCTTCTTCTTCCCGAAGACGAATGGGCGGCGATCGGGCTCGGCTACACGTCTGGCACCACTGCCGACCCGAAGGGGGTGGTCACGCATCATCGCGGCGCCTATCTCAATGCGGCCGCCATGGCGCTTGAATTCGGCTTGACGCCGGAGAGCGTCTATCTCTGGACGTTGCCGATGTTCCATTGCAATGGCTGGACCTTCACCTGGAGCGTGACATTGGCCGGCGGCACCCATGTCTGTCTCCGCCGCGTCGATCCGGCGCTGATTTTCCCCGCCATCGCCGAACACGGCGTCACCCACCTTTGCGGGGCCCCCGTCGTGCTCAACATGCTGATCCACGCGCCGGCGACGGTGCGCCGCCCGCTCGCGCATTTGGTCCATATCATGACCGGCGGTGCCGCGCCGCCCTCGATCGTCATCGAACGTATGGAAGCGCTTGGTTTTGAGGTCCATCACCTCTATGGCCTCACCGAAACCTATGGCCCGGCGACAGTGAATGCTTGGCAGCCCGAGCGGGCGGCGCTGTCGCTCGATGAAAAGGCGCGTTTCATGGCGCGCCAAGGCGTTCCCCACCCGCTGCTCGCCGATATGGCGGTGCTTGATCCGGCGACAATGGAGAGCGTTCCCGCTGATGGCGAAACGCTGGGCGAACTGATGCTGCGCAGCAATACGGTGATGAAGGGCTATCTCAAGAATCCGGCGGCGACCGCGGCGGCCTTTGCCGGGGGCTGGTTTCACACCGGCGATCTCGCCGTTCTGCACCCGGACGGCTATGCCGAGATCAAGGACCGCGCGAAAGACATCATCATTTCGGGAGGCGAGAATATTAGCTCGCTAGAGGTGGAGGAGACGCTATTTCGCCACCCCGCGGTGCTCGAAGCCGCCGTGGTCGCGCATCCGGATGCGAAATGGGGCGAGGTGCCGCACGCCTTCGTCACGCTCCGCGAGGATGCTGGGGCGGTTTCGGCCGAGGAGATCATTGCTTTCTGCCGCGCCCATCTTGCTCATTTCAAATGCCCGCGTCTCGTCAGCTTCGGCCCGCTGCCCAAGACTTCGACCGGAAAAATTCAAAAATTCGCCCTGCGCGCGGCGGCGAGCGGCGGCCCAATGGCGCATGGCAGTTAAATTTGCTCTTGCCGGCGCGATAAAAATTCTATATTTGTGAAAGTATGGATAAAGAACGCGCCGTTGCTGCCCTTGCCGCGCTCGCGCAGGAAAACCGGCTCGAGGTGTTTCGCCTCCTGGTTCAGGCGGGTGCGGCGGGTATTCCGGCCGGGCGCATCGCCGAGACGCTCGGCCTGCCGCCGGCGACGCTCTCGTTTCATTTGACCCAGTTGAGGCATGCCGGGCTGGTCACCTTTCGCCGCGAGGGGCGTTCGCTGA
Source organism: Pseudomonadota bacterium (assembly GCA_021801465.1). Taxonomy (GTDB): domain Bacteria; phylum Pseudomonadota; class Alphaproteobacteria; order Acetobacterales; family Acetobacteraceae; genus Acidibrevibacterium. The sequence goes on from JAJYXY010000148.1 coordinate 5,752, forward strand.
TTTACGCCGCCCAATACCCGACGATGAATGCGCTTCTTGCGTATTTGACCGAAAATTGTTGTGTCGGCGCGCCCTTCGCGCCGCCGTTCTGCGACCCCGCCGCTCTCGGGCAAACCACGCCAGAGACAGAGAGGATCTGATCATGGAAACTACCACGCTTGATGAACGCGCGGTCAAGGATTTGGTGCGTGGCCGCTACGGCGCCATCGCGGCAGGGCCGGGCGATGAAAGCATGACTGCCGCGGCGCCGTGCTGCGGCGCTGATGGGGCAGCCATTTTCGCCGCGAAGGCGAGCGAGATGGGCTATTCGGCGGAGGAACTCGCCGCCGTGCCCGAAGGCGCCAATCTCGGCCTCGGCTGTGGCAATCCGCAGGCGATCGCGGCGCTCCGGGCGGGGGATGTCGTTGTCGATCTTGGCTCCGGGGCGGGGTTCGACTGCCTTCTCGCGGCCCCCCAAGTCGGCCCCGCGGGGCGGGTGATCGGCGTCGATATGACGCACGAGATGCTGGCGAAAGCCCGCGCCAACGCCAGCCGCGCTGGGGCCGCGAATGTGGAATTCCGCCTCGGCGAGATCGAGCATCTGCCGGTCGCCGATCAGGTCGCGGATGTCATCATCTCTAATTGCGTGGTCAATCTGGTGCCCGATAAGGCGCAGGTGTTTCGCGAGGCGTTCCGCGTGCTAAAACCAGGCGGACGGCTGGCGATCTCGGACGTGGTCAATATCGCGCCGTTGCCCGAGGATTTGCGCGCCGATCCGGCCTTGCTCTGTGGCTGCATCGCCGGCGCGGTTCCGGCGGAGACGGTGGAAAAACTGCTCTGCGCCGCCGGGTTCACCGATATCGCGATCACCGTCAAGCCCGAGAGCCGCGCCATGATCGCCGACTGGGCGCCAGGCCGGGGCATCGAGACCTGCGTCGCCTCGGCGATCATTGCCGCCCGCAAGCCGAACGCGGGCGAGAGCCTGCCACGCGTGGCAAATGCGCCATCTGCGCCGCGATGCTGCGGATGACCGTCACCATCTACCACAATCCCGCTTGCGGCACCTCGCGCAATGTCCTTGGCTTGATCCGTAATGCGGGGATCACCCCACATGTCGTCGAGTATCTCAAAACCCCGCCGAGTCGTGAGGTGCTCTCTGACCTGATCGGGCGGATGGGCATTCCGGTGCGGGCGCTGCTCCGCCGGAAGGGCACACCTTATGACGCGCTCGGCCTCGACGATCCGGCGCTGACCGATGATCAGCTCATCACCGCGATGCTGGCGCAACCGATTCTGATCAATCGGCCGATCGTTGTGACCCCGCTCGGTGTCCGGCTCTGCCGCCCGTCGGAGACGGTGCTCGATCTCTTGCCCACGCCACAGCAAGGCGCGTCCGAGAAGGAGGATGGCGAGGTGGTGGTGGATGAAGCGGGCCGGCGGGTCCGCTAAGGGAGCATGTCATGACATCGGATAACGCCCTGACGGCGCTGGCGACAGCAAAGCCGGCAGCGGCGCGGATCGGCTTTTTCGCGCGTTTCCTGACCCTTTGGGTCGCGCTTTGCATTGTCGCGGGAATCGTTCTCGGCCAAGTCGTGCCGGCGCCGTTTCATTGGCTGGGTGCTGCGACCATCGCCGAGGTCAATCTGCCGGTGGCGGCGCTGATCTGGCTGATGATCGTGCCGATGCTGCTGAAAATCGACCCAGCCGCGCTGGCTGAGGTCGGGCGGCATTGGCGCGGCATGGCGGCGACGGTGGGCGTGAACTGGCTGGTCAAGCCGTTTTCGATGGCGTTGCTCGGCTGGCTGTTCATCGCCCATCTCTTTCGCCCCTTCCTGCCGGAGGGAGAGATCGAAAGCTACATCGCCGGGCTGATCCTGCTCGCCGCGGCCCCCTGCACGGCGATGGTGTTCGTGTGGTCGAGCTTAGTGGAGGGCGAGCCCTATTTCACGCTGAGCCAGATCGCACTCAACGATGCCATCATGGTTTTCGCCTTCGCGCCGATCGTCGGGCTGCTGCTCGGGCTTTCCGCGATCACCGTGCCGTGGAACACGCTGTTCCTTTCGGTCGTGCTCTATATCGTGATCCCGCTGATCGCCGCGCAAATCTGGCGCCGGGCGCGGCTTGCGGCCGGCGGCGAGGCGGCGCT
>JAJYXY010000121.1 GCA_021801465.1 Pseudomonadota bacterium
GCGCGCGGTAATCACGAGATGCGCGCCGGCGCGGGCGAGTTCGATCGCGACGGCGCGGCCGAGGCCGCGGCTCGCCCCGGTGACGAGGGCGATCTTGCCGGTGAGCGGCAGTGCGGCGTCGGCCATCAATGATGCTCGGCCAAAAGGCTGAGTTGGCGGCTTTCGTTGTCGATCTGGTCGGCGAGCGGGATCGGGTAGTCGCCGGTAAAGCAGGCATCGCAGTAATGCGGCGCCGTCTCGTCGCGCCCGTCGCGGCCGAGGGCGCGGTAAAGCCCGTCGATCGAGATGAAGGCAAGGCTTTCGACCCCAATCAACCGCGCCATCGCCGTAAGATCGTGGCGGGCGGCGAGCAGCTGGCTCTCCTCAGGCGTATCGATGCCGTAAAAGCAGGAATGTGTGGTGGGCGGCGAGGAGATGCGCAGATGCACCTCGCGCGCGCCGGCGGCGCGGACCATTTCGACGATCTTGCGGCTCGTCGTGCCGCGCACGATCGAGTCATCGACCAGCACCACGCGCCGGCCTTCAAGCACCGGGCGGTTGGCGGAATGTTTGAGCCGCACGCCGAGATGGCGGATCTGATCGGTCGGCTCGATGAAGGTGCGGCCGACATAATGGTTGCGGATGATGCCGAGTTCGAACGGGATGCCGCTTTCCTCGGCGTATCCCATCGCCGCCGGCACCCCGGAATCGGGCACCGGCACCACGACATCGGCTGCGACCCCGCTTTCGCGCGCGAGTTCGACACCGATGGCTTTGCGCGCCGCATAGACCGGCACCCCTTCCATCACCGAATCCGGACGGGCGAAGTAAATATATTCAAAAACACAAAAACGCGGGCGGTTGCGCCCAAACGGCTTGATGGAATGGACGCCGGCATCGTCGATCACCACCACCTCGCCGGGCTCGACGTCGCGCACGAATTCGGCGCCGACGATGTCGAGACCGCAACTCTCGCTGGTCAGCACCCAGCCGGTGCCGAGCCGGCCGAGAATGAGCGGGCGCACGCCGAGCGGGTCGCGCGCGCCAAACAGCGCCTCCTTGGTCAGCGCGACCAGGCTATAAGCGCCGACCACCTGTTTCAACGCGTCGATCAGCCGGTCGACGACGGTGGAATAGAGGCTGATCGCGATGAGATGGATGAAGACTTCGGAATCGGTGGTGGATTGGAACAGGCAGCCACGCCGGACCAGGGCGCGACGCAGGCTATGGGCGTTGGTGAGATTGCCGTTATGGCCGACGGCGAGGCCGCCGAACTCGAAATCGCCATAAAGCGGCTGGACGTTGCGCAGCACCGTCTCGCCGGTCGTCGCGTAGCGGTTGTGCCCGATCGCGTGTGGTCCGGGGAGGCCCGCGATCACCTTGGCGTCGCCAAAATTATCGCCGACCAGGCCAAGCCCGCGATGGGAATGGAATTGCTGGCCGTCATAGCTCACGATGCCGGTCGCTTCCTGGCCGCGATGCTGGAGCGCATGCAGGCCGAGCGCAGTCAGCGCCGCCGCGTCGGTTGCGTTCCAGACGCCGAAAACGCCGCATTCCTCATGCAGGGTATCGTCGTCATCGGCGCGGGGGGACGCTTGGTTCGGCATCATCGTGATCCTGTCTCCTCTGCCGCGCGCGCCGCATGGGCGCCGAGCGCATAGCCGGTCGGGGCGGCGCGCAGCAAATCCTCGATCCCAAGCGCATGTTCGGCCGGCGGCACACCCAAACGCGGCCGGAATTCCGCCGGCAGCTGGTCGATCGTCCACGCCGCGCCATGCGATATATAAGGCAGGCTGCGCGCCGCCAAAACCGGCGGCGGCCAGCGTTCTGGGGGGAGCAGCATCGCGGCGACGATATAGGCGAAGACCAGGAGGGCGACGCCACGCACGATTCCGAACACGAGGCCGAGCGTGCGGTCGAGCCCGCCGAGGAGCGAGGTGCGGACCACGCGGGCGAGGGTGCCGGCGATCAGCGAAAACACGATCAGCCCGGCGAGAAAGACGAGGGCGAACGCGACGGGGTCGGCGATGCCGGTATCAGGAATCCATTCGCGCACGCGTGGCCGCGCGAGGTCGAAATACCGTGTCGCGAGCCAAGCCGCCCCCACCCAGGCGCCGATGCCGAGCGCCTCGCGGACCAAGCCGCGCCCGAACGCGAGCAGGGCCGAGACCGCCACCACGCCGAGCGCCGCGAGATCAACCCATGTCATGACGCAACGCTATACACGGATGAGACGGGCACGGCGAGAGGGCGCTGCTCACGCCGCCGCCATCTCGGCGATGATCGCGCGCGAAGCAGCGCAGGGATCGGGTGCGGCGACGATCGGGCGCCCGACGACGAGGTAATCCGCACCCTGGGCGATCGCCGCCCGCGGTGTCGCAAGGCGCTGATGATCATCCTTGCCGCTCGCCGTGGGGCGGATGCCGGGGGTTGCGATCAGCAGATGCTCGGCGCCGATGGCGCGGCGGATGGCGTTGGGATCGTCGGCGGCGGCGGCGATGATGCCGTCACACCCGGCCTCGACGGCGGCGCGGGCGCGGCGGCGCACCAATTCCTGCGCCGAAACCCCCACCCCCATCTCGGCCAGCGCCGCGTCATCGAGGCTGGTGAGAACGGTCACGGCAAAGATCTGCAACGGCGCCGACCCGCGCGCCGCGACTGCCGCCGCCATGATCCGCCGATCGCCATGAACCGTGATCAGGCTCGCCCCGCGTGCTGCGGCGATGGTCACGGCGCGGCTCACGGTTTCCGGAATGTCATAGAGCTTGGCATCGAGAAAGAGCCGCCGCCCATCCCGTGTCAGCCGCGCGATGAGACCATCGACGCCGGGCGCGAAAAGAAGGCCGAGCCCGAGCTTGAAAAACGACACCACACAATCGAGCCGGTCGGCCATCGCCTCGGCCTCGGCGATGCTCGCGAGATCAAGGGCGACGATCAGCCGCTCCGCCATCGCCCGTGGCCGCCGCCGTGCGTCCCCGCTCGTATCCATCCCACCCCTCCTGCGCCTCGCTCTGTGCGGGCAGGAACACAAAAACGCGGCGCAAAGCAAGGCGTCAATTTCCGCCTTCAGGGGGAGAAGACCGGCCTTAAGGTGCCTTGCACACCGTCGATGGTGATTTGCGTCCCGATGCAAAGAAGAACGAAGGCGATGAGGCGGCTCAGGGTCGCAACGCCGGTCGGGCCGAGAAACCCGATCAGCCGATCGGCGGAGCGGTACATTCCCCAGATCACCACGGCGAGAACGAGGGCGGCGAGCGACGCGCCGAGAAAAAACCCTCCAAGCGCGAGCACCCCTTGCGGGCGTTCGGAAGCGAAGGCAATCGCGACCGAAATCGTCCCTGGCCCGGTGGTGAGCGGCATGGTGAGCGGAAAAAAGGCGATCGCCGACGCGTCGCCCGCCGGCGCTTCGGTCTGCGCGGCCGGCGGCGGCGTTTTATGCTCGGGGCCGGAGAGAAGTTCCCAAGCCTTGACCGCGATCACCAGCCCTCCCGCGATGCGAAGGGCCGCGAGCGTGATGCCGAAGAAGCTCAGCGCATAAGTGCCAACCCAAAGCGCTCCGAGCATGACCAGGGTGGAGTAGATGCCAACCCGGCCGGCGATCCAGGCACGTTCCTGCGGGCTGCGGTCGCCAGTTGCCTCACGGAAGATGAGTGCCCCGCCGACCGGATTGACGATGGAGAACAAGGCGGGAAAAGCGAGGAGAAAAGCGCGGCTGGCTTCAGCCCAGAACATATCCACCTCCGTTCTACTGCCAGCCGGCTGAAAGAAGGACCGATCGTTTGAAGACGGCCGGCGCGTATATCTTTTCAGGCCATGTATCTTTTCAGGCCATGTATCTTTTCAGGCCATGTATCTTTTCAGGATTGTGCGTCGGGCGAAAGCACCAGGCATTTGGTGTGGCTTTTCGCGAGACGCTCGCAGGCATCAACCGCGCTGGCACGGGAAAGCCCGGTCAGACGAGCGCGATAGAGCCGCACATGCGCCTGCGCCACCGCGCCGACGAGCGGCTCGCCGGATGCGAGATGGGCGGCATCACGCGCAGCAACGGCTGCGGCACGGGCTTGCGCGGCGCTGGTAAAGGCGCCGACCTGGATCGCCCACGCGCCGCGCGCGGTCCCCTGCGATATCGGCAGCGGCTCGGCCAAGGCTGGTGAAATCAAGTGAAACCCACCCCCGCCTTGGCTCGCCGATCCGGCATTGGCAGACGACGCGGCGGCAAAATTGGCGTGCGCGGTCGGCGGGATCGGCGGAAGCGGTGTGACGGTGACCGGCGCGATCAACGAGCGGCTTGTGACTGGCGGCGGCGCGGCTGGTGGGCGCGGCATATTCCACGCAAAAAGCGACTGGCTGCCGCGCCGGCCGGGCGGGATCGCGTCAGGAATGCGATTATAGGCGAGTTGCTCGGCCGGCGAGCGCCGTATCGGAGACGTACCGGCGATGGCGGGCGCGATCATCGCGACGTAGCGCCTGGTTTCGTCGGGCAGCGACGCATTGCCGGCGAGATAGGCATCGAGCCGCCGCGGCCCGGCGTTATAGGCGGCGAGAAACCCAGGGACGCCATAAAGGTCATACATCGCCCGGAGATAGGCGGTGCCGGCGAGAATATTGTTGTGCGGGTCATAAGGATCATCGCCGAGATGATTTTCGACGCGCATTTCCTCATAGGTCGCCGGCATCAACTGCATCAGCCCCATCGCCCCGACCGGCGAGGTGATCGGCCGGCCGGCGAGGAATTCGTGGCCGCCCGATTCGACCTTCATCACCGCGCGGATCCAGCGATCCGGCACATCATAACGCTGCGAGGCCTCGGTGATATAAGGCCCCCATGGGTCGTTCGGCGGGCCGGGGACGGGGTAATTACGCCGCGCCTCCGCGGCATAGCGCGCGGCTTCCTCGCGCGCGGTCAGGGAAGAATGACCCGCGCAGGCGGCAAGCAGGACGGGGAGCAGGAGCAAAACCGCACGAATGACCACACGAGGCAAGGGCGGCGATGACATCCGGATCAACTCCCGGCAGGTTTACCCCGCCGGAACGGGGCCCAAAGATCCCAAAAAACGATCCATTCCTCGGGGTGCGCAAAAGAATTGCTGATAGTTTTTATGAGGAACAACGCCTAACGCTCTAAATGAAAATGGCTCCCTCGGTCAAGCCTTGTTTTCCGTCGCCTCACGCGCAAGGAGCGCGCGTTTGCGGCCAACCCCCCAGGCATAGCCGGAAACCGCGCCATCACGGCGCACCACGCGATGGCAGGGAATGGCGATCGCGAGCGGGTTGGCCGCGCAAGCGCGCGCGACGGCGCGCGCCGCACCCTTTGCCCCGATGCGTTCGGCAAGCGCCGCATAGGACAGCGTCGTGCCGGGCGGAATCGCCTGAAGTGCCCGCCAGACCCGCTCCTGAAACGCGGTGCCGCGAATATCGAGCGGCAGATCGGCTGCTGTCTCGGGATGTTCGACCAGGGCGATGACCTGCGCGACCAAACGCGCGAAGTCCGGGTCACCGCCGATCAGCGCGGCCGCGGGGAAACGGGCCCGCAAGCGCGCGAGCAGGGTCTCCGCGTCGTCACCGAGATCGATCGCGGCGATGCCTCTCTCGCTTGCCGCGACCAGGATGGCGCCGAGACTGGTCGCGCTGAGGGCAAAGCGCAGATGCGCGCCCGCGCCACCATCGCGCCAAGCGCGCGGCGGCATGCCGAGCCGGGTTGCCGCCTCGGCGTAGAATCGGCTGCTCGTGCCGAACCCCGCTTCATAGATCGCCTCTGTCACCGAAGCCCCTGCGGCGAGGGCGGCGCGGACGCGCTTGGCACGCCATCCGGCGGCGTAGGCTTTCGGGGTGAGGCCGGTCGCCGCCTTGAACACACGATGGAAATGAAACCGGCTGAGGCCCGCCCGCGCGGCGATGGCGCCGAGATCGGGCGGCGTCTCGGCCGCTTCGATCAGACGGCAAGCGGCTTCGATCGCCGCCACGTGCCGGCTCAAAGCCGGCTCGTCGGGCCGGCAGCGGCGGCAGGGGCGAAAGCCGGCCCGCGCCGCCGCCGCTGGATCCGCGAAGAAACGAAGATGCTCGGGCTGCGCCCGCCGCGCCGGGCAGCTCGGCCGGCAATAGACGCCGGTTGTGGTGACGGCATAGACGAAGGCGCCATCGGCGGCCCGGTCGCGGGCGGCGACCGCCTCCCGCCGCGCAGGTTCGTCGCCGAAAGCAGGCGTGGTGGCCATGACCGGGGCTCCGTCGGTTGGTTGCTGCGTCTGGATAGCGCCTCGCGCGAGACGGCGCGTTCCGTTTCCTGCGGCCAAATCCTCGGAGAGGAGTGCATCAAGAAATGTTCTTTTTTGAAAAAAAAGAACCAAAAAACTTTTCCCGTTGGGCAGTGCCTGCGGCACTGCCCGTGCCGAGGCAGTTTTTCTTCAGAAGAGAAGTGATTACTTGACTCTCGCGACGCGGAGCGCATTCGTCGTGCCGGGCTTGCCGAAAGGCACGCCAGCGACGACCACGATTTCTTCGCCAGATGCTGCGAAGCCCTCCTGCTCGACGAGCCGGACGGCGCGCGAGACGGTTTCGGTCATCGAATGGGTGAGCGGCGTAATCAGCGCGTGCACCCCCCAGGTGAAGGCCAGTCGCCGCGCCGTCGCGACATCGGGCGTGAGGCCCAGCACCGGGCAATCCGGCCGCTCGCGGGCAATGCGCAGGGCGGTGCTGCCCGAGGAGGTGAAGGCCGCGATCGTGCGCGCCTCGATCGTGTGGGCGACGCCGCGCGCGGCGGCGGCGATGGCGTCGGCCGAGGAGCGTTCGGGCGCCGGACGCTCGGCCTCAATGATCGCGCGCCAGCCGGGATCGCGCTCGACGCGGGCGACGATGCGGTCCATGATGTTGACCGCCTCGAACGGATATTGCCCGGCAGCGGTCTCGGCCGACAGCATGACAGCATCCGCGCCCTCGAACACCGCGGTCGCGACGTCGGAGGCCTCGGCGCGGGTCGGCGCCGGCGCGTTGATCATGCTTTCCAGCATCTGCGTCGCGACCACCACCGGCCGGCCGAGCGCGCGCGCCGCGCGGATGATGTGCCGTTGCGCGAGCGGCACCTCCTCGGGCGGCAATTCGACGCCGAGATCGCCGCGCGCCACCATCACCGCGTCCGAAAGCGCCAGAATGGCGTCGAGATTGTCGAGCGCTTGCGGCTTTTCGAGCTTGGTCATGATCCAGGCGCGCCCGGCGGCGATCTCGCGCGCTTCGGCGACATCCTCGGGGCGCTGGACAAAGGAAAGCCCGATGCAATCGACGCCGTGATCGAGGGCAAAGGCAAGGTCGGCACGGTCTTTTTCGGTGAGTGCCGGGATCGGCAGCACGATATCGGGGACGTTGACCCCCTTGCGGTCGGAAAGCGGGCCGCCGACCACGACTTCGGTTTCCAGATGGTCGCTCCGCTTATGCGTCACCCGAAGCCGCAATTTTCCGTCATCGAGCAAGAGCGAGGTGCCGATTTCAGCCGCGGCGATGATTTCCGGATGCGGCAACTCGACGCGGCGCGAATTGCCCGGCGTCGGGTTGAGGTCGAGGCGGAATTCCTGGCCGGTCTGCAAATGCACACGCCCGCCGCCAAACCGCCCGACACGCAATTTCGGCCCCTGGACATCAGCGAGGATGCCGATCGGCCGCCCGAATTCCGCTTCAAGCGCGCGGATCGCCTGGATCCGCGCGGCGTGGTCCTCGTGCGTTCCATGCGAGAAATTGAGCCTGAACACATCCGCCCCGGCCTGGAACAGCCGCGCCAGAACCTCCGGCG
>JAJYXY010000112.1 GCA_021801465.1 Pseudomonadota bacterium
TCGAAGAGGAAGCGCCCAAGCACAGCACAGCCGAGTGGGTCGCGTTTTGCGACCGGGTGTCGATCCCGTGCATGCCGGTTTTGAGCCTCGATGAGTTGGAGGATGACCCGCAGGTCATCGCCTCGGGGCTTTTTGCCGAGGCCGAACACCCGAGCGAAGGGCGTTATCGCAGCGTCCGCCGGCCGGTGACGTTCAGCGCCGATCCCTTCGCGATCCGCCGTCACGCCCCGCGTTTGGGCGAGCATACCGAGGAGGTTCTGGCCGAAGCCGGGCTCGATCGCGCGGAGATTGCCGCAATCCTCGGCGATGTCGCGGCAAAGGCGCGGGCGGACGCGCCTAATCCAGAGCCAGCGGGCGAAAGCTGAGCATGGCGCACCCCGAGACGATCGCTTTCCGGCCGCTCATCGTCGGCCTTGGCGGCACCACGCGGCCGGATTCGGTGACCGAGCGGCTTCTCGCCATCGCGCTCGACGCCGCCGCGGCGCTGGGCGCCGAGACCGTGCTGATCGGGAGTGCCGCATTGCAGATGCCGATGTATGACCCGGCGGAGACCGATTTCTCGCCGGCGGCGCGGCACCTCGTCGATGTGATCCGGCGCTGTGACGGGCTGATCATCGCGTCCCCCGGCTATCACGGCACGATCTCGGGCATGATCAAGAACGCGATCGACCATATCGAAATGCTGCGTGACGACCCCAGGCCCTATCTCGAGGGCCGCGCCGTCGGTTGCCTGGTGTCCGCCCATGGCTGGCAGGCGACCGGGACGACGCTGGTCGCGCTTCGCTCGGTCATACATGCGCTGCGCGGCTGGCCGACGCCGTTCGGTGCCGCGATCAATGCCGCGCAGCCCTTGTTCGACGAGACCGGCGCCTGCACCAATGCCGTGGTGCGCGGGCAGGTCGAGCTGGTCGGGCGCCAAGTCATGGAATTCGCGCGAATGCGGGGTGGGTATGGACGCGGGTGAGGCGCTGCCGCGCAGCGTGCCGCTCGAGGGCGCGAGCAATGTCCGCGATCTCGGCGGCTATCGCGGCGCCGAGGGCCGGGTGGTGCGCTTTGGCATGGTATTCCGTTCGGCGAGTCTCGCGCGGCTCACCGCGACCGATCAGCAACGCCTGGCAACCCTCGGTATTCGCAGCATTTGCGATTTCCGCGGCCGGCGCGAGCGGGCACACGCGCCGTCACAGCTCAAGGGCTTGCGCGGCGTTCAGGTGCATTCCCTGCCGATCGAACCGCGCGTCGGCGCCTCGCTTGCCGATATCGTCGCGACCGGGCGGGCGAGCGGTGAGGATGTGCTGGCGATTTTGCGCCGCGCCTATCTCGCCTATGTCGGCGATCATGCGGCGAGCTACCGGGCGCTGTTTCAACTCCTGCTGCAGCCGGGCTTCACGCCGCTTTTGTTCCATTGCTCGGCCGGGAAGGACCGCACCGGCTATGGCGCGGCGCTGATCCTCGCGGCACTCGGGGTGTCGTTCGAGCAAATCCTCGAGGATTATCTCGCGACCAACCGGCTCTGGGAAGCTGATAGCGCGCTGGCCCGCGATCTGCCGCCCGAACTCGCCGAGCCGTTGCTTCGCGTCCATCCCGAGCTGCTGATCGCCGCCTTTGACGAGATTCGCGGCCGTTTCGGCTCGCTCGAGCATTATTTCGCGGCGATGCTCGGCCTCGACGCGCAAGCGCGGGAGCGGTTGCAAGAGCGCTTCTTGGTTGCGTGATCGCCCGCGTCAGACACAGGCTACCGACCGCCGCGCTCTGCGAGCAGCCGCTCGAAATAGGCGATCGTGCGGCGCAAACCCTCATCGAGGGCGATCGTCGGCTCCCAGCCCAGGACCGTTCGCGCCCGTGTGATATCGGGGCAACGCTGCATCGGATCGTCTTGCGGCAGCGGGCGGAAAACGATTTTCGAGCGCGAGCCGGTCAGCGCGATCACGCGCTCGGCCAGCGCGCGCACCGGGATTTCATGCGGGTTTCCGAGATTGATCGGCCCCGTCACCTCATCCCCGCTCGCCATCATGCGCAAAAACCCCTCGATCAAATCATCGACATAGCAGAAAGCGCGGGTCTGGCCGCCATCGCCAAAGAGCGTGATATCCTCCCCGCGCAAGGCCTGGACGATGAAATTAGAGACCACCCGCCCGTCATTGGGGTGCATGCGCGGGCCATAGGTGTTGAAAATGCGCACGACCTTGATGCGCAAATGATGCTGGCGGAGATAATCGAAAAATAGCGTCTCGGCACAGCGTTTGCCCTCGTCGTAGCAGGCGCGCGGGCCGAGCGGATTGACGTTACCGCGATACTCCTCCGTCTGCGGATGCACTGTCGGGTCGCCATAGACCTCACTGGTCGAAGCCTGGAAAATCTTTGCCCGCACGCGCTTGGCAAGCCCCAGCATGTTGATCGCGCCGATTACGCTGACCTTCGTCGTCTGCACCGGGTCGAACTGATAATGCACCGGGGAGGCCGGGCAGGCGAGATTGTAGATCTCATCAACCTCGACATAGAGCGGAAAGCAAATATCGTGGCGCATCGCCTCGAACCGCGGATTATCGAGGAGATGGGCGATATTATCCTTCCGCCCGGTGAAGTAATTATCGACCGCCAGCACGTCATGACCTTCGGCCAGCAGTCTTTCGCAAAGATGCGAGCCAAGAAAACCCGCGCCGCCAGTGACCAGAATGCGCTTGCGCGTAAGAGGCATGAAAAATTCCGATCGAGAATAGGGAACGAAGAAGCCTAGGCCTAGGTCGTAGGCGATGCCGATCTTGCGAGAATGGCCTCGATCGCGGCGAGATTGACGGTCTCGACCGGTACATCGACGCGCTCCGGCTCATGCCCGTAAGGCGGGCCGAAGCGGCTGCCATCACGATGGATGAGATCGCCTTCTAGCCCAAAATACCGCGCGCCCAGCATTTCGCAAAGGATCTGATGATCATAATGATGAACGCCGGGGGGAAAAATCTCGATCAAGGTCGCACCCGGCGCGAGCCAGAGCGCATTGGCGAGACCATTGCCATAAACCCCGATCATGACATCGGCAGAAGCGGCGATAGCCATCTGCTCGGAGAGGGTTTTTCCAGAAAAATCAACCGGTACGATCTCGCCATAGCGACCGAGGGTAAGTAACAGCCGCTCTTCGAGGGGCGCAAGCAAATGGCGCGGCGACCCTTGCCGGATATAGATGAGGCGCGGCAACCCCCCCCCCCGCTTGGCGGGAAACCGCATGGCCGCGCAAAATCTCCGACTGCAAGCGCGGCACCCATTTCCAGGAAAATCCGAGGCTTGGCTCGCAGAATTTATTAATCGGCGAGCGGTCTCGCGCGCGCTCGATCACGACGCAATGGCGCGCCTCACCGCCCTGGTAGCGCTCGGCCGGGATCACCGCCGCCGTGGCGAACAGAATGTCGAGAATCTGCCGCTGCGGGCTCCCGGGGCCGAGATCTCGTGCCTCGACGCCTTCGAAAATCAAGGTTTCTACCGCGAGTTCGGGGAAAAACTCGCCACGCACGGCATAAATCCAAATAATCGTTTCAAGGAAATGAACATAATGCCGCGCCATCGGGTCTTTGATGAGATAAGTCAGCCCGCCGGCCTCGAGCCCTCGCTCAGGCGCCGGCCCAGGCACGACACCAAGCGTCCCATCCGCGGCCGGGGCGATGACCGCGTGGGCGATATAGGAAAGCGGGGCATTGGCGGGGAAAACCGGTGGCCGCAGCCGTTCGATTGACACGGCATGCGTCTCGCTGGGGCTTTGCTTGTAAGCAAGGGACATGACGCGCGCTCCGGTTGAATGATTAAAGTTCTTTAACACCCTGATGGCGAGTCTTGGAAGGAATTTGATCTCAGGATAAGGCAGAAAATGGAGGCCAGGGCGCTGCCCTGGACCCGCCGGAGGCCGCGCCCCCGGACCCACATCACGTTAGGCGGCTGATTCCAAAGCGGCTTTCAGAGCAGCCGCCGAAAGCCCGGAAGCCCGCTCGGCCACGTCGCCTGGAATCAGCGAGCGTTCAACCGCGTCTCGCGCAGCCGCCATCGCCACCTCGTACGTGTGATCGAGCGCGAAACGCTGGCCCCGCTCGGCAATCGCGCGCGCCTCATCCTCATGCTGCCGGCACCATTCGATCTTTTCGATGAGGTCAGACATGTCATGTTTTACCGGGACGAAATGCTGCCACTCGCTAATTTCACTGTAGAACCACTGCTCGAACGGGGAGGAAATCTTCAAAACGCAGGCCCCGAGAAGCAATTTTTCAAAAAAACCCCATGCGTTTGCCACTCCGTCTATGTCTAGCAGGAAGCGATATTTGGCATGGTTTATCATCGGTTCCCCGGGGCGAAAAATTCCTTGCTCCTCAAGCCAATCGGTGACGTTGTCACTCCCTGGAGTTGCCACGCGCCCGTCGAGCAACCAAGGCGCCATGAGCGCTGCATCCACCCGGGGCTGGCCCTTGAGCGCGAGGCACATCGCGATCCTTGGCACCTGCTCAAGACGCTCCGTCGGCTCGCCGTTTACCGTCTGAAAATTTGTCGTTGCGGAGCCGCGCCAGAAAACTCTGTCTTGCCGGTGATCCCATGGCGGCAACCTGTCTTCCAAGACAGCCCTGCGAAGTGTCTCGAAGCCCAGACTGTTGATAAAATATGGGTCGGGAACCAACCTGACATTGTTGCGAAGACCTCGACGACGGCAATATCCTACGGATACGACGTCGCGATGCGCATCATCGCCGTACTGGATTAGAAGGTAGCAAAGCTCCGTTGCCTTCAAGCGGCCCAATTTTTCAAGAATCGGGCGGAAAATCGTGATGGTGGAGGCGGTTCGCGCGTTCGCCAATGAGTGACCTTCAGCTAAAAACAATGTCCCGTTTTCCCTTGCGCTCGCCACCAACATCCCATAAGGCATGCTGATGCTCGAACTTCGGTTTGAAAGATACATCAAGCTAGGCCAAAAAATGGCGGTCTTAGGCTCGACAATTCTTTGATAGCCCACGCGGTCGTTCCAGTAGGTCGAATGCCAATCGACGTCGCTGGCTAGAACCATTATTTCGGGCTGCGTTGATGTCTCAAAGGCATTCCGCTCCGACAAGCTGCGGATAAGTTTGGGCAACATAGATGCGTCTGCCGCCACGATCCATTCTGGCGCCGACGAATCCGTGTCTGCTTCGGGTGGCACCGCGGTTAGGCTTAGTGGGTGGTCGCCCCGCGCCGTCTCGGATCCCGGCAACTCCGTACAAATCTGAATTGGCCGGTTACTGGCTCTGACCGCTTCCTGTAATAAGTTGGCCGCTTTCGTCATCCCCTTCACATCATCCCCCAGAATGATGATGTTTTCGGGCCGGCGCCGTTCCAAAAGGTGACTGAGGACAGGAACAAGGGCGGAGTCGCCAGTATGAGCGTGGCCGCTTTCGACCGGCATGGTGATTAGCAGGTCGTCGAAATAGCTGATAAATCCTCGCTCGTCTGTCGGATGGAAAATTTCCCAAGCCAACCGAAGATCCCTGTCGGCAGCAAATGCAGTTGAGTTCGCCAAAGCGCAAAGATATTTTCCATTTTTCTTGAAAGATAACCCGTCTTGATATATTTCTAGCGTAAAATCTCTTAAAATATCATCTTGCACTATTAATTTTCCTTCGCTTTCGGTAACGCAAAGCGCCCTGCCCGCGCTGGCCTTAATCCAGTCCAATTGCGTCAGATTTCCATCGTTATCGACGCCAACAAAGGTTGCATGGGCGGTCATTAAGTAAAGGTTTCTCGGCAACGGTTCTTGGATGAGGCATTTACTGTCACCAAATTTGGAGGACGTGAGGCCGCGTGAGCCGAAAAATCTACGATAGAGCTTCTGAATAATCGTCGACAGAGTATTTTTATCCATTATTGCACCTTTGTCATCGGTAGATATCGAGACGATTTCTTGCTTTGGCGCGGCAGCATTGGCACCCCCGCTCTCTGGCAACAGATTGTCGAGATGCAAGCGAAGATCGTGGTTCTCCGGCGTCTCCACCAACGCGGCGCGAGCCTCCGTGATCGCTGCCTCCCGCCGCCCGAGCGCCGCCAGCGCGTGACTCAGCCCCGCATGGATGCCCTTCGCGTGAGGGGCAATACCGAGAGCGTGGAAAAAGGCCGAGGCCGCGCCGGAAGGATCGCCGCGCTCGGCCAGAAAATGGCCGCGCTGGAGGTGAAGCACGTAATCGAGCGAGTCTTTCTGTGCGATATTTGCGACCAGCGCACCGGCCTCCGCCCGCGCGCCTGCCCGCTCGAAATGCCCGGCAAGGAGTCGGAGCCATGGCGTATGCTCGGGCTCCAGCGCCACCGCCCGCTCATAGGCCGCGCGCGCCCCGGCCGGGTCATCGCTTTGGGTCAAGAGATTGCCGAGATGGGCGAAAAACTCAGCTTCGCGCGGCATCAGCGCAACCGCTTCCCGCGCCGCCGCTAACGCTGCAGAAACCGCGCCGT
Organism: Pseudomonadota bacterium; assembly: GCA_021801465.1. Classification (GTDB taxonomy): domain Bacteria; phylum Pseudomonadota; class Alphaproteobacteria; order Acetobacterales; family Acetobacteraceae; genus Acidibrevibacterium. The sequence goes on from JAJYXY010000112.1 coordinate 6,445, forward strand.
CGGCGGCATGAACATGGCTCAAGAGCGCCCAGGCGCGTCCCGCCGCGGGGTGGGCAGCGAGCCCGGCGCGAAGCTGCGCGATCGCCGCGCCGCGCTCACCCAAGCGGGCGAGATGGTGGCCCGCGGCAAAGTCCTCGCACCACTCATAGCGGAGATAGCGGACGATAAACTCGGCGAAGGTGAAATCGCCGTCGAGCCAAAACGGATAGCGCCTGTCCGCGCTCGCCCAGGTGAGGCCGAAATGAGCCGCAAGACGGGGATGCACCGGCAATTCATCCTGCAGGAACAGGCTCCTACGCATCACATGCGGCAGGCGCGCGATCACATGTGAAGGCACACCGAGCCGCTCAAAGCAGTGCTGCGCGATGTGGAGAAAAATCCGCCGGTTTGGGTGGTCGGGGGTGAGAAAAACCGGCTCATCGCGAAAATGGCGCGCGATCAGGTCGGCAACCGCGAAGCCGGTTTGCTCGTCGCGTCGGCGTTGCAGCGCTAAGCCCATTTCCAGACGTCGATCCAAGCGCACATGCTGGTTGATATCGAGATCGAGATAGCGCGCGGCCGCTTCCTCGGTGGCCACGCCTTCGCGGATCAGCCGATTGAGATAGGCATCGCTCAATTGGATGGGATAGGGGCCGGAGTCGAGGAATGCCGTCGGGGCATTGTGCGGGTGGGCTTCGTACGCATGAGGCCACAGGAACTGGCAATTGACATAGGGGACGGCGATTACCGGCGCGGTGAGGCCAAGCGCACCAAGGCTAACCCGTTGGGCGAAATCGAACACCAATTCGACGATGACATCGGCGCCCTCCAGCGCCGCGCGACCGGCCTCGTTGAGATCGACGGTGGCGGCGATATGTCGGGCCTGATCTCCAGTGAAGGGGGCGATGTGCTGGGTAAAGGCCTCCGCCAAGGCTTGCGCCTGGCAGTTACCGATGAAGACGATGCGCCGCATCCCGGTTTTCCTTTGGCTCAGTCGCTAAGCTTGCCAGCCTTGTCCAGGAATTTCATCAATTTTTGCATCGCCCGCAGGGTCGTCTCGCTGGCGTGATGTTCCATGCCCTCGGCGTCTTCCCGCGCCGTCGCCTCATCGACGCCGATCGCCCGCAAAAATCCGGCGACGATTTCGTGGCGCGCCCGCGCTCGCTGCGCCAGCGCCCGCCCGGCCTCGGTGAGCAGAACGGCGCTATAGGGCTCGGTTTCGACCAGCCCATCGCGCGCGAGCCGCCCGACGGTGCGGATCACCGTGACATGCGAGACACCGAGGGCGCGCGCGATTTCGGCGGCCCGCGCCTCTCCGCGCTCGCGG
>JAJYXY010000012.1:0-7271 GCA_021801465.1 Pseudomonadota bacterium
ACCATGGGCGCGCGTCCGATCGCCAATCTCAATGCGCTCCGCTTCGGCGATCCGGCGCATCCGGCGACACGCCGCATCGTCGATGGCGTGGTGCGCGGCATCGGCGGCTATGGCAATTGCGTCGGCGTCCCCACGGTTGGCGGCGAGGTCAATTTCCATCCCTCCTATAACGGCAATCCGCTGGTCAACGCGATGACGGTCGGGATCGCGCCGGCCGACCGGATTTTTCTCAGCGCCGCCGCCGGTATTGGCAACGCCGTCGTCTATGTCGGCGCCAAGACCGGGCGCGACGGCATTCACGGCGCCACCATGGCGAGTGCCGAATTCGGCGAGGATGCCGAGGAAAAGCGCCCGACGGTGCAGGTCGGCGACCCGTTCACCGAGAAATTGCTGATCGAGGCCTGCCTCGAGCTGATGGCGACCGATGCCGTCATCGCCATCCAAGACATGGGGGCGGCCGGGCTCACCAGTTCCTCGGTCGAGATGGCGGGGAAGGGCGGGGTTGGCATCGAACTCGATCTCGACCAGGTGCCGCAACGCGAGACCGGCATGAGCGCCTATGAGATGATGCTCTCGGAAAGCCAGGAACGCATGCTGTTCGTGCTGCGGCCGGGGCGCGAGGCAATGGCGGCGGCGATTTTTCGCAAATGGGATCTGGATTTCGCGATCATCGGCCATCTCACCGAAAGCGGCCATATCGTCGTGCGCCATCGCGGGCGGATCGAGGCCGATATCCCGCTCGCCCCACTCGCCGACCAGGCGCCGCTCTACCGCCGCCCGATCGTCGAGACGCCGCCACCGCCAGCGCTCGATCCCGCCACCATCGCCGATCCGATCGGCATCAAAGCGGCTTTGCTGCGCCTCGTCGCCTGCCCTGATCTTTGCTCGCGCGCCTGGGTTTGGGATCAATATGACGCGACCGTCGGCGGGCAGACCATCAAGCGGCCGGGTGCGGCGGACGCCGCGGTGGTGCGGATCGAGGGGCATGATCTCGCGCTCGCGCTGACCACCGATTGCACGCCGCGCTACTGCGCCGCCGACCCGCGCATGGGCGGGGCGCAAGCGGTCGCCGAGGCGTGGCGCAACTTGACCGCAACCGGTGCCCGGCCGCTTGCGCTCACCGATAATCTCAATTTCGGCAACCCGGAAAAGCCCGAGATCATGGGCCAGTTCGCCGCCGCGATCCGTGGCATGGCGGAAGCCTGCCGGGCGCTCGATTTCCCGGTCGTCAGCGGCAATGTCAGCCTCTATAACGAGACCGAGGGCCGCGCGATTTTGCCGACGCCGGCGATCGGCGGGCTTGGCGTGCTCGATCATGCGGCGGATGCGGTCGGGATCGCGCTGGCGCCGGGGTTGGATTTGGTGCTGATCGGGGCGAGCGTCGGCTGGCTCGGCCAAAGCCTCTGGCTCCGCGAGATTTGTGGCCGCGAAGAGGGCGCGCCGCCGCCGGTCGATCTCGCCGCCGAGCGCCGGGCGGGCGATTTCGTGCGCGCGGAAATTCTCGCCGGGCGCGTCAAAGCGTGCCACGACGTCGCCGATGGCGGGCTTTTGGTCGCGCTCGCCGAGATGGCGCTGGCGGGAGAGACCGGCGCGATCCTCGACCCGCCGCCGCCCGACCTGCCGGCGCATGCCTTTTGGTTCGGCGAGGAGCAAGGGCGTTACGTGCTCGCGCTCGCCGATGGCGCGGCCATGCTCGTCGCCGCCGAGATGGCGGGCGTGCCGGCGCGCTTCCTCGGCAGAAGCGATCGCAGCGAAAGCGCCGGGCGGGATTTGACACTGCCGGGTGGCCTCGCCATATCGCTGGCAGAGTTGCAGGCGGCGCGCGAGCGGTTTTTCCCCGCTTTCATGGCCGCGCCGCATGAAACCGGCGGAACAGACGAGGGATATGGCGATGGCGATGGCGGTGAGCGAGATTGAGGCCTTGATCAAGGCGGCGCTGCCTGATGCCCGCGTCACGATCGAGGATCTCGCCGGCGACGGCGATCACTACGCCGCGATGGTGGTGAGCGAGCGTTTCCGCGGCCTCTCGCGCGTCGCCCAGCATCAGATCGTCTATGCCGCGTTGCGTGGGCGCATGGGCGGTGAGCTGCATGCCCTCGCGTTGCAGACCATGCCCCCTGAATGACGCATGCGATAAGGAGTTTTTTGCGATGACCACCGAAGCTTCCGCCAATCCCGCTTTCGCCCGCATCCAGGCCGAGATCGACGCCCATCCCGTCATGCTGTTCATGAAGGGGACGGCGATGTTCCCACAATGCGGCTTTTCGGCCCGTGTCGTGCAGATCCTCAGCCATCTCGAAGTGCCGTTCCACACCGCCAATGTCCTGGAAGACCCGGAGCTGCGCGACGGTATCAAGCAATTCTCCAACTGGCCGACCATCCCGCAGCTTTATGTCAAAGGCGAATTCGTCGGCGGCAGCGATATCGTCACCGAGATGTTCCAGTCCGGCGAGCTGGCTTCGTTGTTCAAGGACAAGGGCATCCCTTATCAGGACGCTGCCTGAACACGGCGCTCCCTGAACGGGATGGGGCAGAGCGGCGCGACCGGGCGCTCGGTGCGCTGCTTGGGCTTGCTGTTGGTGATGCGTTGGGTGCCCCGCGCGAAGGGCGTGCCCGAGACGATGCGCCGCCGCTGACCATAATGGAGGGCGGCGGGCCGTTTTCGCTTCCCCCGGGGGCGTGGACGGATGATACCGCGCTTGCGCTTTGTCTCGCCGACTCGCTGCTTGCCGACCCGGCCCTCGATCCCGCTGACTTGCTGGCGCGGTTTTGGCGTTGGTGGGAGGAGGGCGAGAATAGCGCGACCGGGGTAGGCGTTGGCATCGGGCGGACGACCTATGCTGCGCTTGCGCGGTTTCGTGCAACCGGCGCCCTGATTGCCGAGCCCTATGCGCCGCCGGCGAGCAATGGCGGCATTATGCGGCTCGCACCGGTTGCCATTCGCTTTCATGCGGCGCCGGAACACGCGGCGCGGATGGCGCGCGCGCAAAGCCGTGTGACGCATGCCGCGTCGGATGCGCTCGATGCTGCATCGTTGCTGGCGCGGGTGCTGGTCGCGGCGATCGCGGGCGCGGGCAAGGCGGCGCTTCAGGGGCACGGCGCGGTGGTCGCGGATCCGGCGGTCGCCGCTGTGGCGGCGGGGGTGTGGCGGGGCAAGCGGCGCGAGCATGTCGCCGCCGATGGCAGCGCGTGCGGCACCTTGGAAGCGGCGCTGTGGGCGGTTGCGGCGGCGGCCGATTTTCGCGAGGCGGTGCTGCTCGCCGCCAATCTCGGCGGTGATGCCGATACCGCGGCGGCGATCGCCGGCCAGATCGCGGGCGCCGTTTGGGGCGCGTCTGCCATTCCGCAAACTTGGCTGGAAAACCTCGCCAAGGTCGCGCATATCAGGGATCGGGCGAAGCGGCTCTATGATGCCTCATTTGTGCCGGTGGTTTGATATTCCTGGGGAGAGTTAGATGGATCCGCGTCACGATCGTGCGATAGGCAGCCTGCTTGGGCTCGCCGCCGGTGATGCGCTTGGCGTGCCAATGGAATTTCAGAAGCGCGATTCCCGCCCGCTTGTTACCGATCTCATCGGTGGTGGACCGTTCGGCTTGAAACCCGGCGAGTGGACCGATGATACGGCGATGGCGCTTTGCCTTGCCGACTCGCTTCTTGCTCACCCCGAACTCGACCCGCGTGACTTGATGGAGCGTTTCGTGCGCTGGTGGAAGAAGGGCGAAAATAGCGCGACCGGCACCTGTTTTGACATCGGCAACGCGACCCGAGCGGCGCTTGAGCGTTATCTGAAGAATGGTGATCCGCTGGCTGGTTCGGAAGACCCGATGGATGCTGGTAATGGTAGCATCATGCGTCTCGCGCCGGTTGCCATTCGCTGGCATGGCTCGCCCGAGCGCGCGGCGGCGATCGCGCGGCGGCAGAGCCAGACCACGCACGCCGCGCCAGCTTGTCTCGATGCCTGTGAATTGCTCGCGCGCGTGTTGGTCGCGGCGATTGGTGGCGCTGGCAAGGCGGCGCTGTTGCAGCCGGCGCGGCCGGGCTGGCTTGCCGAGATCACCCAGATCGCCGCCGGGCGCTGGCGCGACAAGCAGCGGGCGCAGATCCGTTCCTCCGGCTATGTCGTCGATACGCTGGAGGCGGCGTTTTGGTGTGTTGCGCGTTCGGAGGATGCGCGCGCGGCGCTGATTCTCGCGGCCAATCTCGGCCAGGACGCGGATACCGTCGCGGCGGTGACCGGGCAGATCGCCGGCGCCATTTGGGGCGCTTCGGCCTTGCCGCTCACTTGGCGCGAAAAGCTGGTCGGCACCGATCGCATCACCCGCCTTGCCGAGCAGCTTTTCGATGTCGTGAAATAACTTTTTCCCATTCGGCTGTCGCCATCGGCGACAGCCGCCCCAGGAAAGTTTTTTGGTTCTTTTTTTCAAAAAAGAACCACCCCTGTTTACACGAAGAAATCTCTTGCCGGCGCACCTTCGAAATTATACACGCTTTAGCGCATATAAAAAAATTCCACGATAAAAAATCGTTGTTTACAGGAGTTCCCGCCGATGACGAAGTCCAACCCGCCGCATCCCGAGACCTTGGCGCTTCATGCCGGCTGGCGCGCCGACCCGACGACGCATGCGGTCGCGGTGCCGATCTACCAGACCACTTCGTATCAGTTCGACAGCACTGAGCAGGCGGCCAATTTGTTTGCGCTGAAGGAGCTCGGCAACATCTATACCCGCATGATGAACCCGACCGTCGATGTCCTGGAAAAGCGGCTCGCGGCGCTCGAGGGCGGGGTTGCGGCGCTGGCGGTGGCGTCGGGGCAGGCGGCGTCGGCCTTGGCGGTGCAGAATCTCGCCCGCGCCGGCGACAATATCGTGAGCGCGACCGATCTTTATGGTGGCACCTGGAATTTGTTCGCCAATACGCTCAAGGATCAGGGGATCGAGGTGCGGTTCGTCGATCCCGAAGACCCCGAGGCGTTCGCGCGGGCGACCGATGCCCGCACCCGTGCCTATTACGCCGAAACATTGCCCAATCCCAAGCTTCGCGTCTTTCCGATCGGCGAGGTTGCAACCATCGGGCGGCGTTTCGGCATCCCCTTGATCGTGGATAACACAGCAGCCCCCTTGCTCGTCCGCCCGTTTGACCATGGTGCCGCGGTGGTGATGTATTCGGCGACGAAATGGCTCGCTGGGCATGGTAATTCGATCGGTGGCGTGCTGATCGATGGCGGCAATTTCGACTGGGGCGCGTTTCCCGAACGCCAGCCGCTGCTCAACCGCCCCGATCCGAGCTATCATGGCGCGGCGTGGAGCGAGGCGGCAAAGCCGCTCGGCCCGATCGCCTATATTTTGAAGGCACGGGTGACGCTGCTGCGCGATCTCGGCGCCGCGCTCAGCCCGTTCAATGCCTTTCTCATCCTTCAGGGGATCGAGACCCTGCCGCTCAGGATGCGCGCTCATAGCGAGAATGCCGCGGCGGTTGCGGCGTTTCTCGCCCGCCACCCCGACGTCACCCGCGTCATCTATCCGGGCCGCGCCGAGGGCTTGGCGTTGGCCCGCGCGGCGCAGTACATGCCGGGCGGGAAGGGCGGCCTCGTCGGCTTCGAACTCGCGGGCGGCGCGGAAGCCGGGCGGCGTTTCATCGATGCACTCAAACTTTTCTATCACGTCGCCAATATCGGGGATTCCCGCAGTCTCGCGATCCATCCGGCGACCACGACCCATTCCCAGCTTTCGCCGGCCGAGCAGGCGGCGAGCGGGGTTTCGCCCGGTTATGTGCGGCTTTCCATCGGCATCGAGCATATCGATGACATTCTCGCCGATCTCGATCAGGCGCTGGCGGCGGCGAGACTGGTTGGCTGAGCATGGCTGACGATCGCGACGATGATCCGCCGCCGCGCGGCGCCTTGATTGCGCTGGTCGTGGTGGCCGTTCTCGTCGCGGGCGGGCTCTGGCTCGTCCATGTTCTCGGCGAGGCCGGGCGGGTGCAGGATTGCGTCGCCGCCGGGCGCAGCAATTGCGCGCCGGTCGGTGCGTCAGGCCGCTGAACGCCGCGGGCTTACGCCGGCAGCAGCACCAGCGCGCTCGCGAGCGCGGCGATGCCTTCGCCGCGGCCGGTGAAGCCGAGCTTTTCCGAAGTCGTCGCCTTGATCGCAACCTGGCCCGCGGCGACGCCGAGGAGTTCGGCGAGCCGTGCCGCCATCGCCGGCACGTGCGGCGCGATTTTCGGCCGCTCGCAGATCAGGGTGACGTCGGCATTGCCGAAGACGCCGCCGCGCGCCCTGATGCGGCCAGCCGCGTGGCGGAGGAAGCGGGCGCTGTCGGCGTCTTTCCATTCGGCGTCGGAGGGCGGGAAATGGCGCCCGATATCGCCCTCGGCGAGGGCGCCGTAAATCGCGTCACAAAGCGCGTGGATGCCGACATCGGCGTCCGAATGGCCGGCGAGCCCTTGCTCATGCGGCACGATGACGCCGCAAAGAACCAGCGTGCGGCCCGGCGCGAAGGCGTGGACATCAAAACCGGTGCCGATGCGGGGCAGCCAGCTTGGCAACGGCGCATGATTTTCGTGCAACACTCCCGCGCCCCCTGCGCCCATCTGCTCTCTCTCTCGGCATGATCGCCGGGCGCTGGTTGCGCGTCAACCGTCGAGCGGCTAATTTGATTAAATGCTGAGCACCCTTTCTTCGCCGTCTCCCGCTCCCGCCGGTTTTCCCAAGCTCGCCGCGATCGACCTCGGCGGTGGCGTGCGGCTTCCCGAGCCGGTCATTCTCGCGCCGATGTCGGGGGTGACCGATCTGCCGTTCCGCCGCCTCGTGCGCGCGCTCGGCGCCGGCCTCGTGGTTTCGGAGATGATCGCCTCCTGGGCGATGATTCGCGAAAACCAGACGACATTGCGGATGGCGGAAGTGGTCTCCGGCACCGGGCCGAACGCCGTCCAACTCGCCGGCTGCGAGCCGCAGGCGATGGCGGAGGCGGCGCGGCTCGCCGTTGCACGCGGCGCCGATCTGATCGACATCAATTTCGGCTGCCCGGTGAAGAAAGTGGCGCTCGGCCAGCAGGCGGGCTCGGCCCTGATGCGCGACGAGGGGCAGGCGGCGCGCATTCTCGAGGCCACGGTGCGCGCCGTCCCGGTTCCGGTGACGCTGAAAATGCGCCTCGGCTGGGACCACGCCAACCGCAACGCGCCGCGCCTTGCGCGCATCGCCGAATCCTGCGGCATCCGCATGGTGAGCGTGCATGGCCGCACCCGCCAGCAATTCTACACCGGCAACGCCGATT
>JAJYXY010000012.1:7281-7711 GCA_021801465.1 Pseudomonadota bacterium
GCCCTGGCTGCTCGCCGAAATCAGCCATTTCCTCGCGACCGGCGAGACGATCGCTGCGCCGCCGCTCGCGCGCCAGAAGGAAATCCTGCTCAGCCATCTCGATGCTATGCTCAGCCATTACGGTGCTGGGGCCGGGCTTCGCATCGCGCGCAAGCACATCGCCTGGTACACCACGGGCCTGCGCGGTTCGGCGGCGTTTCGCGCCGAAATCAACCGGCTTGACGCGGTCGCGGCGGTTTTGGCGCTGATCGACCGTTTTTATGACCCGCTGATCGCAGCGCCAATGGCGATCGCAGACGCGGCATGAGATCGCCCCGCGCGCCCGGGACGGATATGGTCCCCGAGGCGGCACTCCTGCTCGGCGCCTTGCCGGTCGCGGTGGTGCTGCTCGATGGCGAGGATCGATTCTGCTACGCTAATACCGACGCCG
>JAJYXY010000294.1 GCA_021801465.1 Pseudomonadota bacterium
ACCGATAGCGCAGAGGGTTGGTGTGGCGGCTCTGCGCACAATCGCAGCGCAGAGGGTTGGTGTGGCGGCTCTGCGCACAATCGCAGCGCAGAGGGTTGGCGTGGCGGCTCTGCGCACAATCGACCACATACCAACCGGCTGTCTGCAAACGACGCCTCATTCTTTCGGCCGGCTGGTCTTAGAGTCGCTGTTCACGTCTTACGCAGTTGCGGATTGTCAAAGCGCGGGTGACGCCACTCGTGCAACGCCTCGGCTAGTGCCTGGGCGAGATCACGCTTTTCCGCCTCCCCGAGATGCGCCGCGATTTCACATCGCGCCCGCCCGCCGGTGAGTAGCAGCGCCGGCACCCGGCCGGGGCGCTCGTGCAGCTCGACCTTGAGCCAAACCGGGTCGAGAACCCGCTCACGTCGCGCGCCGCGCCGATCGGTCTGAATGATGCGGAGCCGCTGCTCGGAGAGCAGCACCACCTCGCTCTCGCGCGCCGCGCGCGCATGATAGCGGATCAAAAAAGCGGCGAGCGCGATCTCCGCCCCGCTGAACCCCGCGACAGGCCACGCGCCGAGGAAGAAAAACAATGTCGCAGTCAGGGCGCATGCGCCACCAACGGCGCCAATCAGCACCGCGAGGCCGCGCCGAGAGAGGCTGCGATGCGGCACGATCACCGCCTCAAAGAGCGGCGCCTCGGCCGCGGCCTCCCTCACGCCCTGAAATCCTCTCCACGCATCGCGCGAAATTAGCGAGGCGGCGCCCAGTTTCAAGCACCAAGATCGAGAATGCCGCGATCCTCTGTGAGCATCCGGCGAACGGGCAAGACATCCTTGTTGCCATGACTGGCGCGCATCCTCGGCAATTTACCATCCTATTACCCAACCCTTGATCGCATCGCCTATGCTACGCTTCATCGTTGGCAAAACGATGGGGAGGATAACGTGACCAAGCCGATCCATATGATGGTGCGCGTCTTCGATCTCGATAAATCGCTCGATTTCTATCGGCGCGCTTTTGGCATGGAAGAAGTCCATCGGCTCGATTTTGACGACTTCGCGTTGGTTTACTTACGCCATCCCGAGAGCGCCTTCGAGCTCGAACTCACCTGGAACAAATCACGCAAGGAACCCTACGCCCTGGGCGATGGCTATGGTCATATCGCCTTCTCCGTCGATGACCTTGCGGCGATCCATGCGCGGCTCCGCGCATCCTTTCCTCATGTCCAAGACATCAAGGAACTTAAGACCAAGGAGGGGCGCCCGCTCGCGCGCTTTTTCTTCACCGAGGACCCCGATGGCTACAAAATCGAGGTTTTGCAGCGCGGCGGTCATTATCAATAAAACCGAGACAAAGCATCACAGGAGGTTGACGTGCTACGAAAAACCGATCCGTCTCACGAACCCATTCCGCTCACCCGGCGCGGGATGCTGCAGGGAAGTTCGCTGCTGATTGGCGTTTTGAGTGCGGGTTCGGCGCTCGCGCCCTTTGTGCCGAGCCGCACCTGGGCGCTTGAGCTCAGCGCCCTCGATGAGGGGCAAGCACGCATCGTGATGGCGTTCATCAAGCATCTCTACCCGCATCCGAGCCTGGACGATGCGGTCTATGCGCTGGTCGTCAAGGCGGTCGATCAGAAAGCCGCTGCCGATAAAGCGACCCGCTTGATCTTGCTGGAGGGGATCGGTCATTTGAATGCGATCGGTAATGGCAACTGGCTCGGGCGCGATGTCGCCTTGCAGGAGATCGATGTCCGTGCCCTCGAAGGCACGCCGTTCTTCTCTTATCTCCGTGTCACTTCGGTGAACACGCTCTACAACAACCCGCTTGCCTTCAAGCATTTCGGCTATGGCGGGGAGGCGGGCGATACCGGGTATTTATATACCGGTTTCAACGATCTCAAATGGCTTCCCGATCCGCCGCCATCGGCGAGCGGCCCTATCCCCAAGGATGATTGAAGAGACGCTAAACCGCGATCAGGGAGGCAGACATGGACCAGGAAAATACCAACAAAATCCAGTTCGAAAAAAACGATGACAGCGTCGTCGTGATCATCGGCTCAGGGGCTGGCGGCGGCACGCTCGCCAACGAACTCGCGCAGCAAGGCATCAAAGTCGTTTTGCTGGAAGCGGGTGATTGGCACACGCAGACCGATTTCATCGCCGATGAATGGCCCTCATTTACGCAGCTCGCTTGGCTCGATCCACGAACGACATCGGGCACCTGGCGTGTGGCCAAGGATTTTCCCACACTTCCGGCGTGGATTTGCAAGACCGTCGGCGGCACCACGGTGCATTGGGCGGGGGCGAGCCTTCGCATTCAGCCGCATGAATTGCAGACCCGCACCGTCTATGGCGACATTCCCGGCGCCAATCTCTTGGATTGGCCCATCACGCGCGCCGATCTCGACCCGTTTTATGATCTCGCCGAGAAAAAAATGGGTGTGACACGCACCAATGGCATCCCCGGGCTTCCCGGCAATAATAATTTCAAGGTTCTCTATAACGGCGCGACCAAGCTCGGCTATAAGGAAGTGAGCACCGGCCGGATGGCGATCAACTCCGAGCCGCGTGATGGCCGAACCCATTGCTACCAACGCGGCTTTTGCTTCCAAGGGTGCCGGACGGGGGCGAAATGGTCAACGCTTTACACGGAGATTCCCAAAGCGTTGGCAACCGGCAAATGCGAGGTGCGTGCCAAAGCCCAGGTTGTGCGGATCGAGCATGACGCGCAAGGCAAGGCCGCCGCCGTTCTCTATTTCGATGGCGAGGGCAATCTGCAGCGCCAGCGCGCGCGCGTCGTCGCGCTCGCCGCGAACTCGATCGAGAGCCCGCGCCTTCTCCTCCTCTCCGCCTCCGCCATGTTCCCCGACGGTCTCGCCAACGGCTCCGGTCAGGTCGGGCAAAATTACATGCGTCACCTCACCGCCTCGGTCTATGCGACCTTTCCCAACCGCGTCGATATGTTCAAGGGCACGACGATGGCCGGCATCGTTGGCGACGAGGCGCGGCTCGATCCCAAGCGTGGCTTCGTCGGCGGCTATCACATGGAGACGATCTCGCTCGGGCTTCCTTTCTATGCCGCGTTTCTCAATCCTGGCGCGTGGGGGCGCGCATTTACCAACGCGCTCGATCAATACGCCAATACCGCCGGGATGTGGATCGTCGGCGAGGACATGCCACGCGAGACCAATCGCGTCACACTCAATGATACGACGAAAGACCAATTCGGCCTTGCGGTTCCCAATGTTCATTACGATGATCATCCGAACGACGTCGCGATGCGCGATCATGCCTTCGCGCAAGGGGCGGCGGTGTATCAGGCGGCGGGTGCCAAGGATGTCTATCTCGTCCCGCCCTATCCCTCCACCCATAACCTCGGCACCTGTCGGATGAGCGACAAGCCACGCGACGGCGTGTGCAATAAATTTGGCCAGACCCACGACGTCAAAAATCTTTTCATCTCCGACGGATCGCAATTCACCACGGGGGCGGCGGAAAACCCGACCTTGACGATTGTGACCCTTGCCATTCGTCAAAGCCGCTTCATTGCCGAACAAATGAAGCAGGGGACGATTTGAGCGGCTAAGCTCTCGATGGCGCGCTGGCGGAGCGCTGTAAGGCGAGCGGCCAGCGCGCATGAGAGGCGTCGTCCCCGCAAGACGCCCTGACCCTGGACGTGGCCCTGGGAGAAAACCGAGCGATGTGCAAAATCTATGCCTCCTCCGATCCCATTCTCTATGAATCGCGCACCCGTTCGGTGCGGATACATGGGGTCGTGACGACGATCCGGCTCGAAAACATGTTCTGGCAGGTAATCCAGGAAATCGCCAATAACGAGCGTATGGCGACGAGCCAATTCATTGAAAAACTCTATGATGAAGTGGCTGAAGAACGTGGGGAAATTACCAATTTTACCTCATTTCTTCGGGTTTGCTGCCTCATTTACATGCAAAACGTAAAACCATTCCAGAATGAAGCGACGTCGCAGCGGGCGATCGGCGGGATCATCGCCGATCGTGGCGCAAGCGCCTCGGTGCTGCCGCTCCGCTGACGGCGCGCCGCCATCGCCTGTGGCACACGCTGCGGGCGGCGAGCGGCGGGCGACGGGTGTGAGACTGTTCGCCTCTCGGTAGAGGCCGTCGGCGATCTGACACAGAGAAAAGCGAACATGTCCGGCGGATTGTCCACCGCCCAGTGATTTGTCAGCATTTCCAGACGCCTGTCGCGCGATGCTCAAAGCATCTCGCTGCTGTGAGTAAATTATCAAGTAAAATCAATATGATAAACATATCCGCAAAAACCGGGCGAGTGAGCAAACTGGCGGAAATCTGCCCTTCGGCGCCGGTCGCCGGCGTTCTGCCCACAAACTTATCCACAGGCTATGAAAGGCAGCGATGCCCCGCCGCCACAACCCAAGGCAGTAGCTGGCCAAAGCGGCGGCTGGCGCCACGGGACTTGAGCCAGCGCGCGTATGCGCTTATCGAAAATCCGTGTCCGAGCCGCTTTCGCCCAACCAAGCCGCACCTGCCGCGCCACAAAAAGGCGGGGCCGCGATCATTGCCGCCGCGATCGCAACGCTGCCCGAGGCGCCGGGGGTTTACCGGATGCTCGATGGCCGCGGCAATGCGCTCTATATCGGCAAGGCGCGCAGCCTCAAAAAGCGGGTGCCGGCCTATCTCCAGCCGGCGCGTCTCCCTGAGCGGCTGCGGCGGATGGTTTCCGAAACTGTTTCGCTCGAAATCATCGTCACCCATAGCGAGGCCGAGGCGTTGCTTTTGGAGGCGACGCTGATCAAGCGGCTCAAGCCGCGCTATAACATCGTGCTGCGTGACGATAAATCCTATCCCTGGCTGCTGCTGACCGAAGATCACCCGTTTCCCCAGATCACCAAGCATCGCGGCGCCCAGACCCGGCGCGGGAGTTACTGGGGGCCGTTTGCCTCGGCCTGGTCGGTCGATCAGACGCTCACCGAATTGCAGCGCGTCTTTTTGCTGCGCAGCTGCGCCGACACGGTGTTTGCCCATCGCGAGCGGCCCTGTCTCCTTTATCAGATCAAGCGCTGCAGCGCGCCCTGCGTCGGGCGGATCAGCGAGGAGGATTACGCGGCACTGGTCGCCCAGGCGAAGGCGTTTCTCGGCGGCGCCGGCCTGCGGATCCAGCGCCAGCTCGCCGCCGAGATGGAAGCGGCCTCGGCGGCGCTCGATTTCGAGCGCGCGGCGATGCTGCGTGATCGTATCCGCGGGCTCACCCAGGTGCAGGGCCATGGCGCGATCAACCCCGAATCACTGGGCGATGCCGATGTCATCGGCGCTTGGCAGACCGCGGGTCAGACCGCGATCCAGGTATTTTTCATCCGCGGCGGCCACAATAACGGCAATCGCGCGTTTTTCCCCACCCACGCGCAGAATGAGGAGATCGGCGTCGTGCTCGCGGCGTTCATCGCCCAGTTCTACGATGACAAACCGCCGCCGCCGCAAATTCTGTTGAGCGACGCCGTCCCTGAGCCCTCGCTGATCGCCGAGGCCCTCGGCATGAAAGCGGGGCGCAAGATCATGCTCGCGGTGCCGCAGCGCGGCGAAAAGCGTGCGGTCCTCGATCTCGCCCGGATGAACGCGCGCGAGGCGTTGGAGCGCCGGCTCGCCGAAGCGGCGGGGCAGGCGACACTGCTCGAGGGCGTTGCCCGCACTTTCGCGCTGTCGGCGCCGCCGCGCCGGATCGAGGTGTTCGACAATAGCCATATCATGGGCACCAGCCCGTATGGGGTGATGATCGTCGCCGGGCCGGAGGGGTTCGAGAAAGCCGCCTATCGCAAATTCGCCATCCGCGGCCCGATCACCCCGGGCGATGATTTCGCCATGCTGCGCGAGATGCTGGAGCGCCGCTTCGCGCGCCTCGCTGCGGCCAGCGCCGAGCCTGAAGACTCCGCCCGCCCCGATCAGGTGCGTCCCGATCTTTTGCTCATTGATGGCGGCGCCGGGCAGCTCTCGAGCACGCTGGCGGTGCTCGAGTCCCTCGGCCTCGGCGCGCTGCCGGTGATCGCCATCGCCAAGGGGCCGGATCGCGATGCCGGGCGGGAATGGTTTCACCGCGCCGGCCAGCCGCCGATGCAATTGCCGCCGCGCGACCCGGTGCTCTATTATCTCCAGCGTCTCCGTGACGAGGCGCATCGTTTCGCGATCACGACGCACCGCGCCGGGCGGGCCAAACGCCTGATCCGAAGTGAGCTTGACGAGATCACCGGCATTGGTGCTGCGCGCAAGCGGGCCCTTCTTAACCATTTCGGCTCCGTGCGCGGCGTCAAACAGGCGGGGCTCGCCGATCTCGAAACCGCGCCCGGGATCAACCGCGCGACCGCGCGCCGGCTTTATGCGCATTTTAATCCCGGCGCGCGGCTCGAAGACATTCCCCCGTCACGGCGGAAGGGCTAACCTTATCGTCCAATGCTGACCGATCTGCCCAATATCCTGACGCTCTCGCGGATCGCCGCGATTCCGCTGCTCGTCGTGCTGCTCGCGTTGCGGCTGCCTTGGGCCGATCTTGCCGCGACCCTGCTTTTCGCCGCCGCCGCCATCACCGATTATTTCGATGGCTGGCTCGCACGCCACTGGCGGCAAATGTCGGATTTCGGGCGCATGCTCGACCCGATCGCCGACAAGCTGCTGGTCGGCGCGGCGCTGATGATGCTGGTCGGCACCAGCCGGCTCAGCCGCTTTGGCCTCTATCCCGCGATCGTCATCATGTTGCGCGAGATTCTGGTGAGCGGGCTGCGCGAATATCTTGCCGAAACCCGCGTCGGCCTGCCGGTGACACGGCTCGCCAAATGGAAGACCGGGATGCAGCTCGCCGCCCTCGGGGCGCTGATCGCCGGCGATGATACCGCGCGCCTGCTCGGGATCGCGTTCGTGCCGGTCGCGGTAATCGGTGAGACGCTGCTCTGGGTCGCCGCCGTGCTGACCTTGTTCACCGGTTGGGATTATCTCACCGCCGGCCTTCGCCATGCCGCCGGGCCGGAGACGCCGGCGGCGAGCGGCGAGCGGCGATGAAGGCGCTAGGCCTCGCCGGCTGGTCCGGCAGCGGCAAGACGACTCTGCTCGAGGCGCTGTTGCCGCTGTTTCGCGCCCGCGGCCTCACGGTCTCGACGATCAAGCACGCCCATCACGGCTTCGATCTCGACCGCCCGGGCAAAGATAGTTTTCGCCACCGCGCCGCCGGCGCCCATGAAGTGCTGGTGGCGAGCGAGGCGCGCTGGGCGCTGCTGCACGAGAATGTCGGGGGAGAGATGGATTTCGCCAGCCTATTTGCCCATCTCTCGCCGGTCGATCTGGTGCTGGTGGAAGGGTTCAAGCGCGCGCCCTATCCAAAAATCGAGGTCCATCGCCCTGCCCTCGGCAAGCCGCCGCTCTGGCCGGAGGAGCCCGACATCATCGCCGTCGCCAGCGACGCCGCCTTGCCCGGCTGCGACCGGCCAGTGCTGGCGCTCAACGCGCCGGCACTGATCGCCGACTGGGTGGCGCGCCATCTCCCGCTTGCCGCGCCCGCGCAATCTGCTTGAGAAGCGCGCGCGCGCGGGCCACATTGCATCTCTCACGCTTCACCACACCGACGAGAACCGCCGCATGCCCTTTTTCCCGCGCCCCTCCCTCTCCCCCCCGCGTGGTTGGTTGCTTGGCCTTACGCTGCTTTTGCCCGGCTGCTCCGGGTTTGGCACCTTCTTGAGATCGGGA
>JAJYXY010000211.1 GCA_021801465.1 Pseudomonadota bacterium
CGGCTCGCAAAAAGGGCTGATGCTGCCGCCCGGTCTTTCTTTCAATGCGATCAGTCGCAAGGCGCTGGCCGCCGCCGAGGGCGCGCGTCTCGCCCGCAGCTACTGGGATTGGCGGCCGATGCTCGCCGCCAATGAACGCGGCTTTTTCCCCTACACACCAGCGACCAACCTGCTCTACGGCTTGGACGCGGCGCTTTCGATGCTGCACGAGATCGGGCTCGATGCGGTCTTTGCCCGCCACGCCCGCCACGCCGAGGCAACCCGGCACGCGGTGCGCGCCTGGGGGCTCGAAATCCAGTGCGCCGAGCCGCGCCATTATTCCGCGAGCCTGACCGCCGTCCGCCTGCCCGAGAATGAGAGCGCCGATCGTCTCCGCGCCCTCATCCTCGCGCGGTTCAACATGAGCCTCGGCAACGGTCTCGGCCCGCTCGCTGATCGGGTCTTCCGGATCGGCCATCTCGGCCATTTCGGTGATCTCGATCTGATCGGAACGCTGGCCGGGGTGGAAATGGGCCTCGCTGGTGCCGGCATCCCGTTCCGCGCCGGCGGCGTTCAGGCGGCTCTCGACTTCCTGGCGCTGCCGGCGTGAAATAGAACGTGACATAGAAGGGAGAGTGGTTCTTTTTTGAAAAAAAGAACCAAAAAACTTTTACCTGTTGGGCAGTGCCGGAGGCACTGCCGCGTAAAGAAAGGAATAGCACATGATAGAAGTTTGGACCTGGCCGACCCCGAATGGGCACAAAGTGCATATTATGCTCGAGGAAATCGGGCTTCCTTATAAAGTCGTGCCGGTGAATATCGGCCAGGGGGAGCAGTTCAAGCCCGAATTCCTCGCGATCACCCCCAATCACCGCATTCCGGCGATCATTGATCCCGACGGGCCGGGGGGGCAGCGCTTCGCTCTGTTCGAATCTGGCGCGATCCTGATTTATCTCGCGGAAAAAACCGGGAAATTGATCCCGGCCGAGCCGGCGGCGCGCTATCTCTGCCTGCAATGGCTGATGTTCCAGATGGGCGGCGTCGGGCCGATGTTCGGCCAGTATAACCATTTCGCCGCCTATGCGCCGGAAAAGATCCCCTACGCCATCGAGCGCTACACCAACGAGGTCAAGCGCCTGCATCGCGTGCTCGATAAGCGTCTTTCTGAGAGCGAGTATCTCGCCGGCGCGGACTACTCGATCGCCGACATCGCGACCTTCCCCTGGGTGCGCAATCCGTCGCGGCGCGGCATCGACCTCGCCGATTACCCGCATGTTCGCCGCTGGCATGACACAATCGCCGCCCGCCCCGCCGTGATGCGCGGCGTCGAGGTTCTGAGCGAGAATCAGCGCCGTGGCGCGATGACCGACCAGGAGCGCGAAAATCTGTTCGGCGCCAAGCAGTTCGGCGCGCGCTGAGACGGCGATGGCGGTGCCGGCGTCTCCGTTCCTCGGGGTCGCGGAGGGTGTGCGTTTCGTCCTCGGCCGTATCGCCCAAAGCCTCGATGGCCGCATCGCGACATCCTCGGGCGCCTCGCGCTGGATCGGTGGCGCGGAAGATCTCGATCACACTCATCGTCTCCGCGCCAGCGCCGATGCTGTCCTGGTCGGTGCCAGCACCGTCGCCGCTGATGACCCGCGCCTGACCACGCGCCGGGTTCCTGGTCCCTCGCCGGTCAGGGTGGTGCTCGACCCCAAGCGCCGGCTCGGCGTCGGGTTTCACGTCTTTCAGGATGGTGGGGCGACGCTCCTCTGTGTTGCCGAAGAGCACGCGGCCGACGTAACCCGCCACGGCACCGCCGAGCTTATCGGGATTGCGTGCCCGGATGGCGTATTCGATCTCCACGCGCTTCTCGATCAGCTCGCCGAGCGGGGCTTGCGGCGCGTGCTCGTTGAGGGCGGCGGGGTGACGCTATCGCGGTTTCTCGCCGCCGGCCTGCTTGACCGGCTGCACGTGACCCTCGCGCCGCTGCTCCTTGGCGGCGGCATCCCCGCTTTCGCGCTGCCCCAAGTCGCAACGCCGGCCGAGGCGCAGCGCCTTGACTGGAGGGTTTATCCTTTGGGCGGCGATCTCCTGCTCGATATCGCGCTCCTTGAGACCCGGCAATGAAAGCCCGTGCTTTCTGGACCGTCGCGCCGGGGCGCGGCGAGATCCGCGCCGAGGATTTGCGACCGCCGGCGCCGGGCGAGATCCGGCTGACCATGATCGCGAGTGGCATCTCGCGCGGGACCGAGGCGCTGGTGTTCGCCGGGCGCGTCCCCGAAAGCCAGTTCCAAGCGATGCGGGCGCCGCTGATGGCTGGCGCCTTCCCATTTCCGGTGAAATACGGCTATTGCGCCGTCGGCCACGACGAGAGCGGCGCGCGCTTCTTCGTCCTTCACCCGCATCAGGATATTTTCCATGCGCCCGAAGCGCTCGCCGTGCCGGTGCCAGACGCGGTGCCGAGCGCCCGCGCCGTGCTCGCCGCCAATATGGAAACCGCGCTCAACCTGCTCTGGGATGCCACACCGCTGCCCGGGATGCGGGTTCTGGTCATTGGCGCCGGCGTCCTCGGCCTGCTCACGGGAGCCTTGCTCGCGCGCATTCCCGGCATCGAGGCAACACTCTGCGATCTCGATCCCGCCCGCGCGACCCAGGCACGCGCGCTCGGCTGTCGCTTCGCGCTGCCCGACGCGGCACCTCGCGACCAGGATCTCGTCTTTCACGCCTCGGCCTCCGCCGCGGGCCTCGCGCACGCGTTGCGCGCCGCTGGCGACGAGGCGGCGATCATCGAGGCGAGCTGGTATGGTGATGCCGCGCCCGTGGTGCCGCTCGGGGAGGATTTTCATGCCCGGCGGCTGCGGATCATCGCAAGTCAGGTCGGCCGCGTCGCTCCCGCCATGCGTGGCCGGCGCAGCGCGCGCGCGCGGCTTGCGCTCGCTCTCGATCTTCTCTGCGATCCGGTGTTTGATGCGCTGCTCGAACCAGTAACCCGCTTCGAGGATCTCCCCGCTGCGATGCCGCGGCTGCTCCGGGGCGGGCTTTGCCACGTGATCACCTATGGAGCCTGACATGTATAGCGTCACCGTTTGCGACCATGTGATGATCGCCCATTCCTTCCGCGGCGAAGTTTTTGGCCCCGCCCAGCGCCTCCATGGCGCGACCTACGCGATCGAGGCGGAGTTTCGAGCCCACAGCCTCGATGCTGATCATCTGGTGGTCGATATCGGCCTCGCGGGCCAAGTCTTGCGCCGCGTGCTCGATCGCCTCGATTACCGCAATCTCGACGACATGGCCGAATTTGCCGGGCGCAACACCACCACCGAATTCCTCGCCGCCCATATCCATGCCCTTCTCGCCGATGCTTGCCGCGCAGGCGCGCTCGGCGCGGGTGGGGCGCGTGTCGCCGGGCTCAAGGTGGTGCTGCGCGAAAGCCCGCGCGCCTTCGCCGCCTTCGAGGGGCCGATCGGCGCCGAGGGCGCGGCGTGAGCCGGATCGCGCTCTTCGTCCCCGCCCCGTGGGCGCGGCTTTCCGGCGGCTATGCCTATGACCGGCGCATGGTTGAAGGGCTGCGGCGCGCCGGGCACGAGGTTGCGGTGATCGCACTCGCGGGGCGCCACCCGCTCGCCGACCAGGCGGCGGAGGAGGCGGCCGGGCGCGGGCTCGAGGCGCTCACGCCAGACACGGTCGCGGTGATCGACGGGCTCGCGCTGCCTGCCTTCGTCCCCCATCTCGCCGCCATCACCGGCCGCGCGATCGGTCTCATCCATCACCCGACGGCGCTCGAGACCGGATTTTCCGAGGCCGACCGTGCCGATCTGCGTGCCCTCGAATGTCGCCTGCTGCCGCGCCTCAAAACCGTCATCGCAACCAGCGCGGAAACCGCCGCACGGCTGGAAAAAGAATTCGGCGTCGCGCCCGCGCGCCTTCGCGTCGTCACACCCGGCACCGATCCCGCGCCGCGGAGCCGGGGCTCGGGCGGGCCAGGCGTGGCGATCCTCTCAGTCGGCGCGCTGATCCCGCGCAAGGGCCATGACGTGCTGCTCCGCGCGCTCGCGCCGCTCTTTGACCTCGAATTTTCCCTCACCATCGCCGGCGAGACGGCGAGCGATCCGGCTCATGCCGCAAACCTCCGCGCCCTCGCCGCTGATCTCGGAATTGCAGCGAAAGTGACGTTCGCCGGCGAGGTCGATGACGCCGCACTCGATCGCCTCTGGCAGGGCGCCGATCTCTTCGCGCTCGCGACGCACTGGGAGGGATATGGCATGGCAGTCGCCGAAGCGCTGGCGCGCGGCCTGCCTGTCGCTGTCTGCACCGGCGGCGCCGCCGCTGCCGAGGTGCCGGAAAATGCTGGCGTTTTCGCCGCACCCGGCGATCACGAGCAGCTTTCGAAGGCGCTGCGGCGGCTGATTTTCGATGCCGGCCTCCGTGCCGAGATGGCCGAAAACGCCTGGCGCGCGGGGCAGGCCCTGCCGGGGTGGGAGACACAAATCGCCGCCTTCGCGCAAGCGCTGGCGGCGGGATGAGACGCTTAGGTTTGGAGGAAAACATGCCGCTGCTTGGCTGCATCGCCGATGATTTCACCGGCGCGACCGATCTTGCCAGCATGCTCGTCGAAAATGGCATGCGCACCGTCCAGCTCATCGGCGTGCCCGCGTCCGGCCAGCCGCTGCCCGAGGCTGATGCGCTGGTGATCGCTCTCAAATCGCGCACAGCGCCGGTTGCAGACGCGATCAGCGCGAGCCGCGCCGCCCTCGCCACGCTGCGCGCCGCCGGTTGCCGGCAGATTTTCTTCAAATACTGCTCGACCTTCGACAGCACGGACGCCGGCAATATCGGCCCGGTCGCCGATGCGCTGCTTGCCGATCTCAGCGCCGGCTTCGCTCTCGCCTGCCCGGCCTTTCCGGCCAATGCGCGGAGCGTCTATCAGGGCCATCTCTTCGTCGGTAGCCGGCTGCTCAATGAAAGCGGCATGGAAAACCATCCGCTGACGCCGATGCGCGACCCCGATCTGGTCCGCGTGCTCGGGCGTCAAACGACGGGCGAAGTCGGCCTCGTCCCTTATGCCGTGGTCGAGGCGGGAGCGAAGCCGATCGGCGACGCGATGGCGGCGCTCGCAGCCGAGGGCAAGCGCTATGCGATCGTTGATGCCGTCGAGGAGCGCCATCTCCGCGCGATCGGCGCGGCGGCGGCCGAGCATGCGCTGATCACTGGCGGCTCGGGCGTTGCCATGGGATTGCCAGCGAATTTCCGAAGCCAGGGCTTGCTTCCCGAGCGCGCCGATCCGGCGGCGCTCGACGATGTGCCGGGTCTTTCGGCGATCCTCGCCGGTTCCTGCTCGCGCGCAACCCTCGGTCAGATCGCGCGGGCGCGCGACGTGCTCCCAACGTTCGACCTCGATCCGCTTGCGACCCCCGATGCCGCCGCACTCGCTGCCGCAGCACTGGCCTGGGCGAAGGACCATCTCGGCACCGCCCCGGCGGCGCGGCCGGTGCTGATTTCCGCCTCCGCCCCACCCGAGCGGGTCGCCGCCGTGCAGGCGCGTCTCGGGCGCGCGCAAGCCGGGGTTTTGGTCGAGGCCGCGCTCGCTGCCATCGCCGCCGGCCTTCGCGATCTCGGGGTGCGGCGCCTCGTCGTCGCTGGGGGTGAAACCTCGGGCGCGGTGGTCTCGCGCCTACGTGTGCGGAGCCTCCGCATTGGCGCGCCGATCGACCCCGGCGTGCCCTGGACCCGCGCCGAGGGCGATGGCCCGGCGCTGCTTCTCGCCCTCAAATCCGGCAATTTCGGCGCGCCCGATTTCTTCACCAAGGCCTTCGCCACGCTGCCGCACTGAGCGCCGCCGCAGGATTGGCGTCGCGGCTCTGCGCAAGCTCAAGAATCAGTATTATATCGGTTAGCGAGATCGCTGGCCGGTATGCGCGCAGGGTTGGTGTGGCGGCTGCGCGCAAAATCAGCTCAATACCGGTTAGCGAGATCGCTGACCGGTATTAGACGTGGAAACTCTCGCCACAGCCGCAACGGCCCTTCTCATTCGGGTTGACGAACGTGAACCCGGATTCCAGCGCGCCCTCGCGATAATCCATCATCGTCCCGATAAGAAAAAGCGTCGCCTGGCGGTCGATCAACACGGTGACGCCATCCTGGGTGATGGTTTCATCGCCGGGGCCGGGCGCTGCCACCCAGCTCATTTGATAGGAGAGGCCCGAACATCCCTTGGTGCCAACGGAGACGCGGAGCAGCCGCCCTTCCTCGCCGCTTTCATAAAGCCGGCGCAGGCGCGCAACTGCCGCCTCGCTGAGCGAGAGCAGCGGCGGCAGGCCGCGGCGTGGCGTGGCGTTGGTGGGGTGAAGCGTCGTCGTCATCGTATCATCCCTCCGTATCAGAACATGTTGAGCGCGAGCCGTGCTTCTTCGCTCATCCGGCTCGGCTCCCAAGGCGGAT
Organism: Pseudomonadota bacterium; assembly: GCA_021801465.1. Taxonomy (GTDB): domain Bacteria; phylum Pseudomonadota; class Alphaproteobacteria; order Acetobacterales; family Acetobacteraceae; genus Acidibrevibacterium. The sequence continues at coordinate 6,400 of JAJYXY010000211.1, forward strand.
CCCAGACCGTTTCCACCGAAACGGCGCGCACGCCGGGAAGGGCAGCCACCGCCTCTTCGACCTGGGCCGGCAATTCCTGCGCACTCGGGCAGGCGGGCGCGGTCAGCGTCATTTCGACCTTGACGAGGCCATCCTCGCCGATCTCGATCGCGTAGATCAGGCCGAGTTCGTAGATATTCACAGGAATTTCGGGGTCATAGATGGTGGCGATGGCGGCGATCACGGCGTCTTCGCTCGGCGGCGGCACGGTTTCTCCGGCCGGCGTCCAGGCGCTGTGCGCTGCGCCCGCGGAATCACTTTGTTGATGATCATTCACTGGACACTGTCTCCGTGCCGGCGAGCGCGGCAAGCAGCGCATGCCACGGCAAGGTTGCGCATTTCACCCGCGAGGGAAATTCATGCACGCCCCCGAGCGGTAAAACCCGTTCGATGCGTTCGGCGAGCGGCGCATCGAGGGGCGGGGCGTTCCCGGTCTTGGCCAGAGTCTGCAAGGCGCCGGCAAGCGTGCGCGCCGCCCCGGCATCGAGCCCGGCGACGGTCTCGGCCATGAGATCGGCGGACGCGATGCTGATCGCGCAGCCTTTGGCGTCGAAACCGGCGCGGGCGATGGTGCCGTCGGGCGCATATTGCAGCCAGAGCGTAATCCGATCGCCGCAGAGCGGGTTATCGCCGCGTGCGCTCGCATCATAGGCCGCAAGTTTGCCGCTATGGCGCGGACGGCGGCCGTGATCGAGAATGACTTCTTGATAAAGATCGCGGAGATCCTCGAACATCAGGCAAAAAACTCCGCAACGCGCAAAAGCCCTTCGGCGAGAGCGTCGATTTCCGCCGGCGTCGTGTAAAACGCGAAACTCGCCCGCGTCGTGCTTTCTACGCCAAGACGATGCATCAAGGGCTCGGCCTGATCTACGCGATCG
>JAJYXY010000283.1:0-3646 GCA_021801465.1 Pseudomonadota bacterium
CCTTGCGGTCGGACAGCGGGCCGCCGACCACGACTTCGGTTTCCAGATGGTCGCTCCGCTTATGCGTCACCCGAAGCCGCAATTTTCCGTCATCGAGCAAGAGCGAGGTGCCGATTTCAGCCGCGGCGATGATTTCCGGATGCGGCAACTCGACGCGGCGCGAATTGCCCGGCGTCGGGTTGAGGTCGAGGCGGAATTCCTGGCCGGTCTGCAAATGCACACGCCCGCCGCCAAACCGCCCGACGCGCAATTTCGGCCCCTGGACATCAGCGAGGATGCCGATCGGCCGCGCGAATTCCGCTTCAAGCGCGCGGATCGCCTGGATCCGCGCGGCGTGGTCCTCGTGCGTTCCATGCGAGAAATTGAGCCTGAACACATCCGCCCCGGCCTGGAACAGCCGCGCCAGAACCTCCGGCGTCGAACTCGCGGGGCCGATGGTGGCGATGATCTTGGTGCGCCGATGGCGGCGGAGATGAGGCTGCATCTGAGGGCTCATGGGGCGGCTTTCATGCGATCAGAATGGCGCGGATATCATTGACATTGGTCAGCGTCGGGCCAGTGACGACGAGATCGCCGAGCGCCGAAAAGAGGCTGTAGCTGTCGTGGGCGGCAAGCATCGCGCGAGGATCGAGCCCGTGCGCGCGGGCGCGGGTCAGCGTCTCGGGGGTGATGATGGCGCCCGCCGCGTCCTCGGTGCCGTCGATGCCGTCACTGTCACCGGCAAGGGCGAAAATCCCCGGCGCGCCGGCCAGCGCGAGCGCGAGGCCGAGCAGGCATTCGGTGTTGCGCCCACCGCGCCCGGGCGCGGCACCTGGGGCGGCATCCGCGGCCAGCGTCACCGTCGTCTCGCCGCCCGAGAGCAGCAGCGCGGGTGGGGACAGCGGCAGCCCGTTGCGGCGCACGCTGGTCGCAATGCCGGCGAGCACGGTGCCGAGCTCGCGGCTCTCGCCCTCGAGCGCGTCGCCGAGAATGAGTGGCGTAAGACCGGCGTCACGCGCGCGCGCGGCGGCGGCGGCGAGCGCCAGCGCCGGGGTTGCGATGAGCTGAAAGGAGGCGTGCGGCAGATCGCCGGGCTTGGGCGTCTCCGCCGCCGCGCTCGCGAGATGGGCGGCGACGGCGGCCGGCGGGGTGATGCGATAGCGCGCCAGAATCTCACGCGCTTCTTCAGTGGTGGAGGGGTCGGGCACCGTCGGGCCGGAGCCGATGACCGCCGGATCGTCGCCGGGGACGTCGCTGATCGCAAGCGTGACGAGCCGCGCCGGGCGCGCGCAGGCGGCAAGCCGCCCGCCCTTGATCGCCGAGAGATGCTTGCGCACCGTATTCATCTCGCCGATCGTCGCCCCCGAGGCGAGAAGGGCGCGGTTGATCGCCTGCTTGTCGGCGAGCGTCACCCCCGGCGCCGGTAGCGCGAGCAGTGCCGAGCCGCCGCCCGAGATCAGCGCCAGCACCATATCCTCCGGCTGCAACCCCTGCACCAGGCCGAGGATGCGCCGCGCCGCCGCTTCGCCGGCGGCGTCCGGCACCGGGTGCGCGGCCTCGACGACCTCGATCCGGCGCGTCGGCACGGCGTGGCCATAGCGGGTGACGACGAGGCCGGAAAGCGAAACCGCCGGCCAGGCCGCTTCCACCGCCTGCGCCATCACCGCCGCCGATTTGCCAGCCCCGACGACGACCACCCGGCCGCGTGGCGGCGGCGGCAGGTGGGCGGCGAGCACGCGGCGCGGATCGGCACTGGCGATCGCGGCATCGAACACCGCCCGCAAAATCTCGCGCGCCGCCATTTCCTCCCAAGCCATATGCTTCTATCTCCTCGCTCTGGACCCACTATGGCGAAGCGAGGCTCGCCGCGCCATCTTAGCCGGGCTGAGAGTATCCATGGGAGAGCAGCCATGACAAAGCCGACCGACGAGGCGACCCGTATCGCGCTCGAAGCCGCCGCCTTCCGCCGCCTCGTTGCGCATTTGCGCGAGCGGAGCGACGTCCAGAACATCGATCTTATGAATCTTGCCGGATTCTGCCGCAATTGTCTCTCGCGCTGGTATCGCGAGGCGGCCGAGGAAGCCGGCCTCGCCCTCACCGACCCCGAGGCCCGGGAGATCGTCTACGGCATGCCCTATAAGGACTGGCAGGCGAAATATCAAAAACCGGCGAGCGAGGCGCAAAAGGCAGCCTTCGCCAAATCTCATCCCGCTTAGGGCACGGCACCTTCCGCGCGATCGCGCGGGGCGCCGCGATGAGGGGGAAAATGTCGGAAAATTCACGGAAAGCTGCGCGTCCGCGCGCGGCGAAACCGCTCTCTTTGGACGAGGTGCGGCACTTCATCGAAGCCCTTGCCAGCGCCAACCCGCACCCGCGGACGGAGCTGCGCTATAGCGATCCCTTCACCCTCCTGGTCGCGGTCGTGCTTTCAGCGCAGACGACGGACGCCGCCGTCAACCGTGTGACCCCGGCGCTCTTCGCTGCCGCGCCCGACGCGCGGGCGATGGCGGCCCTCGGCGCGGACGGCATCGGCCCGTTCATCCGCTCGATTGGGCTCTGGCAGGCGAAAGCCCGTCACCTCGCCGAACTCGCCCGCCTCCTCGTCGAGCGCCATGGCGGGGCAGTGCCAAAAGACCGCGCCGCCCTCGAAGCACTCCCCGGGGTCGGGCGCAAAACGGCCAACGTCGTCCTCAATGTCGCCTTCGGAGAGGCGACGATGGCGGTTGATACGCATATTTTCCGCCTGAGCAACCGCACCGGCCTCGCCCCCGGCAAGACGCCGCGCGCGGTCGAGGAGGCGCTGCTCAAGCGTTTGCCGCCGGAGATGCTGCGCGATGCCCATCACTGGCTGATTCTGCACGGGCGCTATGTCTGCCGCGCCCGAAGGCCGGAATGCTGGCGCTGCGTTGCCGCGAAATGGTGCCATTTCACCCCGAAGACTCCGCCCCCCGTGGCGTAAAAAACTCAAATTAGGCCATCACCTCTAGCCCGGCCCGCAGCAGCCCGGTGTTCGGGTTGATGATGGCGTTGGCGTTGCCGCTGCAGCAAGACCTGGGCCGGAGGCCGTTCTGTGGGGAGGTATTTTTCTTTCGAGGACGGCGCGCTACGCGGCGCGCGGTGTGGCAGCACGTCCCTCCGCGGCAAATGCCGCGAGATCAGCTGCGATGGCGGCGACGACCGGAGACCAGTCACCGAGCGCCTTCTGGCGATAGAGGCGGAGCGAGGGATACCAGGGACTATCGCTCCGCGCCTGCAGCCAGCGCCAGCAGCCATCGAAACGAGACAGCATCCAGACCGGCTTTCCCATCGCACCGGCGAGATGGGCGATCGCCGTGTCGACAGAAATTACCAGATCGAGCCCGGCGATGAGGGCAGCGGTATCGGCAAAATCCTGTACCTCTGGCATCGGATCGAAGATCGGAAATGGCGGCGTCACGAGCTGCGATGCCGGTGAGCCTTTTTGAAGGCTCACGAAATGAACCCCGGCCAGCGCGCCGAGGGGCGCGAGTGTGGCGAGCGGCAATGAACGCCGCAGATCTACCTGAAAATCCCTGGGTTGATCAGGCCTATGGCCACCGCCCCACACAAGGCCGACGCGAAGCCCCTGCCCGGCCGGAAGGAGGCCTCGCCACCGCTCTTCCTCGCCTTTTACCGGAAAAAGATAAGG
>JAJYXY010000283.1:3656-7254 GCA_021801465.1 Pseudomonadota bacterium
GGGATGGCGGCGGGGATGGTGGCTAAATCAGTCCCGAACACGAAGGGGAGGCTGAGCAGCGGGCAGTGAACATCGAAATCGGGCAAAGAAGCGCCCTCGGTGATCACCTGCGCAACCCCGGGGACGCTGGCGCAGAGCCGATCTAGCCCGGGCTGGGTTTCCAGCACGACACGGGCACCCCGCTCCGCGACCAGGGACGCGTAGCGGACGAAGTGGAGTGTATCGCCAAACCCTTGCTCTGTATGAAGCAAAATAGTTTTCCCGGCGATGTCTTCGCCCTGCCAGCGTGGCTTGGGAAATGCGCGCTTGGGGAACTCAGCGCGCGCCAGACGGCTTTCGTAGAGCGCAAACCCTTCCCGCATATGCTCCCCGCTCATCAGCAGGGCGAGGCCGAGATTGAACGCCACCTCGGTGTCGGTGGGGTCGAGCACCTGGGCGCGGCGGAGATCGGCAATCGCCTCCTCGATGCGGCCGAGACCAATAAACGACGCGCCGCGATTGCAGAGCGCGAGCGTATGCTCGGGCCGGCATTGGAGCGCGATGTTGGACGCGGCGACGGCATTGTCAAACTGCCCGATCTCAAACAGCGCGGCCCCGAGATTGACATAGGCTTCGGGATAAATCGGCTGCAGCGCCAATCCCTTGAGACAGAACCCGATCGCCTCGTCAAAGCGCCCGAGGGCGCGGAGCGGGGGGGAGATGTTGGAGTAGGGCACCGGCCAGTCTGGCGCCGCCGCGATCGCGGCGATCCCCGCGGCCACCGCCTCCTCATGCCGCCCGACATGAAAGAACGCGCTGCAAAGATTGGAATGCGCTTCCCGGTGGGTGGGGTTGAGGGCAATCGCCTGTCGATAACAGGAGATGGCGTCGGCGAAGCATTTCTGCGCGAGCAGCGCGTTGCCGCAATTCGACCAGGCATCGGCAAACGCGGGGTTGGCGGCCAGCGCAAGCCGATGCGCCGCGACCGCTTCCTCGAAACGGCGAAGCTCGTAAAGCGCATTGCCGAGCGCGAAGGCCAAATTCGCATCACCCGGCGCAAGCGCAACGGATGCGCGGAGATGGGGTTCCGCCTCTGCGGCCCTGCCGAGCGCCAGGAGCGAGAGACCAAGGCCACTTTCAGCCTGAAGGTTAGGGCCGAACGCAAGCCCCGCCTGCAACCACGTCACCGCCGTCGCGAGATCGCCCATTTCGCGATAAATATGGCCGAGCAAAAGGCGCGGCTCCTGCGCCGTTGGCATCAGCGCCGCCGCCGCCGTGAAATGGTCTATCGCCGCCACGTGATTGCCTGCTTGATACGCAGCGATACCCGCCGTCAGCGCCGAATCAGCCGTCATGTCCCTCTCCCCGCCCGTCATACGCGCCAAGGATAGGGCATGATCGTGAACGGGGGCTTAATTCTCCCGAGTTATGGCGCCATCCTCTCGCGTCTTCTCACGTAAAATTCGAAGATTCCGCTGATGTGCATTCGTGGCGACGACGATCATATTGTCCGAGATAGACAGGCTCCAAAAGCGGAGTTCCCGATAGAGCATGCTAAGCGGCCTTGAGCCGCAAAAGCCGATCGGCGTTCTCGTGGGCGACCCGCGCCCTGTCTGCGGGGGAGAGCGGCAGGAGATCGAGAAACGCGCGGCCAGCCGCATTGGTGCTGTAGGGATAATCGACCGAGAACATCAGCCGATCGGCGCCAAACGTGTGCAGCGCCGCGAGAAACGGGGCGAGCGCGAAAAAACCGCTCGTGGTGAGATGGACGTGGGCAAGGATGGTCTCGCTCACCGGCCGCTGGAGATGGCGCGCGGCGGCAACGCCGAAAACCTGGTCGCAGCGGGCGAGCATGGCGGGCAACCCCTCGCCGAGATGCCCAATAATAAGTTGCAGCCGAGGATAGCGGTCGAGTGTGCCCGAAAGCACCAGGCGCAGCACATGAAGGGCGGTCTCGGCGTGCCAGCCCCAGCCTGGGCCAGAAAGCAGGAAGCCGAGTTCGGCCGGCAGATCCTCGTAATAGGCTTCGCGCACGGCTTGCGGCGGCAGGCCGGGATGAAGATAGAGCGGCACCGCCAGCGCCTCGGCGCGCGCGAGGATCGGCGCGAATTGGGGATGATCGAGAAACAAACCCGCCGTGGTCCCGTTGATGAGCGCGCCGTGGAACCCGAGCTTGCCGACGCAGCGTTCCAGCTCGTCGGCGGCTGCCTCGGGCGCAGTCATCGGGAGATGGGCGAAGCCGGCATAGCGGTCGGGGTGGGCGGCGATGGTGGTGGCGAGAAAATCATTGTAATCGCGCGCGCAGGCAATGCCGTCTGCCGGCGCCATGAGATCGGCGCCGGGGCCAGAGGGCGAGAGCACTTGCAGCGAAATTCCCGCGGCGTCCATATCGGCCAGCCGCGCCGGCCCTAGATCGGCGAGCGCCGCCTGCACCTGCATGAATTGCGGGGTCGCGGCGCGGGTCGGAAAGCCGCGCCGGGTAATGTCGGCGGGATCGATGCGTGCGATCAGGGCAGGGGCGGCAAAATGCTCCTCCAAAGTGACGATGCGCATAAAATCCTCCTCTTTTGTCTCCGGCGGCTCAGCGCCCTCTCATGGCGCAAAGATGTGATTTGACCCCAAATCCCGCCTGCCGGGGGGTATGGCGCGTCAGCCCGACGGGTCGATTTCTACGAGCACCTGTCCCTCTTCAGCCATGCTCCCAACATTGGCGGCGACGCGTCCGACTATCCCCGCGCTCGGCGCGCTCAGCGAGATTTCCATTTTCATCGCTTCCATCACCACCAGCACCTGGCCGCGCGCGACACGATCGCCGGCAGCGACAAGCACGCCACGCACTTGGCCAGGAATTGGGGCCGTAATGCGCCCATCACCCGCGCTCTCCGCCACTGCCGTCGCATCTGGCGCGATCAGGCGCAGACGGTCTTCGCGATCATCGCCGAGCACCACAAGCACGTCCTCCGTGTCGATCACACGCAGATGGGCTTGCCTGCCATCGAGGATCAACCGAACGCGCTCCCCCTCGAACGCGCCATCGGCCTCATGCTCACCGCCATCGCCGAAGCCGAGGCGATAGCGGCTTTCCCCGCGCCAAAGCGCCGTAATGAAATGATCACCTTGGTCGCTTTGCAAATGCACATCCTCGGCCGCCTGCCCAAAGAGGCGCCACCCATCGCCAGCAGCCCAAGGCGATGCCGGATCAGCGCCTGCCCGCGCCTGCGCCGCTGCCGCTGCGTGCCGCTTGGCGAGCACGTAAAGCGCGGCAGCGGCAAGGCTCATGCGTTGCGGCGGCGTTTCGCGAGGGGTTAGCAACTCTGGATGGTTTGGGATGAAACCAGTGTCAGGGGCGGCGGCGGCGAAATCGGGGTGCGAGGCAATGGCGCGCAGCAGCGCGAGATTGTTGCGCACGCCGACCAGGGCAAACTCCGCGAGTGCTGCGCAGAGCCGCGCCAGCGCCGCCGCCCGGTCGTCCCCATGGACGATGAGTTTCGCGAGCATCGGATCGTAATGCACGCCGACGCGATCGCCCGCGCGCACGCCGGAATCGATCCGCACCGCGGCACTCGCCGCCGGTTCCGCGAGATAGCGGATGATCCCGGTCGCGGGGAGAAAATCACGC
>JAJYXY010000231.1 GCA_021801465.1 Pseudomonadota bacterium
GGCCCGGAAAATGGGGGCGGGGGCGTAGTTGGAAGAGTGCCGTTCTGTCGTGATAGACGGAGCGGATGATGACGACGAAGACGAGACGGAAGATTGATGCGGCGCTGAAGGCGAAGATTGCCTTGGAGGCGCTGCGCGAGCAGGCGACGGTCGCCGATCTGGCGGCGCGGTATCAGGTTCACCCGAACCAGATCTATGCCTGGAAGAAGCAGCTGCAGGACCATGCGGCGCGCGCCTTTGACCCGAAAGTGGGTCAGGATGCCGAGGTTGCGGCGCGACGAGAGATCGAGAAGCTGCATGCGAAGATCGGGCAGCTGACGATCGAGAATGATTTTTTTGCCGTGAGGTTCGGAAAGTGAGCGCCCCGGACCGCCGAGCGAAGCTCGATCGAGATCATCCGACCCTGTCGCTCCGGCGGCAATGCGCGCTGCTGGGAGTGGCGCGGTCTGGCGTGTATCGTCAGCGCCGCGCGGCGAACGACGATGATCTCGCGCTGATGCGGCGGATCGACGAGTTGTTCCTGCGCTGGCCATTTCTGGGGTCGCGCCGGATGGTGGCGATGCTTGCGGCCGAGGGGATCCGGGTCAACCGCAAACGGGTGCGGCGGCTGATGCGGCTGATGGGGATCGTGCCTCTGGGCCCGAAGCCACGGACGAGCAAGCCCGGGGCCGGGCACAAGATCTATCCCTATTTGCTACGGGGGCTGGTGATCGACCGGCCGAACCAGGTCTGGTGCGCCGATATCACCTATCTGCCGATCGGCCGGGGCTTTCTGTATCTGGTGGCGATCATGGACTGGCACAGCCGAGCGGTGCTGGCGTGGCGGGTATCGAATACGATGGACACCGGGTTCTGCGTCTCGGCGCTCGAGGCGGCGTTGGCGCGGTTCGGCAAACCTGAGATCTTCAACACGGATCAGGGGTCGCAATTCACTTCGACGGAATTCACCGGCGCTCTGGCGCAGGCCGGGATCAAGATCTCGATGGACGGCAAGGGCCGGTGGATGGACAATGTCTTCGTCGAGCGGCTCTGGCGGTCGCTGAAATACGAGGACGTCTATATCAAGGGCTACACCGACGGCACCGAACTGCGCGCCGGCCTGGCCGAATGGATGGGTTTTTACAACCACCATCGCCCGCATCAGGCGCTGGGGAACCGTGCGCCGATGGCGATCTGGCGCGAAGCGATGATCGGCGCGCTGCCGCCGATGGCTGTGGATATGACGCTCGCCGTGGCGGCGAGCTTGGACGACGCTACCGCGTCGACCACATCTCCACAGCCACAACAGCAGCAAAAAGCAGCTTGATTTTCATGGAGGTCAGAACCGCGCTACTTCCAACTTAATTCCCCAGGCCCCTGGTCCTCATCACAGGGTCCAGCTCAGTTTTCTGATCCGAGAAACCGGGGAAAAGTCCTTTTTTCTTTTTCTCCAGAAAAATAACTCTTCCTGTCTCTTTCTTCTCCTCATCGAGTTGCGGGCGGGGGATCGCCCCGCCCGCTGCTCGTCACGCGGTAATCGAAGTCCAGTCGACACCCTTCTCGAACGCCGCCGCGGCGCGATAGATGGTTTCCTCGTCATAGCGCTTGCCGACCAACATCATCCCGACCGGCAACCCGTCCACCGTGCCGCAGGGGAGGCTCATCGCCGGGTGATGCGTGCAATCGAACGGCGCCGTATTGGGCAGAATCTCGAAAGCGCGCTGGATCACTTCCGAGACCGGCGCATAAGGTTTCGGCAGCGGTGTCGCGGTCATCGGCAAGGTCGGCATCAGCAAGAGATCGTACTGCGCGAGGGCAGCGTCATAGGCGGCGCGTAACCGGCGCACGAGGTTCTGCGCCTTGGCGTAGTAATGGCCGCGATGCCGCGAGACCATGTATTGGCCGAGCAGCATGGTGTTTTTCAGGCTGTCGGAAAGCTCGTCGGCGCGGTCGCGCCAGCCGGCGTGGAAATCGAGCAGGGACGTGACATAGAGCCCCTGCCAATTGAAGCCGAAGCCGTTGCCGTGCATCATCTGCACCGTCGCGCCCTCGGCGGCGACGGCGAGCCAGATGGCGCTGCCCGGGCGATGCATCGGGACCGAAACCGTCTCGACCACGACGCCCATGGCTTTGAAGCGTTCAGCCGCCGCGCGCACCACCGCGTCACTCGCCGCCATCGATTGCGGATGACCGAAGCCCTCCTCGACGACGCCGATGCGCAGCCCGGAAACGCCACGCCCGAGCGCCTCGCGATAGGGTTTGCTCTCGGCGCCATACTGGCGCGGATCGAGCCCGTCCGGGCCGGCGAGAACTTCGAGCAGCAGCGCATTGTCCTCGACGGTCGCGGTGATCGGGCCGGTATGATCGATGGTCAGTTCGATCGGCATGATGCCGGTATAGGGGACGAGGCCGTGCGTCGGCTTCATCCCGTAGACGCCGCAGAACGACGCCGGCATGCGGATCGAGCCGCCCTGATCGCCGCCGAGCGCCATCGGCACTTCGCCAGCGGCAACGAGGGCGGCGCTGCCGGAGGACGAACCGCCGGCGGAATATCCCATCCGGCGCGGATTATGCACCGGCCCCGAGGCGCTGGTGTGGCTGCCGCCGGAGAAGCAGAAATATTCGCACACCGCCTTGCCGACGATGGTGCCCCCGGCATCGAGAATGCGCGTCGCGACGGTTGCGTCCACATCCGGGACGTAGCCCTCCAATGTGGAGGCGCCGTTCATCATCGGCACGCCGGCGAGGCAGATATTGTCTTTCAGGACGATCTTCTTGCCCTTGAGCTTGCCCGACGCCGCCCCCTCGACCGTCGATTTGACGTACCAGGCGTGGTATTTGTTCTCCTCGCCGGCCGGCCGGCGTCCCGGCGTGCGGGGATAGCGCACTTCCGGCACCTCGTCCGGCATCTGATCGAGCAGATTATAGGCCTCGAAACTGCCGACGAGCGCCGCCCGGTGTTGCGCGAGTTCGTCGTCGCTCATCGTCATGCCGAGTTCGGCGGCGACCTCTCGCCATGTTTCGACGCCAGGAAGTTTCACGGTACCAAGGGACATGTTTCTCTCCTCACGAGTTCAGACCGCAGCAATGAATTCTTCAACGAGGGTCGGGTCGGCGAGCGCCGCGGGCGGGATTTCGCGGCCGATCTGACCGCGATGGATCAGCAACGCGCGATTCGCCAAGCCGCGGATGAAGTCGAGATTTTGTTCGACCAGAAGAATGGACAAGCCATAACGCGCGCGCAAATCATGCAGACGCTCGCTCATCGCGGCGATGATCGAGGGCTGGATCCCCTCCGTCGGCTCATCGAGCAGCAAAAGCCGCGGCTTTCCACAGAGCGCGCGCGCCAAAGCGAGAAGCTGCTGCTCGCCACCAGAGAGCGCACCGCCGGGACGATCGAGCAGCCGCTTCAATTCAGGAAAATCACCGAGAATTCTGGCCAAGATATCGTCGGCGCCGGATTTGGCGCCTCCGGATTTGGCGATGCCGCCGAACAGCAGATTTTCGCGCACTGTCAAAGCCGGAAAAATCTGCCGCCCCTGCGGCACATAGCCAAGCCCGAGGCGGGCGCGCTGATGTGTCGCCAGGCGCTCGATCGCGCGTCCCTCGAACCGGATGCGCCCGCTCTGGCACGCAAGCAACCCCATGATGGTGCGAAGCAGCGTCGTTTTCCCCATGCCGTTATGGCCGAGAATGCCAAGACATTCTCCACGCACAACAGCGAACGAGGCACCGCGCAATACCCCGATACGGCCATAGCCGGACACCAATTCGGCGACTTCCATCATCGCCGTATCGCTCATGCGACCATCCGCGGCGATGCATCCGCCTTGCCGAGATAGACGTCCTGGACACGCCGATCAGCGAGCACGCTCGCGACGTCGTCCTCGACCAGCACCCGCCCCTGGTGCAGAACGGTGACGGTTTTCGCGATCGCGCGGATGAATTGCATGTCGTGCTCGACGACGATGATGGCGTGCGCAGCGTTCAGGGCGCGAATGACGCGAGCGGCACGGGTGGTTTCCTCGGCGCTCATCCCAGCCGTCGGTTCATCGAGGATGATGAGATCGGGCTCCGGCGCGACCACCATCGCGAGTTCGACCAACTGCCGTTGACCGTGGGCGAGGAGCGCGACGAGGCGTGGCGCGAGTTCGACGATGCCGAGACGCTCCAGCGTCGCCAGCGCCTGCGCCCGCGCCGCCCGCTCGCGCGCTTGCCGGCGGAGCGCCAGGCGAACGCTTTCCAGAACCGTGAGGCCATCGAAGAGGGAGGGCACCTGTGTCTTGATGCCGACACCGAGCCGCGCGATCTCGAAACTGTCGAGCCCGGTGATGTCCTGCCCGCGCCAGAGAATGCGGCCCGCGCTCGGCTTGATCTGCCCGGTCAGGCACTTGAACAACGTGCTCTTGCCGGCCCCGTTCGGCCCGATCAGACAGCGCAACTCGCCGTCGGCGACAGCGAGGCTCACGTCATCGACGGCGAGGACACCGCCGAAGCGCATCGTCAGATGCTCGGTTGCCAAGAGCGCCGTCATGTCACCCCCCCGGCGACGCGGAAACGGCCGAGCATAGTGGCGAGGCTCGGCAACATCCCCCGCGGCATGACCAGAACCGCGAGCACGAGAATGGCGCCGAGAATGAGACTGGGATTGATCTCGGGCAGCGTTCCCGCCCAGGTGGTGAGAAGATTGAGGAGGATCGCGCCGATCACCGGCCCGACCAGCGTGCCGAGCCCTCCGACCATCACCCATATGATGATCTGTCCTGAATAGAACAGGGAAAACATCGTCGGGCTGACGAAGACGCAATTGGCGAACAGCAGGCCGGACAACCCGGCCATGGCGCCGCCGATGACGAAGATGCCGAGTTTATAGGCCCGTACGTCATAACCGAGCAATTCGGCGCGGCGCTCATTCTCGCGGATGGCAACGATCACCCGCCCGAAACGGGCCCGCAGAATGAGTTTGGCGAGGATATAGCAGATCAGGAGAGAGACTACGGCAATCGCGAAAATCCATTCCGGAGGCAGCGGATTGCCCGGATCGCCAGGTAAATTGAGCGGCGGCGTCGAGGGAATGCCGTTGAAGCCGCCGAGGGGCGCCGCGCCGACCCGCCATTGATCGCCGGCGGTGGAATTGACGAAATTGAACAGGATGAGGGTCAGGGTGAGCGTGATCGCGCCCATATAGACGTCGCTGATGCGGCCGTAGAACATCACGTAGCCGAGCGCCGCGGCGACCAGCGCCGGCACCCCGATCGCGACCGGCACGGCATAGGTGGTATCGCCGAAATTGATCGCCGCGACGGCGTAAGAATAGCCGCCGAGGCCGAAAAACGCCGCCTGGCCGAAGCACAGAATGCCGCCGAAACCCCAGACCAGGGCAAGGCTCAGGGCGAGCACCGCCAGCGAGACATAGACGGTTGCGTTGATCAGCGCGAAAAGTTCGAGAACATGCGGTAAAACCAGGATCGCGGCGAAGGCAACAAAGCTTGCCGCGGCAAGCTCGATCGGAAGTCGGATGCCGCTCACAGGGATCTCCGGAAGAAGCGGCCGGTTATGCCTTGCGGCAGAAGCCGCAGCAGCACGATGGCGACAACGAGCATCATCACCTCGCCGAAGACCGGGGTGGTCGCGAAGGTGCCGAGCGTCGCGACCGTCCCCAGCAAACCGGAGGCGGAAAACGTGCCGGCGAGCATGGCCGCGCCGCCGGTGATCACGGTGATGAAGGATTTGGCGATGAAGGCGGCGCCCATCGTCGGCACGACACCGGAGAAGGGCGCGATCAGTGCGCCGGCGAGGCCGGAGACCGCCGAGCCGGCGGCGAACGTCACGGCATAAACCCGATCCGGCGAAACCCCGAGTGCCGACGCCATCTCCGCGTTCTGCATCGTGCCGCGCGCGATCAGGCCGGCGGGCGTGAAACGCAAAAGTGCCCAGATGCCGCCGAACAAGACAATCGCCGCGGCGATCAGGAACAGGGCATAGGCGGAAGCGGTGAAGCTGCCGATCGCGAAGCTGCCGAGCGGGGCGGAAAACCCGGCGACGGTGTTGCCGAAAATCATCGTGACGGCGCCGATGAGGGCGAGCGAAAGCCCCCAGGTCGCGAGCATCGTATCAACCATCCGCCCGTAAAGCCGCCGGATGATCAGCCGCTCGATGACGAGGCCGATGCCCCCGACAACGAGCGGCGCCACCACCAGCATCGCGATCCAGATATTGAGACCGGCACGCGCCGAGAGAATGGCGGCGTAGGCGCCGAGCATGAGGAATTCGCCATGGGCGAGATTGATCACCCGCATCATGCCGAAAATGATGGCGAGGCCGAGGCTGGTGATGAGCAGCGTCGCGACGCCGCTCAATACCTGCAATCCAACCGCGAAAACGATATCCAATGCCGCCGCTCACATTTTCACGTCGACGACGTATTGCTTGCTCTCGTTCGGATGCTTTTGCAGATCGCACACCATTTGCGTATCCGAGGGCGGTTGATCGGGAAAGGACTGCAAAACCTTGAAGCCGCGATCATGGGCCTCGGCGAGATAGACGTCCAGGGTCACGTGGTTGGTCTTGGGATCGATGGTGGTCGTGCCGGGCGGGCCGTGGTTGACGATGCCGGTTTCCAGCGCCTCGATGACCTTCATGCGGTCGATCGAACCCGCCTTGCGCACGCCCTCGGCCCAGAGATTGAAGCCGACATAGGTGCGCATCGCGAGTTCGGCGCCGAGATAGGGAGCATTCGGCCCCATCTTGGCGTGGAATTTTTCGAGGAACGCCTTGTTGGCCGGAGTGTCGATTTCCTGGAAATAGCTATAGGCGCAGACGATGCCGTCGGCTTCCTCGGGCGAGAGGATCAACGTTTCGTTGCCGCCACCGAACGTCGTCGAGGCCATCGGAATGCGACTCTTCATGCCGGAAGCCGCCCATTGGCGATAGAACGAAACATGCGCGCCGCCGACTAAGGCGGACACGACGATATCGGGCTTCGCCTGCTGGATCTTCTGGATCGCTGGGCCGAAATCGGTGACATCGAGCGGGAAGAAATCCACGGCCAGCACCGAGCCGCCGCCATCCCGGGTGTATTTGGTGATCCATTTGCTGGTGATCTGACCGTAATTGTAGTCGGCGGCGACGACATAGACCTTCTTGCCCCATTTCGGCATGATATAGGGCATGAGTTTTTGCACGTTCTGCGCCGGGGTCGAGCCGGTGCAGAAGGT
>JAJYXY010000249.1 GCA_021801465.1 Pseudomonadota bacterium
AGCGCCGCAAACGGCAACGCTTGTGGCGCCGCTATCGGCCGGCCCGGTCGTGATAGCCGCGGCGGCGTTTGCGGCGGGCGAGGGTGGCGAGAGCGTCGAGCGCGGCCCCGAAATCAGGCTGTGGGTCGCAGCGGTAGCGGCCTTGCGTGCCAATCCGTCCCCAGTGGCGGGCGAGGAGAATGTTGCCAAAGAGATCGGGGAGGATTTGCAAGCGGTAGAAACGCCATTCATTGCGCTCGGGGCGGATGCGCACCAGGCTCACATGTTCGGGGAAAAGCAAAAGCTGAACCGGCTCGGGCATGGGTCCGCTCCCATGGTTCGAAAATCCATCAGGGAATCTATCAGATTGGCGAGTCCGCAGCCAGAAGGCTGGCCCGCGTTGGAGCCGCGGTAGGGACGCGGGTCTGGGGGCGCTGCCCCATACGCGTTAAAATAGTACTTGACGCGAGGCGGATTGGTATGATTCTGAGGGCAGATGCAGAACCCAGCATCTTTCCCGGCGGACCAGTTCAGCGATCTGCTGGGGCGCCTTCCCGCTGATATCGATCTTGACGCGCTGGCCCGGCAGACCAAGGCGATTGAGCGCAACCGCAAGCTGGGAACCGGCGCCGACCTGCTGCGCCTGGCCCTGGCGCGTGGCCCTGGCGGGTTGTCGCTCAGCGCGACGGCGGCCTGGGCGACGATGCTTGGGTTTCCGTCGCTGAGCGATCCAGGCATCAAATACCGTCTCGACAAGGCGGTCGGCTTCCTGGAAGCGGTGATGACGTGCCAGTTGGCGGCAAAGGCGCCCGGAGCGAGCGTGCGCTGGCCGGGGCGTGTGCTGCGCGCCAGCGACGGCACCTGCATCAGCAAGCGCGGCAGCAAGGGGACCGACTGGCGCGTGCATGCGGTCTACGATCTGGGGCGAGGCGGTTTCTCGCACCTGGAACTGACCGATGGACATGGC
Source organism: Pseudomonadota bacterium (assembly GCA_021801465.1). Lineage (GTDB taxonomy): Bacteria > Pseudomonadota > Alphaproteobacteria > Acetobacterales > Acetobacteraceae > Acidibrevibacterium. The sequence continues at coordinate 947 of JAJYXY010000249.1, forward strand.
GCGGAGGCGATCGACAAGGGCGCTCCGGTGGCCGGCGAGATCCGGATCGGCGACCGCAACTACGCCACGGCACCAAGCCTGCACCGCTTTCGCCAACAGAGCGCCGGGCAAGCCGATTTCATCGTCCGCGCGCGCTGGAACGGCTTCTGCCTGCACCGGCCGGATGGGCGGGATTTCGACCTGATCGCACATCTTGAAACGCTGCCCAACAGGAGAGCATCAAGATCCCTGGGGTGGCCGGTGTCGCACCCGAGTAGAGCCACGGTCTATCCCCCAGCCCGTCGCGGCGACCCCAGGGATCCTGATGCTCTCCAGGAGGCCGATGCCGGCATTGGCGACCATGACGTCGAGCCGGCCATGGGTGCGTTCGGCGCTGGCGATTACCTCCGGCCAGCGTGCCTCGTCGGTCACGTCCTGCTCCAGAAACACCGCGATGCCGCCGGTTTCGGTGATTTCGCCGGCGAGCGCCGCGCCGCCCGCGGCGTCGATATCGGTGATCACCAGTTTCGCGCCTTCCCGGGCCAAAAGCCGGGCGCAGGCACCACCGATCCCCGAGGCGCCATCGGTGACGATCGCGACCTTACCCGCCATGTCGGCCATGTCCGTTTCCTCGAAATTTTCTTCTCGCGCGCAGCATCAAGGATATCGCCCGCCGGCGCAAGCGCGCCCGCGCGACGAGGAGGCGACGATCAGAGCCCGAGATCGCTGAGGCCGGGGTGGTCGGCCGGGCGCGCGCCGGGCCGCGGCCAGTGAAACAGCCGGTCGCTCGCCGCGATCGGAAGATCGTTGATCGAGGCATGGCGCTCGCGCATGAGGCCGGCCTCGTCGAACGCCCAATTTTCGTTGCCGTAGGCGCGGAACCATTGGCCGCTCTCGTCATGCCACTCATAGGCGAAGCGGACCGCGATCCGGTTTTCGTTAAAGGCCCAGAGCCCCTTGATGAGACGATAGTCTCGCTCGTGGGCCCATTTCCGCGTGAGAAAAGCGACGATGGCGGCGCGGCCGACCAGGAATTCGGCACGATTGCGCCATCGGCTGTCCTCGGTGTAGGCGAGGGCGACGCGCTCCGGATCGCAGCGGTTCCAGGCGTCTTCCGCCGCCCGCACTTTCTGGATCGCGGTTTCGCGGGTGAAGGGCGGCAACGGTGGGCGCGTCTCGGACATGGTGGAGGGATTGTAGAGGATATCGCATCGCGAGCAAGGCCCTGGAGACCAGGGCTCCGCCCTGGACCCGCTGGGGGCGCTGCCCCATAGGCGTTAAATTAGCACCGGAGCGGGTAGCAGATGTGGGGTCGTCGCCTTCGCCGTGCCTGTGCCAGGCGGCGATACACGTTGGCATCGGCGTGTAGTAGGGCATCGAGCACGAGCGGTCCGATGACCGCGCCGACCAGCCATCGCAGGGTTGCGTCCTGCATTCGCCAAAGCGACGGGATACAGGCTGCATCACCAAGGTCCTCAGGGGAAAGATTCCAGGACTTCCTGGCTGAGATCGTCGCACAACAGGGCCATGATGAGATGCGCATAGAGCCAACTTCGCGATGCGTCCTCGGTCCAGGTTGGCAGCTTGTCGATGTGCAGTAATGACTTCAGCCGCTTGAACGCCAATTCGATCTGCCAGCGCAGCCGATAGACCGCGAGTATCTCCGCGGCGGGATAGCCCTCGACCGGCAGGGAAGTCCCGAGGATCATGAACTCCGCGGCAACCAGGCTGCGTGGATCGAGCGTTTTCTGTTTGCGCGATGCTTCGCTGAGCCGCTTCTTGCGCGTGGCCGCGGTCGCCTCGGGTGACTTGCGCTGGATGATCAGGCGCAGCGGTAAAGATGCGTCCAACGGGCCGAGTTTGGCCCGCACCATCACCTCTTGTGGTGCGGTGTTGTTGGGCAGCGTTTCAAGATGTGCGATCAGGTCGAAATCCCGCGCATCCGGATCTCGCCGGCCACCGGAGCGCCCTTGTCGATCGCCTTGGTCTGCCGGGCCAGCGCGTCGAGATCGATATCAGCGGGAAGGCGCCCCAGCAGATCGCTGAAGTGGTCTGCCGGGAAAATTGCTGGGTTCTGCATCTGCCCCAAAATCATACCGATCCGTGTCGCGTCAAGTACTATTTTAACGCGTATGGGGCAGCGCCCCCAGACCCGCGTCCCTAACGCTGATCCAACGCGGGCCAGCCTTCTGGCGGCGGACTCGCCAAGCTGATAGATTCCCTGATGGATTTTCGAACCATGGGAGCGGACCCATGCCCGAGCCGGTTCAGCTTTTGCTTTTCCCCGAACACGTGAGCCTGGTGCGCATCCGCCCCGAGCGCAATGAATGGCGTTTCTACCGCTTGCAAATCCTCCCCGATCTCTTTGGCAACATTCTCCTCGCCCGCCACTGGGGACGGATTGGCACACAAGGCCGCTACCGCTGCGACCCACAGCCTGATTTCGGGGCCGCGCTCGACGCTCTCGCCACCCTGGCCCGGCGCAAACGCCGCCGCGGCTATCACGACCGGGCCGGCCGATAGCGGCGCCACAAGCGTTGCCGTTTGCGGCGCTTGTTGAGGGCTTGCGCCGCGCCGCGGGATGGCATGAGAACGCCGCGAGAAAGGGAGCCAGGAATGCCACGGACGGTCAGGAGGGAAGGCCGCATGCCGCGCCGAAGCATGCTGGCGCGCGGTCTGGTCGAAATCCGTGCCGGCATGTATGGCATGCGGGCGCTTTTTACCGCCGCTGGAATCGCCGGGGTCAAGGCGTAGCTCGCCGGTGCCCGGCGCATGGACCCGGAAGCCTATGCCCCTCTGCGCGAGGAACTGGGACCCTCGCCAGCAACCGAAACATCAAAGGAAAATGAAACATGGCACGTGCCACGACATCACGAACCACCACGCGGAGCGGCAAGGGCTCTACCACCCGCAAGGGCGCGGCCGCGAAATCGCCGCGTGGCGCAGCAAAAAAGGCGGTGAAGACCCCAGCGCCGAAGCGGGCGCCGAAAGCGGCGGCCAAGCCAGCGCGCGCCAGTGCCCGCGCCAGCGCGTCGGCGCCGCTCGCCGGGCGCGTCGATCAGCTCGAGCGCAACATCGCTTCGCTGCGCACCCGCTATTCCGAGCTGAAGCGCGCCCTGGCTGATCTCTCGGCCCGCAGCGAGGCGCAACCATCCGCCCCGGCCAGGCCTGCCCGCCGCCGGCGCGAACCCGAGGCCGCTCCGGCCGAGGCGCCGCTGGAGACGGAGGAAAAATCCGATCAGTACGAATAGGCGATCACCCGCGCGCGCGGGCGATCCCGCGCTCTCGGAACCGCCGCCCGGCGAAGAGGAACGCCGGCGGGCGCTCACGCGCTTGGAAACCGCCATCGCCGAGAATCAACCCTCCTTGCTCAACGAAGCCGAAGCGGCGCTGCGGGTGCTGCCGACGGACCCGGAGGTGCTGCTGCTGGCCGCCCTGGCGGCGCTCGTCGTCCGGCGGCCGGAGCGGGCGCAGACGTTTCTCAAACGCTTCGCCAAGCGATTTGCGGCGGCCAAACCGGCCACCCTGCTCAGCGCGCTTGCGCTCGGCCAGCAGGGACAGTTCGCCCGCGCCTGGCATCTGCTGGAGAGCGAGGACCTGACCGGTGACGCCGCCGCCGCGCGCTGGTTCATCGGCGCGCCCGCCATGCTCGGCTGGCTTGCCGCAAGCCTGGGTGACATCCGAAGCCGCCGCCCGCGCGCTCACGCGGCGCCCCGCGCCGCGCTTCCCGCCAAGCAACATCCGCACCCGAAAGCGCCGCCGCCGCGGGTATCCAAACCACTTCCGACGACGCCGCCAGCATCGGAACACGCCGATCTTCCGCGCTTGGCGGCACCGCTCGCCATCGCCTTCGAGATCGCCACCCCCCACCCCTGGCCATCCCCGCCGAAACCGGGGACGAGGCGCGGGCGTGGTTTCGCCTGCGCGCCGAACTCAACCGCCTCAGCCTGTTCGAGGGCTTCGACGAGCTGCTCTCGTTGCCGGCGCTGCGCGATGTCGAGGCGCACTGGTATCAGATCGAGACCGTGCGCAAGGTGCTCAAGCAATATCGCGGCCGCGTGCTGCTCGCCGATGAGGTCGGCCTCGGCAAGACCATCGAAGCCGGCATGATCGTCAAGGAATACGCGCTGCGTGGTATGGCCGAGCGCCTCCTTATCCTCACTCCGGCGGCGTTGGTCGGGCAGTGGCGGGAAGAGATGGCGGCCAAGTTCGGTCTCGATTGCGCGACCAGCCACGATTCGCTGCTACGCACCGATCCGGCGCGGTTCTAGGGACAACCACGGGTGATCGCCTCGATTGCCACGGCGCGGCGCAAGGAGCACGCCGCAATCCTGGCGGAGATGAGCTATGACGTGGTGGTGGTCGATGAGGCGCATCATCTGCGCGATCAGGCCAGCGCCAGCTACCGGCTGGTCAATGCCTTGCGCAAGCCCAAAATCCACAATTGACATTTTCTATGGCGGAGCAGGGTAATCCGGGGAGGTAATTTTTCACTCAATTGTTGTGGCATAAGAGTAAACGCGGCCGTGCAAGGCGCATCCTTGCCTGTCGCTGATGGCGTCGGCGTTCGCGGGGAGTATTCCTGGTGTTTCGGGCACAACGCCGCAGGCGGGGGCGTCTTGTTGCTCCCGCGGGCCGGCAGAAATACCGCCCAGGCATTACGAAGTTTCGGGAACGGCGCCTGCCTCTCGCACGACACTCGCGCAACGTTCACGGATCGCGGTGAACACGTCGAGCATGGCGGCATTGATTTTCAGGAACACCTGCCGGCCATGTCGGACGATCCTGCCCGCGGTTTGAAATAGCCGCCAGCGCACGGTCTGCACTTGCGCACGTTGACACGCCGGCCCGAGCGCAAGACCACGAAATCCGAAGTAGAGGTTGTAGGTCAGCACGCCGATGGCGAAAAATACCGCATTGGCCGAGTGCGTGCCGCACGGCATGTGTTCCATGCCGAAGCCGATCTTGAGTTCCTTGATGCGGTTCTCGCTGGCGTCGCCACGTTGACAATACCACGCCATCGTCGCCGCGGCGTCCTCGTTGGCGCGATTGCTGGCGATGGCATGATAGCGATAGGGCTGCGTGTTTTCGAACAAGTCCTGTTCCTGCGAGCGGCGCAGCACGATCAAGCGAAACGCCTTCTCGCTCTTGTTCATGCAATGCACCGTCTCGGCAATCTCGCCATCACGGAATTTCTGCCACTCCCGCTCCGGAATAGCTGCGATCGCCGCCTTCACCGCCGCGTCCTGATCGGCGCCAATGGCGAAAGCCATGCCTTTCGCCTCACACCAGTTGAAAATCGCCGCCTGATACGCGGCGCGGTCGGCGCGTAGCGCGGTGATCTTCTTGCCCTTAGCCCGGATTTCCCGGATGGATACCCCAAAATCCGCTGTGGATAATTTGTGTTCTAGAAATAGCTTGTTTTTTGAGTAAGATAGCTGGCATGAGCGGGTGATGGGAGATCACCTGGAGGGTGCGATGGGGGTGGTGCAGACGGTACTGCCGTTCAAGCTTGCGGCGACGGAGGAAATCGTGACGGTGCAGGGTGGGCTGGCGCTGTTTGGCGAATATCTGCAAGCGATGGGGGTATGCGGTCTGATTGACCATGAACTGCCGCGCCCGGGGAGCGCCGTGGGATATTGCCCGTCGGCGCATGTCTTGCCGCTGCTTCTGATGCTCACCGGCGGCGGCCGGACGCTGGAAGATTTGCGGGTGTTGCGCAAGGATGAAGGCCTGCGAACGCTTCTTGACTTCCACGCCATCCCGAGCAGCGACGCCATCGGCGACTGGTTACGACGCATGGGAGCCGACGCAGCGGGTGGCCAGGCGGGATTGGCGCGGGTGAATCGCAGTGTTCTTCGCCGCTTGTTGCGGTGTGATGAGCGCGCTGACTATACGCTCGACATCGACGCAACGCAGATCGTGGCGGAAAAACGCGAGGCGCAGACGACGTATAAGGGCGAGCGGGGTTACATGCCGATGGTTGGCCACATCGCCGAACTTGGCGTTGTGGCAGGTTACGAATTCCGCCCGGGCAACGCCGCCCCGGCGGCGCGCAATCTCGAATTTCTGCAGGCCTGCGCGTGCAATCTGCCCAAGGGCAAGAAGATCACCGCGCTACGCGCCGACCGCGCCGCGTATCAGGCGGCGATCGCAGCTATTCCGGAGCGGGAGTGGCAGAAATTCCGTGATGGCGAGATTGCCGAGACGGTGCATTGCATGAACAAGAGCGAGAAGGCG
>JAJYXY010000216.1 GCA_021801465.1 Pseudomonadota bacterium
CTGCCGGGCATCAGGATCACCAAAGGCGCATCGGCGGCGAGGCCATGGGCGGCGCGAAACCGCGCACCATTGCCCTGATCGGCGCCCGATTCCAAAACCGGGTGGCCGACGAAACGGGCATCGAGGCCAAAGCGCGCGAAATAGTCGGGCTCGAACGGCAAGAGGCAGAGGAGGCGGTCCCAAAGCCCGGGAAAGCGCCGCACCCGGCTCTCGCGCCAGGCCCAGACTTGGGGTGCGACGTAATGGACGCGCTTGACGCCGAGTGGTGCGATCCGGCGCAGCAGACGAAGCGCGAAACCGGGGCTGTCGATCGTTACCACGATCGCGGGGCGGCGGGCCGCGATATCGGCCACCGTCTCGGCCATCCGCCGGCGCAGTCGCCAAAGCCGCGGCACGATTTCGACCAGCCCCATGACCGCGAGTTCGTGCATCGGAAATAGGCTGGAAAATCCAAGCGCCGCCATGCGTGGCCCGCCGATGCCGGCGAAATCGAGATCCGGCCGCGCAGCGCGCAGCGCCGCCATCAGCCGCGCCCCGAGCACGTCGCCGCTATGCTCGCCGGCGAGAAGATAGATCAGCGGCATCGCGCCGCGCTCAGCGTGGGCAAAGGCGCGCGGGGGTGGGCACCGGCGCCGGCCAATCGGCGTGGTTGCGCACCCCGCCGTCCGCTCGCACCCGCGCAAGCCGCGTCGGATCGAGATGGACGATGACCATGTCCGGCGCATCGAGCGCGCCACGCGCGAGAACGCCATCCTCGGGAAAGCCGCGATCGACCGGCCCAAAAGCGCCAGCATAGCCGCGATTGACATCGAGGGTCGCCGACCAGGGCGCAAGCCCGACGGTCGGCGCGATCGCGACGTAGCATTGGTTTTCCAGGGCACGGGCGCGCGCCGCGAGCCGCACGCGGTTGAAGCCGGCGATCGTATCGGTGCAGCTCGGGCAGAGAATGAGCCACGCCCCCGCCTCGACCTGGGCGCGCACCAGGGGCGGGAATTCGACATCATAGCAGATCGCGATGCCAAGCAGACCCCAGCGGGTCTCGAACACCGCCGGCGGTGCCCCCGGCGAAACCCGCCATTCCTCGGCCTCGAACCGGGTCATCACCCGTTTTTCCTGAAACGCGATCCCACCCCGCTCGTCGATCAGCGGCGCGCGGTTCAGAATGACGCCGGCCGCCGCCATCGGCAAAGTGCCGGGCAGCAGCCAGAGGCGGTGGCGGCGGGCGCACTCGCGCATCGCGGCGATCAAGGCGTCCGCTTCGGCGGTGACGATCGCGAGTTCGACGGCGACATCGGGGGTTTTGACTGCGGCGCCGGCGATCTCGACCGCGGCGTATTCGCCGAGCATCAGGAGATCGGCGCCGCGTGCCTTGGCTTCGCCGGCGAGGCGGTCGAGCTTTGCCGCGAACCCGGCAACGCCGGCGACGCGCTCGATCGGATACTGCGCCAGCGCGAGGGTGAGCGGGGCCGGCGCGCTCACGGCAGGGGCGCGCCGGTGAGCGATTTGACCCAGAAGCCGAGACGATGCTCGCTTTCCTCCGTGGCACCCACTTCCCGCCAGCGCATCACGCAGGAAAGCTCAGGGCGCGGGGTGAAACCGCGTTTGCGCCAGAAGGAATCGAGCGGGACATAATCCGGCGGCCGCGCTGGATGGTCGGGCGGGCGCTGGACGGCGCAGAATGTCGCGAAATCGGCGTTCGAGACCGCGCTTGCATGGGCCTCGCGGGCGGTGAAAAACGCAACGCCGATGCCCCGGCCGCGATAGTCCGCCAAAAGCACCGACTCGCCGAAATAGAAAAACCGCTCGGGCGCAAGGCCGCGGGCGCGAAACGGCGCTTGCACGTTCTCGCTCTCGGCGGCAAGCGGAAGGCAGGTCGCAGCCCCGATGACGCGCCCGCCCGCCCGCGCCAGAATGACCGCCGCGTGCGGTGTTTTGACATAGGTTTCGAGATAGCCGCGCTCATACCCCTCATCGCCCTCGTAAAGATAGGGAAAGGCGCGAAAGACGGTGATGCGCAGGCGCGCGAGATCGCCGAGAAACGGCGCAAGCGCCGCCCCGGTGTAGGTTTCGATGTTGATGGCAGATGTGGAAACACTATCGGACATGACCCGCCCTCTTTAAGGGGTGTTGGGGCCTAGGGCAAAGAGAAGGAAATAAAGAAAAATCTTCTTTTGACTTCCGAAAAAGAAGCAAAAAGACTTTTTTCCGTCTTCTCGGCGTGGCCAGCGCCTTGGAAGGGCAGTGCCTACGGCACTGCCCAACAGGGGAAAGTTTTTTGGTTCTTTTTTTCAAAAAAGAACGCTTTCAAATCCCCATTAGCACCCTGACATGGGCGGCGGCTGAGGCGGCGAGAGCATCGAGATTATAACCGCCTTCGAGCACCGAGACGACCCGCCCGCTGGCATGGATTTTCGCGCAGGCGACGAGCTTTTCGGTGATCCAGGTGAAATCGCGCTCGGTCAGGCGCAATTCGGCGAGCGGGTCGGCGTGATGGGCGTCGAACCCAGCCGAGATGATGAGCAATTCGGGGGCGAAGGCGTCGAGCGCCGGGAGGACCGTCGCCTCCCAGGCGATGCGGAAATCACCGCCGGTGCTACCCGGTGGCAGCGGCACGTTGACGATGTGATCGCCAATGCCGCGCGCCGCACCTGTGCCGGGATAGCAGGGATATTGGTGGCTGGAGGCATAAAACAGGTCCGGATCGCCGGCGAAGGCGGCCTCGGTGCCGTTGCCGTGATGGACATCGAAATCGACCACCGCGATCCGCTGCAAGCCCCAGCGCGCGCGTGCGTGAAGTGCTGCGATGGCGGCGTTATTGAAAAGACAGAACCCCATCGCGCGGCCGGGCTCGGCGTGATGCCCGGGCGGGCGCACGGCAACGAAGGCAGCGCGCGCCCAGCCCTCCATCACCGCGTCCACCGCCGCCGCGGCGCCGCCGGCGGCATGCAAGGCGGCGTCGGCGCTGCCGCTGCTCATCACCGTGTCGGCGTCGAGCGGCACGACCTCTCCAAGCGCCGGCACGGTTCCAAGGATCGAGGCGACATAGGCCGCGTCGTGGACGCGCAGAATTTGCTCCTTGGTCGCTGGCGGCGCCTCCTCGCGCAATAGCGGGGCGAATTCCGGGGCTTCCAGGGCGCGGAGCACGGCGCGCAGCCGGTCGGGACATTCCGGATGCCAGCTGCCGGGATCATGGTCGAGACAGGCGAGATGCGTAAAAAGAGCAACGCTCATGCTTGCGGCTCCTCTGGCTTCTCCGCCTCTTGCGCGGCGCGCCGGCGGATCAAGAAGCTGAACACGCCCGATTCCTCGCTAAAGGCGACCAGAGCATGGCCAGTTTCACGGCAAAACGCCTGAAAATCGGCAACCGAGGCGCGATCGGTCGCAAGCACGCGGAGCTGCGCGCCGGGGGCAAGGCCACGCAGCGCGCGGTTCGCACGCAAAACCGGCATCGGGCAGCGCAGGCCTTTGACGTCGAGAACCTGATCACTCATGCGGCGCCCCTCTCGCTTGCGGCGATTCTGCGGCCAAACCGCGCCCACCGCAAGGCATGCGCGCACATCTGGCATGCGCCCCCGGGCAAGCGCCGGCGCGGGCACGGAGATGACAGGGCCGCACGAGGCGCCTATTTAGGCGGAGAGAGATGACCGCAAGGGATTGGATCCTTTGACCCGCTTTGTCACCGCCCCTGCTCTGGCCCTGCTGCTGGCTGCGATCGCCGGTTGCGGCGGGGAATATTCGCCCAACACCTATTCCGCAACGGCGGTGCAACAGGCGAACAAAGTCGCCCAGGGTGTCGTCGTCGGGGTGCGCGAGATCAAGGTCAGCGCGTCTGAAACGGTTGGCGCCGTCGCCGGCGGGGCGGTGGGCGGCATCGCCGGAAGCCAGGTGCCGGGCAGTACGCTCGGCCAAGCCTTCGGCACGGTGGGCGGGACGATGATCGGTGGGCTGGTCGGCGCCGGCGCGGAACACGCGGTGCGCGATACCAAGGCGTTTGAATATATCGTCCGCAAGACCACCGGCGAGTTGGTTTCGGTAACCCAGAAAGACGAGGTGCCGCTTGCCATCGGCCAGCATGTGCTGGTGATCGCCGGCAATCAGGCGCGTATCGTCCCCGATTACATCGTGCCAGTGGCGCCGGGCGAGGAGACGGCGAAAGCCAAAACGCCGGTCAAACCGGTGCCGGCGGCGGCGCCGGTCGCGGCAAGCGCCGCCACCGAGAGCGTGCCACCGGCCGCCGCGACGCAAGCGGCGGCCAGCGCCACACCATCACCAGAGACGGTGTCCCCGGTTGGCGCGCCGCCGGCCCAGCCCGTTGCCCCGGCCACACCGCCGCCCTTGGTGCCGGCAGCGCCCGCCCCCGGCAATTCCACCGCGAACTGAACGAGCCCCGCCTTTCGCGCTGGCGCGCATCTGGTATCGTGCGTTGGCACAAGACCAGGGAGGACGCGGCATGGTTGCCGGGATCAGTATCACGACAGGCGACGGGTATCGCATCATCACGCTCAACCGGCCGGAAAAACTCAACGCCACCACTGCGACCATGCTGCGTGCGCTCCGCGCCGCATTCGAAGATGCCGCTCATGATCGCACCTGCCGCGCCTTACTGCTGACCGGCGCTGGGCGTGGGTTTTGCGCGGGGCAAGATCTCGCGGCGGTCAATACCATCGATGCCGCGTCAGCCGATCTCGGCGCGCTCGTCGAGGAACTCTACAACCCGCTGATCCGCCTGATCCGCACCCATCCGCTGCCGGTGGTGTGCGCGGTGAACGGCATCGCTGCCGGCGCCGGCGCCAATCTCGCACTCGCCTGCGATATCGTGCTCGCGGGCCGCTCGGCCTCTTTCGTGCAGGCGTTCGCGCGCATCGCCCTGATCCCCGATGCGGGCGGCACCTGGGTTCTGCCGCGGCTCGTGGGCGATGCGCGGGCGCGGGCGCTCGCGTTGCTCGCCGAGAAAATCAGCGCCGACCAAGCCGCCGAATGGGGCATGATCTGGCGCGCGGTCGCGGATGACACGCTGATGGCGGAGGCAGAAAAACTCACCGCCTACCTCGCCCAGCAGCCGACCGCGACGCTCGGCCTGATCAAGCGGGCGCTCTTGGCGTCGGCGGGAAATGATCTCGACACTCAGCTTGCCTTGGAGCGCGATCTCCAGCGCGAGGCGGGGCGAAGCGGGGATTACGCCGAGGGCGCGCGCGCTTTCCTCGAAAAACGGCCGCCACGTTTCACCGGAAGGGTGTGATCGCGCACGCCCGCGCAGCTTCAGCAATCTTTCATTTTGCGTGACCAGGAGCGCCCATGTTCAACGCCCCGCCCGAGATCCCCTGTCGCGTGTTCGCGCGCCTCCCCGATGCCCTCCGCAACGCCTCGGCAGAGCATGAATGGGTCGCGGCACAGCCGGCTGGCGGGCCGGAGCGCTCCCTTCTCGAAGGCCCGTCGTTTGATCGCAACGGCGATCTCTGGTGCGTCGATCTCCCCAACGGGCGCATCCTGAAACTCTCGCCGGGCGGCGAATTCTCGGTCGTCGCGCAGTATGACGGCTGGCCGAACGGGCTCAAAATCCACCGCGACGGCCGCGTCTTCATCGCTGACCATAAGCACGGGCTGATGGTGCTTGACCCCGCGACCGGGGTGGTGAGACCCTGGCTGGAGCGGGTCGGGGTCGAGCGCTTCAAAGGGGTGAATGATCTTTTCTTCGCCGCCAACGGCGATCTCTACTTCACCGACCAGGGCCTGACCGATCTCCATGACCCTTCGGGGCGGCTTTTCCGGGTGCGCGCCGATGGCCGGATCGATTGCCTGCTCGACAATATCCCGAGCCCCAACGGCCTCGTGATGAACGCCGACGAGAGCGCGCTTTATCTCGCGGTGACGCGCGCCAACGCCGTCTGGCGGGTGCCGCTTGCGCGCGATGGCGGTGTCGTCAAGGTCGGCACCTTCATCCAGCTCTCGGGCGGCGGCGGGCCAGACGGGCTCGCGCTCGACGCCGAGGGGCGGCTGCTCGTCGCGCATGTCGGCATGGGCTCGGTCTGGGTGTTTGACGCGAGAGGCGAACCCGTCGGGCGCATCCGCGCACCCGAAGGGGCGTTCACCACCAATCTCACTTTCGGCGGGCCGGATAATCGCTCGCTTTTCATCACCGAGAGCGCGAGCGCGACCATCTTGCGCGCCGAGATGCCGACCCCGGGCAAGACGATGTTCTCGCACGCATAGAGGGTATTATCCGCCATTGAGAAATGAAAAGGCTTCTTTTTCTGAAGAAAAAGAAGCAAAAAGACTTTTATCCGTTCAGTCGATCAGTAGGATTTCGGCAGCCCGAGCACTTTTTCAGCAATGAAGGAGAGCGCAAGCTGTGGGCTGACTGGTGCGAGACGCGGGATCAGACTTTCGCGCAAATAGCGTTCTACGTGATATTCCTGCGCATAGCCCATGCCGCCATGGGTCATTACGGCGGTCTCACAGGCATGAAACCCGGCCTCGCCGGCGAGATATTTCGCGGCGTTGGCTTCGGCGCCACATTCCTCGCCACGGTCATAGAGGGTTGCTGCCTTGAGCACCATCAGGAACGCCGCCTCGAGCTCCGCCCAACGCTGCGCGAGCGGGTGCTGGATGCTTTGGTTCTGGCCGATCTTGCGCCCAAACACGACGCGTTCATTGGCATAGGCGCTGGCGCGGCGGAGGGCTGCGCGGCCGAGCCCGACAGCCTCGGCGGCGATCAGGATGCGCTCTGGGTTCATGCCATGCAGAATGGCGCGGAACCCCTCCCCTTCGGCGCCGATACGATCGGCCTCGGGGATCACCAGGCCGTCGATGAACAGCATGTTCGAATCAACCGCGTGCCGGCCCATTTTCTCGATCCGGCGCACCTCGACGAAGCGGCGGTCGAGCTTGGTATAAAAGAGGCTCAAGCCCTCGGTTTTCCGCCGCACGCGATCGAGTGGCGCCGTGCGGGCGAGCAAAAGCATGCGATCGGCGACACCCGCAGTCGAGATCCAAATTTTCTGGCCGTGGATGACGTAAGAATCTCCCTGGCGCTCGGCGCGGGTCTTGAGTGCGAGGGTGTTGAGCCCGGTATCG
>JAJYXY010000290.1 GCA_021801465.1 Pseudomonadota bacterium
GACAAAGCCAGCGTCTCGCCTTGGCGCGCGCCTTTCTCAAAGACGCGCCACTCCTGATCCTCGATGAAGCGAGCGCCCATCTCGACCTTGAAACGGAGGCGGATCTGGTCGCGGCGATCGCCGCGCTCACGGCGGGGCGAACCGCGATCGTGATCGCTCATCGCCTCGCCACCATCGCGCGCGCCGACCACATTCTGGTGCTGGAGGCCGGGCGCCTTGCCGAGGCTGGAACCCACGCAGCACTTCTCGCGAAGAACGGCGTCTATGCCGGGATGATGGCGGCGCGGCTGGGTGTGGCATGCGTGACCTGATCCGCCTCTTTCGCCTCTATGCGCCCTATTGGCGCTGGATCACGGCAGGGATCGCGCTCGGCGTGATCACGGTTCTCGCCAATTTCGGCCTGCTCGCGCTCGCGGGCTGGTTTCTCACCGCCGCGGCGGCGGCCGGGCTTGGCGGGATCGCCGCGCAAAACAGCTTCAATTTTTTCACGCCCGCGGCTTTCGTGCGTCTCTTCGCGACCCTTCGGGTGCTCGGGCGCTATGCCGCGCGGATCGTCGATCATGAGGCGACCTTTCGGCAGATCGCGAGAGTGCGGGTTTTTCTGTTCGCGCATCTCGTGCCGCTGGCGCCGCTCGGCCTCGGTCGCGATCGGAGCGGTGACGTATTGGCCCGTTTGGTGACGGACGTCGAGCGACTGAGCGATTTTTATCCCCGCGTGCTCGCGCCTGCCGCGGTTGCGGCGATCGCCGCGGTCGCGATGGCCCTGGTGATCGCGGCCGTCGCACCAATCGCCGGCTTTGCGCTTTTTGGGGCATTGCTCGCGACCGGCATCGCGCTGCCGCTTTTTAGCCTCCGCGCCGGCGCGGCGCCGGGCAAGGCGATCGTTGCGCAAGAAGCATTGCTGCGTGCCGAACTCGTCGACATGGTGCAAGGCATGCCGGATCTTCTGACCCATGGCGCCGAGCGACCAGTGATGACGCGCCTCGCCGCCGCCGATACGGCGCTGGTCGGCGCGCAGCGGCGCGCGCGCGCCATTGCTGGCGCGAGCACGGCGCTTTCTGGTTTCCTCGGCAATGCGGCCTTGGCGATGATGCTGGTGATCGCGGTGCCGCTGTTGCGCGCGGGCCGGATATCGGGGGCGGAGGTCGCGTTCCTCGTGTTCGGCACATGGGCAGCGTTCGAGGCGGTGGCGCTGCTCGGTCAGGCGTTCCATCTGCTAGGCCAGATTCGCGCCGCCGCGCGACGCGTTTTCGAAACCGTCGATCGCACGCCCGATGTCACCGAGCCGGCGATGAGCCCGCCTCGGCCGCGCGGGCTCGATCTCACGTTGCGCGGCCTCCGGCTTCGCTACCGTCCCGAAGGCCCATGGGTGCTCGACGGCCTTGATCTCACGATCCGCGAAGGCGAACGATGGGTGTTGATTGGTCGCAGCGGGGCGGGAAAGACGACGCTCACCCAGCTTTTGTTACGTTTCGCGGAATATCAGCATGGATCGGCGCGCCTTGGCGGGGTTGAGCTCCGCGCGATCCGTGGCGATGATGTGCGCAGCCTATTCACCGTGATCGCGCAGCGGACATTTTTGTTCCACGGCACGCTCCGGGAGAATTTGCTGCTCGCCCAGCCCGCGGCGAGCGAGGCGGCGTTGTGGCGCGCTCTCGACATTGCGCGGCTAGCCGACTTCGTCCGCGCCCAGCCGGAAGGGCTGGAGACGCTGGTTGGCGAGGGCGGCGCGCGCCTCTCGGGCGGTGAGGCGCGCCGTGTAGCGATCGCGCGTGCGGTGTTGCGCGATACGCCCTGGCTCATTCTCGACGAGCCAATGGAAGGGCTCGACCCGCTGACCGAGGCGCTGGTGCAAACGGCACTCGAGACGGTGACAGCGGGGCGCACGGTGCTGACGATCACCCATCGGCTCGCGGCTGTCCGCGACAGTGATCATGTCGCGGTGATCGCGGCGGGGCGCATCGTCGAAAGCGGGACGTTCGGCACGCTGCGCCATCATGGGATCGAGGTGCCGCGTCTCCTCGCACTCCAATCGGCGATGACGCGGCTGTGACACCGGTCGCGCGATCGCTGACCGGTATGCCCGCGTTGGTGTGGCCGAGCGGATCATCGCTCATGGCGCGATGTGGTGCGCCGCTTTCGCGTCCTCCGCCGCTTCCGCCATGGCCCGGGCGCGGAGCAGCCTGCGCATGATTTTCCCCGTCGTGGTCATCGGAATATCGTCGAGAAAGCGGATCATGCGGGGATATTCGTGCGCGGCGAGGCGCGATTTCACATGCTGGGCGATGTCACTGGCAAGCGTTTCCGAAGGCGCATAGCCCTCCTTCAGCACGATATAGGCGGCGACCACGGCGCCGCGCAGAGGATCGGGCTTGCCGACCACCGCGGCGAGGCGCACGGCGGGATGGCCGAGGAGACAATCCTCGATCTCCGCCGGGCCGATGCGATAGCCGGCGGAGGAGATCACATCATCGCCGCGCCCGAGGAAGCGAAGCCGGCCGGCCGCGTCACGGACGCCACGATCGCCGGTGAGCAGCCATTTCCCCGCCGCACCCGTGACGAATTTTTCAGCCGTTGCCTGCGGATTGTTCCAATAGCCAAGGAACATCACCGGATCCGGCGCCAAGACGGCGATTTCCCCCTCGGTTTCATCGGGCATTCTTTCGCCAGTCGCGGCATCGATCACCTCGACGACATGGCCGGGCACCGGGCGGCCCATCGTTCCGGGCAGTGGTGGCTCGAGCGCGGCGCAGGATGAGACGATCATGTTGCACTCTGTCTGCCCATAAAATTCATTGATGGTGACGTGAAGAGCCTGCTCGCCCCATTGGATCAGCTCCGCGCCGAGTGTCTCGCCGCCACTCGCGACCGAGCGCATCGCGATCGCCGCATGCGCCGCCCCGGCGTGGAGTTTCATCATTTTCAACGCCGTCGGCGGCAGGAACGCATTGCGAATGGCAAAATCGCGGATGAGATCGAACGCCGCCTCGGCGGTGAATTTAGCGAAGCGATGGGCAACGACGGTGATGCCGTGATGGAGGGATGGCATCAGAACGTCGAGCAGCCCGCCGATCCACGCCCAATCGGCCGGCGTCCAGAAGCGATCGCCCGCGTGCGGGAGGAAATCGTGGCTGATCTCCACCCCCGGCAAATGGCCGAGAAGAACGCGATGGGCATGGAGCGCGCCCTTTGGGTTGCCGGTGGTGCCGGAGGTGTAGATCAGCACCGCCGGATCCTCGGCCCGCGTCGGTAGGGCCTCATAACGCGCGGGCTCAGCGGCGCAGGCGGTGGCGAAATCTTCCGCCGGCCCGCTCGCGCCGTCGACCGAGAGGATGACGCGGAGCGAAGGGAGTTGCGGGCGAAGCGGGATCAGCTTGGCGAGCCCTTCGGCGTCGGTGATGATCGCGCGCGCGGCGGAATCACGCAGGCGATGCGCGAGAGCCTCGGCGCCGAACAGGGTGAAGAGAGGGATCGAGATGCAGCCCATTTTGGTCACCGCGATATGCGCCGCGGCGGTTTCCACACGCTGGCTGAGCAATACGCCGACGCGATCGCCAACCTCGCCCGCGCGCCGCCCGATGCCGCGCCGCGCGAGCGCATGCGCGAGCCGATCGGCCATGGCGCGGAGGGCGGCGAAACTATAGTCGTGTCCGACCCCGCCCCGATCGACATCGATGATGGCCGTGCGATGCGGCTCGCGTTCTGCCCAGCGGTCGCAAATATCGACGCCGATATTGTAGAATTCTGGAATGTTCCAACGAAAACCGTCGCGAACCTCGGCGAATGTCGCGCCGCGCTTTAGCATCGGACCCCTCCCGCGTTGATGGTTGATCGCTTTGATTGTCCGCGTTTTCGCCACACGCGCAACCAGGCGGCGGCGCCTGCGCTGGTTTCCCTGGTATATCGTTGATTTTGCGAGAGCCGGCGCACCAACCCTGTGCGCTGCCGCTCTGCTGGTGTCTCGTTTCAAAAATTCGCAAGCGCATGTCGTGGACACGCGCTCTTTGTTTTCAGGGGCAGGATACGAGCGAATGGCCCGCGATCAGGCGTCGCGCTCCGGCGATGATATCCTCAGAAGGGCTGCAAAAGCCGGTCGATATAATGGAGTTCTTCGGCCGGGCGCTCGCGTTCGCCGGCGCGACGGCGGAGTTCGTCTTCAATGGCGCGGCTTCTTGCTTGCTCCATCGTATCGGGGACACTGACATCATTGGCTTCGTCGGCGCCGGCGCTGCCTTGCTCGACCGCGCGGCCCAGCGGGTCGTGGCGCGCGCGGCGAGCGTTGCTCGCGCCTTCGGGGTCTGAGCCGTCGCCCTGGCCGTCACGTTCTTCGCCGCCAGACTGACCAAGCTGATTTTCGCCCTCGCCTTCCTGATCGGCGTTCTGGTCGCCATCGCCGCGTGCCTCGGCCTCTGCCCGTGCCAGCGCTTCACCCCCTTTCATCAGCGCGCTCAGCGCCTCCTGCTCAGAGTTCGCCGCCGCCCCGTCTTCCCCTTGGCCGAGTTCGGCACCTGCTTGGCGCATCGCCATATCGGCTTCGTCGAAATTGGCGTCGGCATTCTGTTGATGAAGGCCGCCCCCGCTGGCGGGCGCCTCGCCACCAGCGGGCGGTTGCGCAGCGCCGGGGGTCGCGCCGAGCTTGCGGCGAAAGGCCCGGAGTGCTTGGCGCAGCGCCATCTCGGCGCGTTGGTCCGTTTGCTGGGCGCTGCTGCGGCTCGCACCGTCCTGGGCGCCCTGCTCGCGGGGCGGCGAGAGCGGCGCGGCCGGCAGCCCACCGGGTTGGGTGAGCGGGCTCGCATTCTCCTCGTCGTTCCCTTCGGCGCGTGCCTGGGCGCGATCGAGGAGCGCGCCTTGCTGGCGGACGAGGTCGCGGAGCCCGTCTTGCTCCTCACGCTGCCGCTTGCGCGCCGCCTCACGCGCGGCCTCACGCGCCGGATCGCGGGGATGGGCGCGGGCGTTGCGGAGCGCGGACAGCATGTGCTCGATCGCTTGCAACTCAGCGCGCGCTTCGTCCATTCGGCCGGCTTGGGCGGCCTCGCGCATTTTTTCCGCCATTTGCCGGAGCTTTTCGGCGTCGACCCGCGTTGCCGGCGCGGCAAGCGGCGCGGCTTTTTTCGTCTCCTCGGCAAGCGCCTGCAAATGCGCCGCCAGCGCCTCCTGAAAGTGCTGCATGGCGCGGTCGATGTCTTTGGGGCTCACCTTCTCACCGGCGGCGCGGCGCTCCAGCGCGTCGCGCAGTTCTTGGCGCGCGGCCTCTAGCGCGCGCTCGGTCTCGCCAGTGCGCCCCTCCTCGAAATGTAGCGCCAACTGCCACATCCGCGCTTGCGCCTCCGCCACCGCCGCCGGCGCCGGATTTCGGCGTAGCAAGGCCTCGATCGCGCGATAATTGATCCAGCCGCCGTAATCAGTGCCAAACAGCGCCGTGCGCTGCGCCGTCTGCTCAAGGAGTGCGATGGCGCCGAGTCGCGCGCCAGGATCGAGGCTGAGCGATTTTCGCACGAACGCCAGCGTCTGCGCGATCGGGTTTTTAAAATGGCGCTCCGGGAGGGTGAGGGCGGCGGGCTCGCTTTCGGCTTCAAGCCCGGCTTCGTTTTGCGCAAGCAGCCGCGCTGTCACGGGCAAGCCCGCCCAAGGGTGTGCGGTGAGATCGAGGATCGCGGTCGCATGGGCGGATTTCGGGCTGGTGCCGGGAAGCGGCAAGGGGATGTCTGACGCCGGCGCCTCCGGCCGCGACGGCAGCGAAAGGCGCAAAGCGAGCGCCTTGAGACCATATTGGTCGCTCGCCTGCCACGGCACGCGAAGTTCGGGGCGCGGCGGGCGCGGGCCGGGCGGGGCGGCGAAGGCGACACTCGGCGGTGTGTCTGCGATCACCGAGACATCCCATGCCCCGCGTGTCGTCCAGCCTTGCCGCACCGCGATCCGCCCGCTCGCCCGCAGCACTACATCGATTGCGAAACTATCATGGTCGAGCGGCTTGAGGGCGACGCTCTGGCCATTGACTAAAAGCCGCGGCACGCTCGCGCGGCCACTCAGCGTGACGGAGAGGCGCGAGCCAGCGGGAACACTGACCGCGCCGCCGGGGGCGTGGAGAAAAACTGGCGCGCGGCCGGTATAGGCGGGCGGCGTAATCCAGGCCTCGAGAAGCGGTGCCGGCCGCCCCGCGGCGAAAACGAGATCCGGGGTCACGGCGCGGCGGATGCGCGTTGGCGCCTCGGGCCCGGCGATGACCAAAGCGGCGGCAAGGGCGACGAGAAGGGCGGCGCGCAGCGCAAAGCGGTCGTGCCGCGCGAGCCCAGGATGCGGCCAGCCGCTCCGAAGTCGCCCGATCCGCGCGCGCACCGCGTCGCGATGGGCGCGCCACAGCGCCTCGCTCGCCGCGCCGAGTGGCGCGGGCTGATCGGCGAGGGCGGCGAGCGGGCGATGGGCGAGGCCGGAGGCGCGCTCCAGCCGCCGCTCCAAAGCCTCACGATCGGGCCAGACGAGACCGCGGCCACCACGCCAGAGCAGAAACCCAAGCCCGAGGGCCAGCGCCGCGAGCAGCGCCGCATGCAGCATCGGCGGCACATGCGCCGGAAGATCGAGGAGGGCCGCGAGCAGCGCGAGCCCGAACACGCCAAGCGCCGGCCACAGCGCCGGCCCGAGTTGTTCGAGGACAATCACGACGCGCGCGCGGGCCCTGGCCCGGCGCAGCCCGGGAATCGCGGGCGCAGGTGTCTTGCGGCGCGCCGCCGTCACCCCGACGCCTCGATGAAAGGCGGCACGCTTTCGCCCCGCCAGAGGTCGTCCTCGCGCTGGCGCGGCCGGATCACCGCCCACTGCGCGCCGTCGATCATCGCCGCGGCGGCGAGCGGGCGCGCGTTATAGGTGGAACTCATCACCGCTCCATAGGCTCCTGCCTCCAGAATGGCGACGCGCGATCCCGGAACAAGGGGGGGGAGCGGGCGATCAGTCGCGAAACTATCGCCGCTTTCGCAGACCGGGCCGACGATATCGACCGCGATCGGCGGCGCTTTCGCGTCTTTTGCCGCAAGCGGCACGATGCCATGCCAGGCCTCATAGAGCGCCGGGCGCAGGA
>JAJYXY010000174.1 GCA_021801465.1 Pseudomonadota bacterium
TCCGATCTGCCAGTCAGCGCCGGCACCGAAAGCGGCGTGTGCGTGACAAACAACATCCAGACGATGCCGGCGATCGCCGCCGGCAGCGCGGTGATGATGATGAAAGGATCGAGCCAGGATTGGAAATTGACGACGAGCAAGAGATAGATCAGCACCACCGAACCGACCAGGCCGGCAAAGAGCTGGGCATAGGCGGTGTTCATCGTATCCACCTGCCCGCGCACCGCAATCGCGACACCGGGCGGGCGGTATTTCATGTTGGCGGCGATGGCACGATTGACGTCGGCCGAGACGCTGCCGAGATCGCGCCCCTGCACGGCGGCAAAAATCTCCTCCATCGGCTGCACATTGTAGTGTGAAACCATCCCTGGGCGGCCGACGACCCGCACGGCGGCGAGGGCGCCGAGAATCTGAGATCTGCGGCTGGCGGTTTTGAAACTGCCGCGATGGGATATCGGCATGTTGATCAGATCGTTCATCGTGTCGATCCGATATTGCGGGGTCTGACCAACCAAGAAGTAGGTAATGCCGGTTCTGTAATCGAGATAGAAATTCGGGCTGACCTGGATGTTGGAATAAAGCGAGGTCAGCATCGAGTTGGTGACATCGGCCTCGGTCAGGCCGACGAGCATGGCATAGCTGCGATCGACATCGACCTGGAAGGTCGGATAATTGAACGGCTGCGCGAGATGGACATCGACAAGGCCCGGTACGCGTAGCAGATCGCGGTGCAGATGCAGCGCAAAATCATAGTCCTTGCGAAGATCGGGGCCGGTAATCTGGATATCGATCGGCGACGGGCGGCCGAAATTGAGGATCTGCGTATTCATGTCGGCGGGCATGAAATAAAACGTCGTGCCGGGGAAATGGCGTGGCAATTCGCGCCGCAGCGTGGCGACGTAGTCCGATGTTCTGCCGTGATGTTCGTGATTGAGCGTGATCAGGATATCGGCATCTTCGGGCCCAAAGGAGCCGGTGCTGAGGTAGGCGATGGGAATGCCGTCAACGGGCAAATCGATATTGTCGATGAAGCGGTCGAGCTCGCGGTTGGGGATAATGGTGCGGATATAATCTTCGACTTGCTGTGAAAGCCGCGCGGTCTCTTCGATGCGTGTCCCGGTTTGCGCGCGAATATGCATGTACATGACCCCGATATCGACACCGGGGAAGAAAATCTGCCCAAGCCATGGGCCAAGCGCCACCACCGAGATCACGGTGAAGGCGAGAAACACGCTGACGAAGAGATAGCGTATGGCGAGGATGCCAGCCAGCGCGCCATGATAGGCATTGCGCATGCGGGCAAACCCGCGCTCGAAAGCTTGCTGGAAACGCACGAACGGATTGTGCGATTTGCCGACGCCCGGGACATTCTCGCCGCCATGCGCTGAGACGTGATCCCCCGGTGGTTTCCGAAGCATATACGCAGCCATCGTTGGAACGAGGGTGACGGAGAGCAAAAACGACGCGATCATGGCGAAAATGACCGCTTCCGCGAGCGGCGTGAAAAGATAATAGGAAACACCGGTCAAGAGCCACATCGGCGCGAACACAATGCTGATCGAAAGCACCGCGAGCAGAGCGGGGACGACGATTTGCCGGGCGCCGTCAAGAATCGCGGTCTCGATATCTTTGCCCATCTCCATATGATAGGTAAAATTCTCCACCGTCACCGTCGCGCCGTCGACCAACATCCCAACGGCGAGCGCAAGCCCGCCCATGGTCAGCGTGTTGATCGTCTGGCCGATCGCGGAAAGCACTATGATCG
This sequence comes from Pseudomonadota bacterium, assembly GCA_021801465.1. Classification (GTDB taxonomy): domain Bacteria; phylum Pseudomonadota; class Alphaproteobacteria; order Acetobacterales; family Acetobacteraceae; genus Acidibrevibacterium. The sequence continues at coordinate 1,766 of JAJYXY010000174.1, forward strand.
ATGCCAGGATCGAGAGCGGGATGGAAACCGCGATGATGATCGTCGAACGCACCGACCCCAAGAACAACAAAATCATCAGCGCCGTCAGCACCGCGGCGATGGCCGCTTCGCTCGCCACCCCTTCGATCGACGCCTTGACGTAATTGGACTGGTCACCGACCAGTTCCAGCTTCATCCCTTTCGGCGCGGTCTCCTTAATCAGTGGCAAGCGATCTTTGATGCCCTGGACGATATCGAGGGTCGACACGTCGCTCGCTTTGACTACCGGCATCAAGACCGCGCGCTTGCCGTTGATCCGCACCATGTTCGTCTGCGGGATTGCGCCGTCATGCACGAAGGCGATGTCCTTCATGTAAATGACGGTGCCGTTGGCCTTCTTGATCGGGAAATTATTCATCTCGGGGATGTTGTCCGGCTGGTCCGTCAACATCATCGCCCATTCGAACTTGCTGATTTTCTGCGTCCCAGTCGGCAAGATCAGGTTCTGCTTGTTGAGCTGATCGGTGACGTCTTGCGGCGAGAGCGCGTTTGCTTGCATCGCTTGCGGGTTGAGATCAGCAATGGCCATCCGGTATTTGCCACCATAAGGCGTAAACACCGCGGCTCCTTGATCAGAGGCCAGCACCGGCGCGATGACGTTATCGACATAGTCGAACAAGATCGTCTCCGGAACCTCGGTCCCGGTCGCGACCATCTGGATCACGGGAATTGATGTCGCGCTATAGAACAAGACGTAAGGCGGCACGGAGCCGCGCGGAAAATATTTCAGCACTACCTGTGCGGTCGCGGTGACTTCTGAAAGTGCCGAGGCCACATCGACGTGGCTGTCAAAAAATATTTTTATGATGCCATAATTGATCATCGAATTCGATTCGATGTGTTCGATGTCGGTCGTCGTCGCCGTCACCGTTCTCTCGAAAAAATACACAAACCGACCAGAGATATCCTCTGGCAACATACCATTATACTGAAAAACGACCGAAACGACGGGGATATCGATAGACGGGAACACGTCTTTTGGCGTGCGTATCGCCGACAAAGTGCCAAACAGCAAAATGACGATTGCCAAGACAACGAAAGTATAAGGGCGCCGCAACGCGACTTGGACAATCCACATATTGCTGCCAGCTCATCGACGAAGGACAGTGGCGAAAGCTCCCGACACGGCACCGCCGACGGGAGGGGTTGACTGACAACTGATAGTGAAACGCCCGCCGCATGCCCACTAAAATTCGTTTTATATAATCGAAGCGGCGGCGATGATTTGGTGAAGCCTATTTTATAAAATTCTCGTGTATGAGATATTTATAAATATCACGAATAGCGGCGCCTTGTGGTCGACTAAGCCATGACAGCCCAGCGCGAAAGCATCGCGGGCGCACTCTAGCACTTACAGCCAAAGCACATCGTTGATGTCGTTGGCGCCCGCGGCGATCATCGCCAGGCGGTCGAACCCGAGCGCGACCCCGCCTGACGGGGGCATCCCGTGGGCGAGGGCGGCGAGGAAATCCTCATCCATCTCCCATGTCGCACCGCCATAGAGCGCGGCCCGGCGGGCACGGTCGGCGAGGAAGCGTTGGCGTTGCTCGTCGGCGTCGGTGAGTTCGATGAAGGCATTGGCGAGTTCGATGCCACAGACGAAAAGTTCGAAGCGCTCGGCCACTCTGGGGTCGGTTGGATCGCGGCGGGCGAGTGCCGCTTGCGCCGCTGGCCAATGGGTGAGGAAACTCGGCCGCGCCCGCCCAAGCCGTGGCTCGATGCGGCCGAGCAACAGCCGGAAAAACAAATCCTCGGCGCTCTCCCCGGGGCGCAACCGCTCCCCCGCTGCCGCCGCCAGCGCCGCCGCGTTTTCCCCGTGAGCGAGGATGTCGACGCCGACATAACGCGAAAACGCCGCCGCGACCGTAATCCGCTCATAATTCGAGATCTCGGTGACGATTCCACGGCACGCCACCACCGGCGCCAGCACGGCGCGAAGCAGGGACGCCGTCTCTTCGATCAGCGAGGAAAGCGAGGCGCCCGGGCGATACCATTCGAGCATGGTGAACTCTGGGGCGTGCAACGCACTTCCCTCGCCATTGCGCCAGACGCGGGCAATTTGAAAAATCGGCCCGCACCCGCCAACAAGCAGCCGCTTCATGGCGAATTCCGGGCTGGTGTGGAGATAAAGCCGCTCGCGCGCGCCCTCGGGCGTTTCGCGCTCGGTTGCGAAGGCGCGCAAATGCACCTCTTCGCCCGGCGCGCTCACCGCGTAAGGGGTTTCAACCTCGAGATAGGCGCGCGCACGAAAAAAGGCGCGCACCGCGTCCAAAAGCAGGGCGCGGCGGCGCAGATAGGGGAGGCGCGCGGCAAAGCGTTCAGGGTGCCAACGCGGCGCCAATCAGCTTTGCCCCCAGAGCCTCGCCCCGACGCCCTTGGCCGTCAGGCCGCCTCTTCGGGTGCCGCTTCCTCTGCTTCCGCCGCCTCGGCCTCGGCTTCCGCTTGCAGCCCGATCGCCTCGCCACGGCGCTGCTTTTCTGCCTCTTCCGGGCTACGCGCGACATTGACGGTAACGGTGATCGAGACCTCGGGATGCAGGGCAACCCGCACCGGCTTTAAGCCGAGGGTCTTGATCGGATGCTCGAGCACGACCTGCGCGCGGTGGATCGAAAGCCCGCCCTCGCCGCAGGCCTCGGCGATGTCGCGCGCCGAAACCGAGCCATAGAGGCTGCCCGATTCGCCGGCTTGGCGGATCACCGTCACCGTCAGCCCGGCGACCCGCTCGGCGATCCGCTCGGCCTCCTCACGGCGTTTGAGGTTCTGCGCTTCGAGCTCGATCCGCTGGGTTTCGAATCGCGCGAGGTTTTCCTTGGTCGCGCGAAGCGCCTTTTTCTGCGGCAAAAGGAAGTTCCGGGCATAGCCTGGGCGCACTTTTACGCGCTCGCCCATCTGGCCGAGATTTTCCACGCGCTGAAGCAAAATCAGTTCGATCTGTGCCATCTTTCCCCCCTCAGCTCAGCACATAAGGAAGCAAAGCGAGAAAGCGCGCGCGCTTGATCGCGCGGGCCAATTCGCGTTGCTTTTTGCTGGACACCGCGGTGATGCGGCTCGGGACGATCTTGCCGCGCTCTGAGAGGAAGCGCGAGAGCAGACGCACATCCTTGTAATCGATCTTCGGCGCGTTGGGGCCGGAAAACGGGCAGGATTTGCGCCGGCGATTGAACGGGCGGCGCGCGCCAACGGCAGTGCGGCGGGCGGCGGGATTGGTTTCCACGATTTCAGACATCACTCTCACTCCTCGCCCGAGCCGATTTCGTCATCGAGAACATCGGTTTCCCCGCGCGCACGATATTCCTCGCGGTCGTCATAGCCGCCGCGCCGGCGGCCGCTGTCAAAGCGCCCGGGCGGCTTCGGCCCGCGAAAGCCACGATCGCGATCTTCGCCACGACGAGAGAGGATGGCGGAGGGGGCTTCCTCGATCGCATCCACGCGGATGGTCATGAAACGCAGCACATCCTCGTTGAGGCGCAATTGCCGCTCCATCTCGGTAACCGTTGCCGGCGGCGCATCGATGCCAAGGAGCACATAATGGCCCTTGCGGTTTTTCTTGATGCGATAGGCGAGGCTGCGCAGCCCCCAATATTCGCGCTTTTTGATCGCGCCGCCATCGCTCTCGATTTGCCCGGTGATCTGGTCGGTGAGACCATCGACCTGCTGCTGCGTGACTTCGCTGCGCGCAATCAGCACGCATTCGTAAAGTGGCATCCTGTTCTCCCTCTGGCTCTTCGGCCCGCACCATGCGGGCATAGCCGGTAAGGGTGCCTCCTCACCGGCAGGGTCGCGCGGGTCTCTCGCATATTTGCCCGCGCAAGGCAACCGCGCCCGCCGGCACACCCAAGATAAATACTCGAAATAAATACTCGGCGGGGCCGGCGCGCGTCGGGTGCTCAGCCCATTTTGGTGATCGCCCATTTGACCAGCTGCGCCCCGTCGGGCCCGCTGCTCAAGACCACCTGTTCGCTCCGCCGCGGCGCCTCGCCGCCGAGATAGACGCTCTCCTCCACCGCCATCCGCACCCCTTCCGCCCGCAGCCGCCAGAAATTGCCCGACGGCAGACGCAGCAATACCGCCTCGCCATCCTGCTGGATGCTCGCGGTGACGCTCGGGTGGAGATGAAAGCGGATGGTGAAAGGCTGGGGGGTTGGCGCCTCCACGGCATCCTCGCCGCGGAGATCCTCGCCGCTTTCCGCGAGATAGAGGCGCCGGCGATGGATCGCGCCATAAACCCGCCACCAGCCATCATGGCTTGCCGCGAGCCAATGGGCGCCGGCGGCTTCCTGACGCTCGACCTCGACTTGCTCGGGGCGGCGGCCGAGCCCTTCGGGACGCAGCTCGGCAGCATTAGTATCGGCGATGATCAGCGTCGAATGGGCGGCCGAGGCGCGGGCGGCATCGAACCATTGGCCGCCCGCGTGGGCGGCGCCGCAATTGACGATCATCCGCTCGCGCGCGACCGAAAATTCAAACGCCAACGTGCCCGCATGCGCGCTGCGGTCGGCGCCGGGGGGCGGCGGCTTGCCGCCATCGAGGAGAACAAGGCCGCGCCCAGCCTGCAAGCGGTGAAACCCCCCCTCGGGAAGCGCGCCGACGGGGCGCCCGCCGCGCCCGGCCTGGGTGAGCACGAGTTCGATCAGCGCCGGGTTGCCCTCACGCGCGCCGTTGAACAAAGCAAGCCCGCCATCGCCATGGCGCAATGTTCGCAGCGCGGTTGCGGACCGCTCGATCGCCGGGGTGAGGGCGGCCGGCGGCGTCACTTGCGCTGCCTGCAAAAGGGCGCGGATTTCCACCAAATCCTGGAGCGCGCGAAGCTGCGACGCCGGGCTGCGCTCGATGTGGCAGCCATCGGCCAAAATCTGCCGGCCGATTTCGGTGGGCAGAAAGCGCAAAGCGCGCGCGAGAAAGCCAAGCGTCTCCGGTAACGCCACCCCAGCCGCAACCAACCCTTTGAGCGCGGTGAGCGCCCGCCCGTCGCGATCTTCGGCCGGGAGATCACGCGAAAGTATCCGGGTATCGGCCAAAAGCCGGGCCATCAGCCGCTGGCGAAAATCATCCTCGGCGCTGGCTGCGAAAAAATCATAATGACCGAGCCAGGCGGCAAGCCGCGCACCGGCAAGGTCTGGGCGCCGCATCAGCGGATCGGTGGCGGGGGCGGCGATAAACGCGCTGACCAGGGTGCGGGCACGCAATCGCGCCTGATCGGTGCCGAGCGCGCGGAAATCACGCAGCCAGGAAAACCCGAGCGCATCCGCGCCAAGCGCCAT
>JAJYXY010000152.1 GCA_021801465.1 Pseudomonadota bacterium
AAATGCGGGCGGCGACACGCTGGTCATAGAGCGCGGCATGCTCGGCGAGCAGCTGACGATGCCACGCATAGGCTTCCGGGGCGCTGAACCCGCCCAAGCGGTTCGCTGCTGGAATGTCTTCGAGCGGGGGGAAAACGCGGCTCTCGATCCGTGCCCCGCGATCGCGCAAAATCGAACAAGCGCGCTCGAACGCGTGGGCGATCGCCGGGTCGAGACCCGCCATCGCGTGCCCTTCCGGGATCGCGAAGCGTCGTCCGCTGACCGGGAGCGGCACTGGCGGCTTGGCGGTGATCGCCCCCGCCATGATGGCATCGAGAATGGCGCAGCAAGCAACGCGCGGCGCCAGCGGCCCAACCGAATCGAGGGTTTCCGAGAGCGGCAAGACGCCGTCGCGCGGGATCCGCCGCGCCGTCGGCTTATAGCCGGTGATGCCGCAAAATGCCGCCGGAATCCGGCAGGAGCCACCGGTATCGGTGCCGATCGCCGCCGCCACCATGCCATCGGCGACGGCAACTGCCGAGCCCGAGGAGCTGCCGCCCGGGACATGCCCGATCTCCCGCCGCCAGGGGCTGCGCGGCGTGCCGTAATGCGGGTTGAGGCCGAGGCCGGAATAGGCGAACTCGGTCATGTTGGCGCGGCCCACGGGGATGAAGCCTGCGGCGATCAGGCGTGCAACAATACTCGCATGGGCTGCGGCCGGCGGTGCTCCGGCAAGCACCCGCGAGCCCGCCGGGGTCGGCTCGCCGGCGATGTCGAACAGATCCTTGAGCGCGATCGGAATGCCGGCGAAGGCCGAGGGCGCCCTTCCCGCCGCGCGCAGCCGGTCGATCGCCTCGGCGCTGGCGCGCGCGGCCTCGGCATGGACCTTGATGAAAGCGCGCGCGCCCTCGCCAGCGGGGTCGGCGATGCGGGCCAGCGCGCGTTCAACGAGCGCGCGGGCGGTGAGCGTGCCATCGGCGAGGCCGGCGGCGAGAGCGAGCAGGGTTTCCATGGCAGAAATCCTGCCCCGCTCGCCCCGCCGCGTAAAGCGGCAAAACGCACCGCCCGCGCTCGTGGCCCGTTTCAGAAATTCGCACGCGCATTTCATGGATACGCGCTCTTTGTTTTCAGTGGCCTGCTGTTGTCTTCAGTGGCCTGCTGATCCCTGAAATGCCAAAGCATTCCAGGGGCAGGACACGCGCTCTTTGTTTTAGTGGCCTGCTGATCCCTGAAATGCCAAAGCATTCCAGGGGCAGGACACTAGGCCAGGCGCGAATGTTCCGCGATGGCGTTTTCGACCGCGCTCTCCGACCAATTCTGACGTGCAGACCGGCATAAAGAGAGCGCCCACCATCCTCGGAGCCGCCAATGTCCGCATCCACCGATGACGACGCCCCCAACGCTGCCGCGGGCGCCCATGTTTTCGCCGCCCGCGCCTTCGCCGCCCTCACGCCGCGCATGCCCGAGGGCGCAGCACTCGCCGAATGGTTTGCCCAATCCTCCGACCAAAATAGAGAGGAGGAGATTGTCGATTTCTTCCCCACCGCCGCGCCGAGCGCGCCGGCCCGGCCCCTCACCATTGCGGCCTGGCAGCGCCTTGGGCGTGCGATCCGCGATGAAAAGGCTCCCGCCGCGAGCCTCCCCGAACGCGCGGCCCTTGCCTGGGGTGAGGCGCTGTGCCGCCGGCTCGGGTTTGATCGGCTGGAATCGGCGATCCTCTCACTCGCGCTCCATTACAGCGCGAGCCCGCGTTTCGAACATTTGTTCGACATGTTGAGCCGAAGCCGCGGCGGGCCGACGCGCTTTCATCGCAGCCCGTTTCTGCTCGGGCTCTTGCTCGGCGCGGCACCCGACGAAATCGAGCGCAGCCTCGCGCCAGAGGCAAAATTGCTCATGAGCGGGCTTTTGCACCCGGGCGAAGGCGGCGATCTCTCTCTCCCGCAGCGGCTCGTCACCCTGATCCACGCCGGCGTCGCACCCGGGGGCGATATCTATGACCAGCTGCTCGGCCCCGCCGCCCACGCCGATCTGCCATGGTCGGCCTTCACTCATCTCGGCCGCGAAGGCGAGGTCGCCGCCGATCTTCTGGCGAGCGCGCTTGCCAGGCGCGAAATCGGCATCCATCTCCTGCTCTACGGACCGCCAGGGACCGGCAAAACCGCGTTCGCCAAAGCGCTCGCCGCCCGCGTCAAGGCCAGGCTTCGCCCGATCGCCGAAAGCGTCGACAACGAGGGCGAGCCTAACCGTAACGATCGTCTCGCCGGGCTTCGCCTCGCCGATCGCCTTGCGACACCGGGCGATACGCTGCTGTTGTTCGACGAGGCGGAGGATCTCTTCGCCCCCCGCCATGATCCGTTCGAGGCAAGGCGGGTCGGCTCGCGCGTCTTCCTCCATCGCTTGCTGGAGGAGATGGCGGTGCCGGTGATCTGGACCGCGAACGACATCTATGCCCTCGGCGCGCCGGTGTTGCGGCGCATGACCATGTGCGTCGAGGTACGGGTGCCCAATCTGCCGGCGCGGGCACGGCTCTGGCGCGAGATCGGCGAAGCCGAGGGGGTTCCGCTCGCCGCGACGGACGCAGCGGAGCCCGCGCGGCTGGTGCCGGTTGCGCCGGCGCTTGCCGCCTCGGCGCTCAGGGCGGCGAAGCTCACCGGCGGCGGCACCGAGACGGCGCGCCTCGTCGCCGGCGGCATCGCGCGCGCGGTCAGCGGCGAGCGGCGCAGCCCGGCCCCGGCGTTGGCGCCGCCGGCGCACTATGACCCGGCGCTGATCAACGCCGATAGCGATCTGATCGCGCTCGCCGATCGCCTCGCCGCGCCTGGGGCGCCGCGCGCCGTCTCGCTGTTGCTCGCCGGGCCACCGGGCACGGGAAAAACCGCTTGGGCGCAGCATCTCGCCGCGCGGCTCGGGATGCCGCTCCTCGCAAAGCGCGCCTCCGATCTCCTCAGCCCCTTTGTTGGCGGCACCGAGCGCGCCATCGCCGAAGCGTTCGCGGAGGCGCGCGAGATGGCGGCGTTTCTCCTCTTCGACGAAGCCGACAGCCTCCTGTTCGAGCGTACCGATGCGCTGCGGAGCTGGGAAATTTCCGAGGTCAACGAGATGCTCGCGGCGATGGAGCACCATGATCTGCCATTTGCCTGCACGACCAATCTCGCCGAGCGTCTCGACCGCGCTTCGCTGCGCCGTTTCCTCATCAAAATCCGCTTCGACTGGATGACGCTCGCCCAAACACGCGCGGCGTTCCAGCGATTTTTCGCGCTCGAGCCACCGCCCGGGCTCGAGGCGCTACGCACGCTGACGCCGGCGGATTTCGCCCTCGTCGCCCGCCGCGCCGCCCTTTGCGGGGCGTCGGGCGATGCGGCGGCGCTGGTCGAGCTTCTCGCCGCCGAGAGCGCTGGCCGGCGCGGCGGGCGCGGCCCGCTCGGCTTCGCCTCGTCGGTAGCGGCGTGAGCGGCGACTCACACGAACGTGATCATCTCATACCACTCTCTGAGGGCGGTGAAACGGCTTCCTTGCAGCCGAGTCATGTCGTCTCGGCTAACAAGGGAGCTCTGATAATGGATATTCGTGAGGTTTTTGTCCCTGCGTTTTACCGCGCCGATCGCATTCTGTCGCTGTTCTCGATCGTCGACGGCGATGCGTGCGCGCGGCTCCATAAGGAACTCGAAGCGCGCATTTGCGAAAGCCGCGTCCATCCGCTCGAAGCGGCGTTTGTTCTCGCCAACATCACCGGCGAAATCCTGATCTTTCTTGACGACGAGACGCAGAGAAAACTCGAGGAGGATCTCCCGACGCTCATTGATCTCTCGCGCGAGCGAACCGAGGAGGCCAGGTTTGCAAATCCCTGAAGCAACCGACGGGGCGGCGCTGCGGCGCCGCCTTTCTCCCGTGATTGCGCGAAAGCCGGCGCCACGGCAAGTTTCCGCCATGCGTTATGCTCCGGCCGAACGCCTGCTGCGTCTTGCGCGCCATCTCGCCGGCACGCGCACCGGCCTCACGCTCGAGGAGATGGCATCCGAACTCGGGGTTGGCCGGCGCACGGCCGAGCGGCTGCGCGATTCCTTGCTCGCCTTGTTTCCACAGCTCGAGTGCTGGGACGATGAGGCGCGGGTGCGGCGTTGGCGGCTGCCGGCGAGCGCGCTTATCGGCCTCGTCGAGCCACGTCCGGAGGCGCTGGCGGCGATCGAGATCGCGGCGCGCGACCTCGCCCGCCAAGGTGAGACCGAGCGCGCCGCCTTGCTGCGCGAGACGGCGGCGACCTTGCGCGCCCTGATGCGCCCCGATGCGCTGCGCCGCGCCGAGCCTGACATCGCGGCGCTGATGGAAGCGGAAGGGATCGCGATGCGCCCCGGCCCGCGCCCGGCGATCGCGCCCGGCTTGCTCGCGACCCTGCGGCGGGCGATCCTCGGGATGCAGCTCATCGTAGTCCGTTACGCCAACCCCGACGGTGAGCCAGCGACCCGCATCCTCTGCCCCTATGGCCTGCTTTATGGCGGGCGCGGCTGGCTGGTCGCGCATGTCGAGGGCTTGCCGGAACTTCGGCTTTGGCGGCTCGATCGCATCACCTCGGCCGATCTGCTGGACCGCGGCTTTGCCCGCGACGAGGCATTTTCGCTCACCGACTACGCGGCGCGCTCTTTCGGGGTTTTTCAGGAAGACCCGGTCGAGGTCGTGCTGCGTTTCGCGCCAGATGCAGCCGCGGACGCGGCGGGCTGGCTGTTTCATCCGACGCAAACCAAAACCCCGGAAGCCGATGGCAGCCTCATTGTGCGCTTTTCCGCCGGCGGATTGCGGGAGATGTGCTGGCACTTGTTCACCTGGGGCGATGCGGTGACGATCCTCGCGCCAGAGGATTTGCGGCACGACATGCGGGAGATGCTGCGCGCGGCGAGGCAAACCCTGGGCGCGGAGGATAAGGCATAGATCAGAAGGCTTTTGCCGCATGTTCCGCACGCTTGAGAGCGTGCGAGACGCCCACTGCCAAAGCACGCTCGTGTCCCATTTCAGAAATTCGCACGTGCATTTCATGGACACGCGCTCTTTGTTTTCAGTGGGGGCACGTGCGCGCGGTCAGGGGGCTGCGGTGCTGGCTTCGGGCGAGAGCATGATCTCCGGTCGCGTCTCGGGAACGGCCCAGAAAAACAGCGCAAGCGCCGCCAGCGCGGCGGCAGCGAGTGATAAAAAACCCGCGCGATAGCCAAACGCCTGAACGATCAGGCCGGCGGCGAGGTTGGAGCCGGCGCCGCCAACCCCGGTCGCCAGCGCGACCAGACCTTGCGCAAAGTTGATCCGCCCGCTGCCCCGCATCAGATCGGCCGCGATCAAGGTCGCGATCACGCCGAAGATGCCGGCGCCGATGCCATCGAGCATCTGCACGAAGACGATCCCGAGCGGGCTGGTGACGAACGCGAATAACACGCCGCGCACCGGCAATACCGCGAGCCCGACCAGAAAAATCGGCTTTCGCCCGAAGCCCGCAGCACTCGCCCGCCCGACGACGAAGGCCACGCCGACCATCACCGCTTGCGCGACGATGATGCAGGCGCTCATCGCCGCCGCGTCGCTGCCGGGGTGGGTGATCGCCAGCACCTGCCCGGCGAGCGGCAGCATCGCGGCATTGCCGAGATGAAACAGCGTGACGGCGAGCAAGAACATGGCAAATCCTGGCCGCCGCAAGGTCTCTCCGAGCGAAAGCGCTGGCGCGCCGTGTTCACGGCGACCGCGCGCGACATCGTGATCGATCGCCGCTTGCGGGATCAGCACGACCACCGCGGCACTTGCCAGCGCGTAGCCACAGGCAAGATAAAAAATCCAGGCGAGCCCGGCGACATGCGTCACCGCGATGATGACGAGCGCGCCGCAGAGATTGCCGGCGTGATTGAACCCCTCGTTGCGGGCAATACGCGCCGGCAAGCGTTGCGGCCCGACCAGGCCGAGGCTGAGACCGATCATCCCCGGCCCGAGAAACGCGGCGGCGGCGCCCAAAATCACCTGGACCGGCAAAACCGCCGCCGGGCGCGGCGCGAGGACGACGAGCAACGTCCCGAAGCCAATGATGAGGCCGGCCCCCGCCAGCAGCAAACGCTTGCAGCGGAGCGCATCGACGAGAAGCCCCGCCGGGATCAGGGCGAGCGCCGTCGCGATATTGTTCACCGCCAGCGCCGTCCCGATCATCGAGGGCTGCCAATGCGCCGCGCCCTTGAGATACACCGCGAGATAGGGGCCGATCCCGTCGCGCATATCCGCCATGAGAAAGGCGAGCCAGTCGAGGGCGCGGCGCACGCGCGGCGGCGCGACGGCCTCGGCTGTCGCCCCTGCCGCGTCGAGCGTGGGCGTGATGTCGCTCGTGGCCGGCGTCATGGTCGCGGCGCGGGGAGGAGCTGTTGCGCTTCGATCACCCGACCATATGGGGTTGCGAGCCCAAACCCGCTCACCGAGACCATCGCTCCCGGCGCGAGCATGGCGGCCTCGGCGGCGGCCTCGGGCGGCGGCAGATGGAGCTGCGTGCCATCCTCCAGCATCGCGCCGTTGAGATCGCCGCGCGGGCCATAAAGCGCAAACCGCACCCGCCCCGCCGCCGTCATCGGCGCCGCCGGGCCGGGGAATGGCGGAAACGGCGCCATGCCGGGGCCGGGCGGGCCGGTATCGACAACGGTCTGGCCGGTGGCGTTATCGGTGATCGAAACCGCTTGCACGACCGGAACCGCGTAGGCGCGCAGGCCGCGGATGGCAACCTGATCGCCGACCCGCACCGCGCGCAGCAGCGCCGGGCCGAGATGCGGCGGCAGATGTGCTTCGGTGCCATCGGCGAGGATAACGCCATCGACATCGCCGCGTGGGGTAAGGCCAAAGGCGATGACCTGACCCGAGAGCAGCGGCCACTGATCGGGCGCCACCCCCGGCGCCGCGGCGATCGGCGGCGGCGGTGCGGGCGGCGGCTGTGCCGCGGCGCTGCCGAGGCCGAGCGCCACACCAGCGAGGAGGGAAAGGCCAAACCGGGATCGTGTCATGTCATGTCTCCTCTCACGGCGGATCTGGTGACGCCAGATGGACAAGAT
>JAJYXY010000074.1 GCA_021801465.1 Pseudomonadota bacterium
TACCGCGGCTGCTGGCACGAAGTTAGCCGGGGCTTCTTCTGCGGGTACCGTCATCATCGTCCCCGCCGAAAGGGCTTTACAATCCGAAGACCTTCTTCACCCACGCGGCATTGCTGGATCAGGCTTTCGCCCATTGTCCAATATTCCCCACTGCTGCCTCCCGTAGGAGTCTGGGCCGTGTCTCAGTCCCAGTGTGGCTGATCATCCTCTCAGACCAGCTACCGATCGTCGCCTTGGTAGGCCTTTACCCCACCAACAAGCTAATCGGACGCAGGCTCCTCCTCAGGCGACTTGCGCCTTTGCCCCTCAGGGATCATGCGGTATTAGCCGTAGTTTCCCACGGTTATCCCCCACCCAAGGATAGATACCTACGCGTTACTCACCCGTCCGCCACTGATGGAGTTGCCCCCATCCGTGCGACTTGCATGTGTTAAGCATGCCGCCAGCGTTCGCTCTGAGCCAGGATCAAACTCTCAGGTTCATCCCAGTGCCAAACTCGCTTCCTTGCGGAAGTGAGCGAGCAACCAGAACAAACGGACCCTACCTAACTCAGCCCTGCTTTTGCCACATCCCGAAAGACATGGCGAAAACAAAACTCGAAGCGTAACTGTCAACGCATAAGAGAATACATTGATGCTACCCTCAAGCTTTGGCCAAGCAGGTAAAGTCAAACCCCTTGCGCGAAAGCCGGATCATGAATGCCGCGCGAGACGAAAATTGCTTTTCGCTCGCCGCCGCACCCAATCTGAGGGCACCGCCAACGTATCCCTTCCATTCCTATTTACAAGCGTCAAAGAACAAAAACCCAGACCGTTGGACCTGCATAGTTGCAAGCCCTCCGCCCTGTCTAGCCGACTCGCGCCTCACAGCGTGAGGCAAAGAAGCTAATGGGTCGGTGCAGGAAAGTCAAGGACTGCGGCCGACCCGGTGACAGGGGGTTTAATCGGGATGCCCGGCGGCGTCAACACCCTTTTATGACCCTTTTGTGCGATTTTTTTTGCGGGTCGTTTGCCAGTCCCGAAACCAGGCGAGAAAGCGAGGGACTCCCTCGTCCAGCGGCGTTTTCGGGGCATAGCCGGTGAGCGCCGCGAGGGCGTCGATCGCGGCGAAGGTCTCGGCGACGTCGGCACGCGGCGTCGGCGCCAGGCGAATGATCGCGCGACGGCCGAGCCCGGCCTCGAGCAGCGCGATCAGCCGCGTCACCGCCTCGCTGCGGTGATTGCCGATGTTGAAAAGGCGCGGTGGCGCGCCGGCCGGCGGCGGGCGGTCGAGACAGCCGAGCACGCCGGCGACGATATCGTCGATATAGGTGAAGTCGCGCTTGAGCCGCCCGTCGCCATAGACGGTGATCGGCTCGCCAGCGGCGATCGCCTCGGCGAAGGCGAAATACGCCATGTCCGGCCGCCCCCACGGGCCATAGACGGTGAAAAACCGGAGGCCGCTCTGCGGCAAGCCGAAGAGATGGCCATAGGCCGCGCTCATCAGCTCGTCGGCGCGCTTGGTCGCGGCATAAAGCGAGGTCGGCTGATCGACGCGATCACTCTCGGTGAACGGCAACGCCTGATTGGCGCCATAGACCGAGGACGAGCTGGCATAGACCAGGTGATCGAGTCGCGAAAGCCGCCTTGCGATCTCCAAGATCACGAGATGGCCCATCACATTGGCGCTGACATAGGCGTAAGGATCGACGAGTGAATGCCGCACCCCGGCCTGCGCCGCGAGATGGACGATGCGGCTGATCGCGGGAAACGCCGCGACCAGGTCCGCCATCGCCACGCGATCGGCGATGTCGAGGCGGCGAAACGTGAACCCGTCCCGCGCGAGCAGCCGCGCCAGCCGCGCCTCCTTGAGCCCGACATCGTAGTAGGGGTTGAGATCATCGACCCCTACCACCCGCTCGCCGCGCGCGAGCAGCGCCTCGGCGACGTGATAGCCGATGAAGCCGGCAGCCCCCGTGAGCAGAACCGTCACGCCGGCACCGCGAGCGGGCGCGCCACCAGCCGATCCTCGAGCAATTCCAAAAGCGCATGACCGAGCGCGATATGGCATTCCTGAATCCGCGCGGTCTCGCTATCGGGCACCAGCAGGACATGATCGCAGAGCTCGCGCGCCGGCAGCCCAGCCCCCCCAAGCAGCCCGACGGTGACGATCCCCATCTCACGCGCAGCCGAAAGCGCGCGGCAGACATTTTCCGACCGCCCCGACGTGGTGATGCCAAACAGCACGTCGCCGCGCCGGCCGAGGCCGCGCAGCGGCCGCTCGAACACCTGCGCGAAGCCGTAATCATTCCCCCCCGCGGTCAGCGCCGCCGGATCGAGTGTCAGCGCCAGCGCCGGAATCGATGGCCGCTCCACCTTGGGGCGCAGGCGGATCAGCATCTCGGTCGCGAGATGCTGGCTGTCGGCAGCCGAGCCGCCATTGCCGCAGAACATCAGCTTGCCGCCGCCGCGGAGCGACGCTTCTGCCGCATTCACCACCGCGACCACCGAATCCGCCATCTCGTCGGCTATCCTGAGCTTGAGCGCCGCCGAGCGCCGCAGCATCGCCGTAAATCGTGCCTGATCGTCCATGTTTCGTCGCCTCTCGCGTTTCGACGTTAAGGGGTCAGCCTTGACAATTCCTTGATTGCACGGCGCCGCCGTCCAAGGTAGTGGCCTTTCTCCCCATCGAGACCCGCATCATGCGTCATTTTCCGATCTTTCTCGATCTTGCCGGGCGTCGGGCGCTGGTTCTCGGCGAGGGCGCGGCCGCCGCGCGCAAGGCCGACGCCTTGGCCGAAGCCGGCGCCGCGGTGACGCGGGTGGCCCGCTTCGCGCCGACCCGCTCCGCCCACGATTGTCTCGCCGGCGTTGCGATCGCGATCGGCGCCGAGGCGCCGGAAGCCGATCTCCATGCTTTGTCCGAGGCGGCGCAGGCGCTCGGCATTCCGGTCAACATCGTCGATCGTCCGGCGCTTTCGAGCTTCATCATGCCGGCACTCGTCGATCGCGACCCGCTGACCATCGCCATCGCCTCCGGCGGCGCGGCACCGGTGCTCGCACGCCAGCTCCGCGCCAAGATCGAGGCGCTGATCCCGCCGGCCTATGGCCGTCTCGCGGCGTTTCTCGGGCGGGCGCAAGGCGAACTCCGCCGCCGCTTCCCCGATCTCGCGCAGCGCCGGCGGCTGATCGAGCGTCTGCTTGGCGGCCGGGTTGCGGCGCTGGTCTTCGCCGGGCGCGAGGCCGAGGCCGAAGCCGCGCTCGCCGCCGAACTCGCCGCGAGCGACAGCGGCGCGGGCGCCGACGGCGCGGACGGTGCCGGCGCAGGGATGGTGTTCCTGGTCGGCGCCGGGCCGGGGGCGGCCGATCTCCTCACGCTCCGCGCCCAGCGCCTGCTCGGCGAGGCCGATGTCATCGTCCATGACCGCTTGGTCGGCGATGCGGTGCTCGCGCTCGCCCGCCGCGATGCGACGCGGATCTTCGTCGGCAAGGCGCGCGCGCATCACTGCCTGCCACAGTCTGAGATCAATGCCTTGCTCGTCCGCCTGGCGCGGGAGGGGAAAAAAGTGGTGCGGCTCAAGGGCGGCGATCCTTTCATCTTCGGCCGCGGCGGCGAGGAGGCGGAAGCGCTGGCGGAAGCGGGCATCACCTGCGAGATCGTCCCCGGCGTTACCGCTGCCTTGGCCTGCGCCGCCGCCGCCGGCATCCCACTCACCCATCGCGAGGCCGCGCGCTCGGTGACGCTGCTCACCGGCCATGGCAAGGAGGGGGTAATCGATCTCGATTTCGCGGCCCTTGTCCGCCTCGGTGGCACGCTCGCAATCTATATGGGGATCACCGCGCTCCCGCGCCTCGCCGCCGGCTTCGCCGCCGCCGGCCTCGCGCCGGAAACCCCGGCGGCGCTGATCGAGCGCGGCGGCACGCCGGCCGAGCGCCGGCTTTTCGCGCCCCTTCCCGAACTCGCGCGAGACGCCGCTTCGTGGTCGGATGGCGGGCCGGCCTTGCTCCTCATCGGCCCAGCGATCGCGCGCGCCCCAACCAACCCCCAGCCAAATAGGCAGCGCCATCAGCCCTCGCCGTGATGTCGCTCGCGGGAACTTGACTGACACAAGCGGCCCTGCTCGCCCTATATCATCGGGGAGAGATGTCGACGGACGTCTTAGCCCCCTCACGGCAACAATGGAATCGCACTCATGGATGCTGGCCCCATTTCTTCCCCTCCCTCGCCGCCAACGCGCTGGCGCCCGGAGGGCTGTGACCAGATCGCCCTCGTGCTGCAAGGCGGCGGCGCGCTCGGCGCCTACCAAGCCGGGGTTTATCAAGCGCTGCATGAAGCCGGGCTCGAACCCGACTGGGTGACAGGGGTTTCGATCGGCAGCATCAACGGCGCGATCATCGCGGGCAACCCGCCCGAGCGGCGGCTGGAGCGCCTGGAGGAATTCTGGGAGACCATTACCGCGCGCCCGGTTATTCCGTTCCTCGACCACCGCCTGCTCGATGGCGATATGCCGCGCCGCGCCTTCCACGGCCTCTCCTCCAGCCTCGCGATGACGCTCGGCCAGCCCGGTTTTTTTACCCCGCGCGTGCCCAATCCCTGGCTCGCGCCACGCGGCGCCCGGGGGGCTACCAGTATTTACGACACCGCGCCGCTTCGCGAGACGCTCGAGCGGCTCGTCGATTTCGATCTCCTGAACAGCCGCGCCGTGCGCTATGCCGCCGGCGCGGTCAATGTCGCGACTGGCAATTTCTATTTCTTCGACAGCGCCCATCAGGAAATCGGGCCCGAACACCCGATGGCGAGCGGGGCACTGCCGCCGGCTCTCCCCATGGTGCGCATCGGCACGGATTTCTATTGGGATGGTGGCGTCGTCTCGAACACCCCGCTGCAACATTTGCTCGATCACGCCGGCAGCAGCAACCTGCTCGTGTTCCAAGTCGATTTGTTTGGCGCGCGCGGGCCAATCCCACGCGATATGTACGATGTCTTGGCGCGTCAGAAAGACATCCAATACTCGAGCCGCACGCGCATGGTCACCGACATGTTCATGCGGCTTCACCGCGAAAAAATGCTGATGCGTAAGCTTTTCAAAAAAATTCCCGACGAAAATCTCGATCAATCAGAAAAAGAGCTGAAGAAAAAGCTTTCGAATTTGCCCGAAATCGCAATCTTGCATCTCATTTATCAACAAAAGGCGCATGAATGCGAAAACAAAGACTATGATTTCAGCGCGTCCTCGATGCGCGATCACTGGAAATCCGGCTATCGTGACACGCGGGCGACCCTCCAGCACGAGGATTGGCTGAAAATGCCGAGCGAGGAGCAAGGCATGATGATGTACGACGTGCATCGCGCGCTCGATTGATTTTTTTCGCCTATGCCGTTGAAGGTCGGTCGTAGCGTCGCGTTCGGGCTGTTCCTCGCGGTTTTCCCCGGCGCGTTGGCGGCGCTTGCCGCGCCTCAGACGATATCGGTGACGCCGCGCGACACCGATATCGGCTTTCGTATTTATCTTTTCGGATTTCTCCCGCTCGATGGCCATTTCACCCGGTTTGCCGGAACCCTGGTCATCGATCCCGACGATTACACGCGCTGTCACGTCGATATTCAGGCGGAATCGGCAAGCCTGGTGATGCCAAATGCCGAGGCGCAAAAAATCGCGCTCGGGCCGCGTTTTCTCGATGCCACGCGATTTCCGTTGCTCGCTTTTGCCGGCGAATGCCACGCCATACAAGGGGCGCCGCCGATGCTGCAGGGCATGCTTTCGATGCACGGGCGCACCGGAGCGCTCAGTTTTTCGCTTCACCCGAGCGGAGACGCGTTTACCGTGAGCGCCGAACTCCACCGCGCCGCCTGGGGCATGGGGGCGCATCCGCTGCTCGCCCGTGACTCGATCCGGCTTTTCGTCACCACCCGTATTTTGCCGCCTGCGGCGCATGCCGAGCATTGAGCGTGAGGCGCTTGCCTCGACTCGGGGTTAGCCGATAGTTTGGCGACGCACATCGGAACACAGCATGAACGATCTTTTCTCCATCCCGGAGTCGCGCAAACCGGGAAAGCCTGCCGCACCCAAACCCGCCGCCGGGGCCACTGGCAGCGACGATTATTCCGCCCGCGACATCGAGGTCTTGGAGGGGCTAGAGCCGGTGCGGCGTCGCCCCGGCATGTATATCGGCGGCACTGATGACGCGGCGCTGCACCATCTTGCTGCCGAAATCCTTGACAATGCCATGGATGAGGCCGTCGCCGGCCATGCCAGCGCCATCGATGTGACGCTGGCTGCCGGCAATGTCCTTACCATTCGTGACAATGGCCGCGGCATCCCGGTCGATCCGCACCCCAAATTTCCGCGCCTCAGCGCGCTCGAGGTCATCCTCACGACGCTTCATTCCGGCGGGAAATTCAACGGCAAGGCGTATGCGACGGCGGGCGGGCTGCATGGCGTCGGAAGTTCCGTCGTCAACGCGCTGTCGGCGGAGTTCGAGGTCGAGGTGGCGCGCGAGCGCACACTCTGGCGGCAGCGTTATGCCCGCGGCAAGCCGCAAACGCCGCTCGAAAATGCTGGCCCCGTGCAAAACCGCCGCGGCACTTTGATCCGATTTTGCCCCGACCCAGAGATTTTCGGCGCTCTCGCCTTCAGCCCGGCCCGGCTTTACCGGCTTTGCCGCTCGAAAGCCTATCTTTTTCGCGGTGTCTATCTGCGCTGGCGCTGCGACCCAAGCCTTCTCACGGGTGACGCCGCCGAAATCCCAGCCGAGGCTGAGCTTCACTTCCCCGGTGGTCTCCGCGACAGCCTGGAGGCCGAACTCGGCGCCGCCACCCCGTTGGTCTCGCAAATCTTCGCCGGCGAGGCGGAATTGCCGCCCCATCTCCCG
>JAJYXY010000140.1 GCA_021801465.1 Pseudomonadota bacterium
ACCGTCCTTGCCTTTGCTGGCACCGGCGGTGACATTTCCCTCACCGGCGGCGGGATCGGTAACATTCTCGCTGCCACTTCGGGCAACACCACGCTGAACGCCAGCGGCAGCACCGGCGCCAATATTTTGTTCAACGTTGCCGGCGCCGGCAACGCGGCGACGCTGATGGGCGGCTCCTACTACAATTACTTCATCGACGTTGCCGGTGACACGACGATGGATGGTGGTTCGGGCACCAATTTCTTCCAATTCGTTAGCAGCGGGGTCGCCGGCAACGATTTGATCAACGGCTGGAACAACAACGACCAGATCGATCTCTACAATTACGGCACTTCCCAGCCGACGCAAACCACGGTCAGCGGCGCCGGTGGCACCACAAATACTGTGATCACCTTGTCGGACAACACCAAGATTACCGTTACCGGTGTCAGCAGCATCTCGACCAGCCATATCCATATCGGCTGACGTCATTTCTCCACTCTCTTCCAAACCCGCCGCGCCAACACGCGGCGGGTTTTTTATTTGCAGCGCAGGCGAACGAAAATGTGGGCCGCTTGTCGTGCGCCCGGCGCAAAAGAGGCGGCGATCATGGAGATAGCGGGGAGCCGAGAAAAATACCTCGATGGCCTGCGCGGGCTCGCGGCCATGCAAGTCGTCTTTCAGCATTACACCTTGGCGTTCCTGCCCGCTTCGCTCGCGCGTTTCGGGATTCTGGCGGACGGCAATTTCGCGGTGTTCATTTTTCTTGTGATGTCAGGATTCGTGCTGACGCCGAGTTTCGAGCGGCAGCCGCATGCACTCATCTCAGGTCTTGCGCGTCGCGCCGTTAGGCTCGGTCTTCCGGCCGCCGTTGCCAGCGCTTTCGCGGTGTTGCTCACGGCGGCGTGGCCGGGGCAGGCGCCAGCCGCGGCGGCGTTGTCGGGATCGTCATGGCTCGCCGGACTGCAGCCGATCACCCCAGCGCAGGCACTTGCCGATATGTCGGGCCTCTCCTTGATCACGGGGTCCGCGGAAACCACGCTGTTCGGGCCCGTGGCCCGATTTCTGCCGCATTGGTCGGCGTCGGTCGATCCGCCATCCTGGAGTCTCCATCTCGAACTCTGGGGCTCGGCCCTGGTTCTCGTGCTGGTTTGGCTGCGCGCGCGGCATACTTGGCTTCACAGCGTCGCGCTGATGCTTTGCGCGTGGTTCATCGGCGTGAATGCGCTCAATCTCTTTGCTCTTGGCAGCGTGCTGTCCTTGATGGCCCGCAGCCCCTGGTTCCCGACCCTGATCGCGTGCCGCGGGCGGCGTGCGCTGGGCGTTGCGCTGGTCGCGGTTGGGATTTGGGTCGAGTATGGCGGATGGCTGCCCGCGCTGCGCTGGCTACAAGAGGCCGATGCCGCCCGCGCCCTCGTTCACCCTTTTGCCTGGTTTTCGCTCAGCCAGGAATGCGCCGCGGTCTTGATCTTTGTTGCGGTTCTGCTCCTGCCAGAGCTGCATGGCTTGCTCCGTGGTCGGCTCGTGCAATGGCTCGGAAAATTGTCCTTCGCGATTTACCTGCTGCATTTTCCCATCATGCGGGAGCTTGGTTGCGCTGCGTTCACGATGGCCGTGGGATGGATTGGGCAGGGGGCAGCGGCCTGCCTTGCGCTCGTGGTCGGCCTCGCGGCGACCTTCCTCGTCGCGGTTCCATTCGAACGCGTGGTGGACCGGAGCGCGATCGCCCTTTCGCGGCGCTGCGGCAAGCGCCTCGTTCCCGCCGCCGCTTAGCGAGAGCGCCGCGCCGTCCAGCCCGCGCGCGCTATGAGCTTGGAAACCATCGTCCCATAGCATTACGCTCTTGCTTTCGGCCTGCTGATCCTGGCAGCCTAACAACAAGCAGATCGACCAGCTCAGGCGCGGCGGCTTTGCTATCGCGCCCTGGGACATGATCACAGCACGCGGGGAACGTTATGCGCTTTACCTGGTTCAATCTGATGCCCTGGCCGGACCTGCCGGATGATTTCCGCGAACGATACCGCTCGGTCTGGGTCGATATCGATAGCCGCTTGTTCGAGCCGAGGCGCGGCCACGAGGTCTACAACACCTATCTCGATCAGCTCGAATACGCGGCGAGCCTCGGCTTTGATGGCATCGGCTGCAACGAGCATCACCAGAACGGCTATGGGCTGATGCCCTCGCCGAATCTGATCGCCGCGGCGCTGGCGCGGCGCACCCGCGATGCCGCGATCGTCGTGCTCGGCAATTCCATCGCGCTTTATAATCCGCCGGTGCGGGTTGCCGAGGAATTCGCCATGCTCGACGTGATTTCCGGCGGGCGCCTCGTCGCCGGCTTTCCCGTCGGCACCTCGATGGACACCAATTACTGCTATGGCCAGATCCCGGCGCTCACGCGCGAGAAATACGCCGAGGCGCATGAGCTGATCATACGCGCTTGGCGTGAGCCCGAGCCCTTTGCCTTCAATGGGCGCTACACCAAGCTCCGCTACGTCAATCTCTGGCCGCGGCCGCTGCAAAAACCCCATCCGCCGATCCACATTCCTGGCGGCGGCTCGGTCGAGACCTATGATTTCTGCATCGACAACACCTATTCTTATTCTTACTTGAGTTTTTCAGGCTATCTCCGCGCCCGCGCCCTGATGGAGGGGTATTGGGAGCGGGTGGCGCAACGCAATGCTGCGGATTCCTCGCCCTATCGCGCCGGCTTTGCGCAGACCATTTGCGTCGCCGAAACCGATGCCGAGGCCGAGCGGCTCTATGCCGAGCATGTGCTCTATTTCTATAATCGCTGCCTGCATATTTTCCCCGGTTTCGCCGACGCCCCGGGCTATCGCACGATCAAGACCATCCAGTCCGGGGCGCTCGCGCAATATGGCGCCCGGTTCCGCTATCAGCCGATGACCTGGAAGGAGCTGATCGAGGGCGGCCATGTCATTGCCGGAAGCCCAGCGACGGTGCGCCAGCGCATGGAGGATCTGATCCGCGGGCTACGTGTCGGCAATATTTTCTGCCTTCTCCATGTCGGGAATATGCCGAACGAAAAAACCATGTATTCAACGCGGTTGTTCGCCGAGCGGGTGATGCCGGCTTTGCGCGGGATGTGGCCGGATTATGCCGGGGATGACCGATTTTGGTGCCACCCTCTGGAAAATCCGGTGATGCCGGCGCCGCTCGCCCGCGGCTTTGCGGCGGCCCCGGCGTGCGGCGCGGAGGTTTCGCCATGATTACCGAGCGCGCGATCACCCTCCGCGAGCGCCGCGTCGCCGTTCTCGAAGGCGGCGCCGGCCGCGACCTGGTTTTTCTCCACGGCGCCGGCGGGCTCACCGCCGATGACCCGCTGCTCCGCCATCTCGCCGCGCGCTATCGCGTGCATGCGCCGCTGCTCCCCGGCTTCGGCGCGAGCGAGGACGCCCCAGAACTGCGCGGGATGCTGGATGTCACGCTGCATGGGTTCGATGTCATCGATGCGCTCGGCCTCGCGCGACCGCTTCTGGTCGGGCATTCGATGGGCGGGATGATTGCCGCCGAAATGGCCGCGATCGCGCCGCGCGAGGTCGAGGAGCTCGCGCTCATCGCCCCGGCTGGCTTGTGGCGCGACGAGCATCCGATTCCCGATCTCTTCGCGATGCTGCCCCATCAATTGCCGGCGCTCTTGTTCCACGATGTCGCGCTCGGCGAGCGGCTGCTGACCGGTGGGCTCAACCTCGAAGACCCACAATTCCTGATCGGCTTTCTGGTGCGGAACGCCCGCCAGCTCGGCATGGCCGGCAAATTGCTGTTTCCCATCCCCGATCGTGGCCTTGCCGACCGGCTTTACCGCATCCGCGCCCGCACGCTCCTGATCTGGGGCGAGAGCGACCGGCTGATCCCGCCGGTCTATGCCGATGCCTTCGCCGCTGGCCTCACCGCTGCTGCGGCGCTGCACCGGGTGCTGATCCCCGCCTGCGGTCATCTGGTCGGCGCGGAGCGGCCGGAAGCGGTGCTGACGGCGCTGGCGCAGGCGGGGTTCTGATCGCCCCGGCTTGCCAAACCCGCGTCGCTCCGCCATATCCGCGCGGGTCGGATCGGAAAAGGCTGGGCAAGCGGATTCCGATCGGCTATAAACCGAAGGAGATCGGGCGCGCGGGGCAGGGGCCTCGCCGCGCCCGTTGTGGTATGGAGGCCGCTCGTGTCTGAAACGCCGCTTGAAAAGATCCGCAATATCGGGATCACCGCGCATATCGACGCGGGCAAGACCACCACCACCGAGCGCATCCTCTATTACACGGGGGTTTCGCACAAAATCGGCGAGGTGCATGACGGCAACACCACGACCGATTACATGGAGCAGGAGCGCGAGCGCGGCATCACCATCACCTCCGCCGCGGTGACGTGTGAGTGGAAAAACCACCGCATCAACATCATCGACACCCCCGGCCATATCGATTTCAATATCGAGGTCAACCGCTCGCTGCGGGTGCTCGATGGCGCGGTGTTCATCATCGAGGGTGTCGCCGGCGTGCAGCCGCAATCGGAGACCAATTGGCGGCTCGCCGACCGTTACAACGTCCCGCGCATCATCTTCATCAACAAGCTCGACCGCACCGGCGCCGATTTCTATCGCGCCTTCGACACGCTCAAGGAAAAGCTCGACATCGTCGCGTTGCCGCTGCAACTCCCGATCGGCACCGAAGACCAGTTCGTCGGCGTCGTCGATCTCGTCGAGATGAAGGCGATCATCTGGGAGGGCGGCGAACTCGGCGCCAAGTATCACGACGCCCCGATCCCCGCCGATCTCCTTGAGAAAGCCAAGGAGCATCGCCAAACCCTGCTCGACACCGCGCTCTCGGTCGATGACGCGGCGATGGAGGAATATTTCGAGCATGGCGATGTTGGCGTTGAAACCCTGAAGCGCTGCATCAAGGCCGGCACCATCAGCGGCGTCTTCCGCCCGGTGCTGTGCGGCACCGCGTTCAAGAACAAGGGGGTGCAGCCGCTGCTTGACGCCGTGCTCGATTATCTCCCTTCGCCGGTCGATGTCCCCGGCATCAAGGTTGCCGCCGAGGAGGGTGAGGATGAGCATGCCGAGCGCCGCCGCATCAAGGCCGACCCGAACGCTCCCTTCGCCGGCCTCGCCTTCAAGATCATCAACGATAAATACGGCACCCTGACCTTCGTGCGGGTTTATGCCGGAACCCTCCGCTCGGGCGACACCGTGCTCAACACCACGCGCGGGCACAAGGAACGCATCGGCCGGATGTTCCAGATGCACGCCGACAAACGCGCCGAGATCAAGGAGGTTTCGGCCGGCGACATCGCCGCCTTCGTCGGCCTCAAGGACACCATGACCGGCGATACCCTCGCCGCCGCGAACGACCCGGTGGTGCTGGAGCGCATGGCCTTTCCGGTGCCGGTGATCGACATCTCGGTCGAACCACGGACCAAGGAATCGGTCGAGAAAATGACCATCGGCCTGCAAAAGCTCGCAGGCGAAGACCCCTCGCTACGTCTCCGCACCGATCAGGAGACCGGCCAGACCATCCTTTCCGGCATGGGTGAGCTGCATCTCGAGATCATCATCGACCGGCTGAAGCGCGAATATGGCGTCGAGGCCAATATCGGCGCGCCGCAGGTCGCCTATCGCGAAACCATCACCCGCCCGCACACCGAAATCTACACCCACAAGAAGCAGACCGGCGGCTCTGGCCAATACGCCGAGGTCAAGGTGATCTTTGAGCCGATGGAGCGCAACGGCGGCATCGTCTTCGAGAACAAGGTGGTCGGCGGCGCGGTGCCGCGCGAATACATCCCGGCGGTGGAAAAAGGCATCCGCGTGCAAGCCGAAACCGGGGTGCTGGCCGGGTTCCCGACCGTCGATTTCAAATACACCCTCGTCGATGGCAAGTATCATGACGTCGATTCGAGTGCGTTGGCCTTCGAAATCGCCGCCAAGGCCTGTTTCCGCGAGGGGATGAAAAAGGCGAGCCCGATCATCCTAGAGCCGATCATGGATGTCGAGATCACGACGCCACAGGACCATGTCGGCGACGTGGTCGGCGATATCAACCGCCGCCGCGGCATGATCCAGAACCAGGAAAGCTCGGGCTCGACGGTCATCGTCCGCGCCCATGTTCCCTTGAAGGAAATGTTCGGCTATATTTCCGATCTTCGCAGCATGACCAAGGGGCGCGCATCCTTCACCATGCAGTTCCACCATTACGATCCCGTGCCACGCAACATCGCGGACGAGATCATGGCCAAAAGCGCCTGATGGCGGGGATCTAGTGCCAACGCCCCGTCTGCACTGGATGCGGGGGCGGCGCGACGAGGAGGGCGGGGAAGCCCGCACCCTCGAATGGATCGGATGCGACGACGCGGGCGAGACCATCGCCCGCGTCGTTCGTTTGCAGGGGCCGCTTCACGCCGGCTGGCGGCTCTATCAGGCCGTCGCCCTCGATACCGAGGCCCGCGTGGTGCAACTCCGCCCCCCGCCCCCTGCGGGTGCCGACTGGCTCGCCTATATCGGCGGCCAAGTCGTCGGCCGCGCAGCCCTGCCCCTCCAAGCCGTCCGTACCGCCGAGGCAGCGCTCGGGGGCGGGTGAAGAAGGCACGGCTTGAAGCGGGGAAAAATTCTTCTTTTTCTGAAGAAAAAGAAGCAAAAAGACTTTTTCCTGTTTCCTTGACGTGTCGGTTTTTCTCGGAAGGGCAGTGCCGTCGGCACTGCCCAACAGATAAAAGTTTTTTGGTTCTTTTTTCCAAAGAAGAACGAATAACGATTGAATGGCCGCGCTACCGGGCGAAATTTTTTTGCTTCACCTGGTCACGCCGTCCGGCTATAAATTGACCGATCGGTCGATAATAACAATTCAATCTCTGTCGACCGGCGGC
>JAJYXY010000141.1 GCA_021801465.1 Pseudomonadota bacterium
CCTCTGCCTCCCCGCGGCGATTGCGCTCACCCGTTTGCCGCCGGTGCTCGCATGGCTCGCGCGCACGATCAGCCGGCAATCCTATGCGCTTTATCTCGTGCATCTCACCCTCCTGATCGATGTGGTACAGGCCTATTGGTGGCATCATCGCGCCATGACCGTGCCTGCCATGATCGCGGCAGTGATTTTGCCTTTTCTGGTCGCCGAGCTTCTCTCGCGCTTTGTGGAGCAGCCGATCATGCGCCTTCGCCCGGCGCAATTCACCACCACCCGCCAGCCGCGCGTGGGCGCGCGCT
The DNA here is from genome assembly GCA_021801465.1 of Pseudomonadota bacterium. GTDB lineage: Bacteria > Pseudomonadota > Alphaproteobacteria > Acetobacterales > Acetobacteraceae > Acidibrevibacterium. The sequence continues at coordinate 297 of JAJYXY010000141.1, forward strand.
CAGCGGAGGACACGCCCTTGCGGTGGACCCTGGAGACGGGGCCGAGGACGTAGTTGGAAAAGCTTCGTTCTGTCATGATGGGCGGAGCGGGGGATGACGACGAAGACGAGACCGGAGAGAGGTGCAGTGCGGCGGGGGACCGAAAAGCCGTATGAAGCTTCGCTCAACGGCATAACGCTGCCAGTCCCCATGTCTTGTCGAGGGGGCAGAGGTCACCGAACGCACCGGGGCATTAGTCAGCCATGCATCCTGATCGCACCAAACCCGATCCATTCGCCCGCTTCGATGTCGATGCCCGGCCGCAGACCACGCTTAGGGCCGCGATCACCGCGGCCTATCGCCGGGCCGAGGAGGCATGTGTTCCACCGCTCATTGCGGCGGCGTCACTGCCGCCTGAGCGGGATGCCGACGCGAGCGCCCTTGCCCGGCGCCTCGTCGTGGCACTCCGCGCCCATCGCCGCGGCGGCGGGGTGGAGGCGTTGGTGCAGGAGTTTTCCTTGTCCTCGCAAGAAGGCGTCGCCCTCATGTGTTTGGCCGAGGCACTGCTCCGCATCCCGGACACGGCAACACGGGATGCTCTGATCCGCGATAAGATCGGCGGCGGGGATTGGCGCGCGCATGTCGGCCAATCGCCCTCGCTCTTCGTTAATGCCGCGACCTGGGGCCTCGTCGTGACCGGTCGGCTGTCCGCGACCAATAGCGAGGTCGGTCTCGGCGCTGCACTGACGAGGCTGATCGCGCGGGCGGGGGAGCCAGTGATCCGGCGCGGGGTGGACCTCGCTATGCGTATGATGGGTGAGCAGTTCGTCACCGGCCAGACCATCGAGCAGGCCCTGGCCAGGAGCCGAGCGATGGAGGCCAAGGGGTTTCGCTATTCTTACGACATGCTGGGCGAGGCCGCGATCACGGCCGGGGATGCGGCGCGTTACCTGCGCGACTACGAAAACGCCATCCACGCGATCGGCCAGGCTTCCGCCGGCCGGGGGCTTTATGACGGGCCGGGCATCTCGATCAAGCTCTCGGCCCTGCATCCGCGTTACGTTCGCAGCCAGCGAGAGCGGGTGATGGCAGAGCTGCTGCCACGCGTCGCGGATCTCGCCGCCCTCGCCCGGCGCTATGACATCGGCCTGAACATCGACGCCGAGGAAGCCGACCGGCTGGAACTCTCGCTCGATATCTTGGAAGCCCTCTGTTGGGACGAGCGCCTCTCGGGCTGGGACGGCGTGGGTTTCGTCATCCAGGCCTACCAGCGCCGCGCGCCTTTCGTGGTCGATTTCGTGGTCGACCTTGCCCGCCGAACGCAGCGGCGAATGATGGTGCGTTTGGTCAAAGGCGCCTATTGGGACAGCGAAATCAAGCGGGCTCAGGTCGATGGCCTCGAGGATTTCCCGTTATTTACGCGCAAGATCCACACCGATGTATCCTACCTCGCCTGCGCGCGGAAGCTGCTCGCGGCAAGCGACGCTGTGTTCCCGCAATTCGCAACGCACAATGCCCGAACGCTGGCCGCCATCTACATCATGGCCGATCCGGCGATATGGCGGCCCGGCCAGTACGAGTTCCAGTGCCTGCATGGCATGGGCGAGCCTCTTTATGAGGAAGTGGTTGGCGAAAAACGGCTCAACCGGCCCTGCCGCATTTACGCGCCGGTGGGCACGCATGAGACCCTGCTCGCCTATCTCGTGCGCCGCCTTCTGGAGAACGGGGCCAACTCCTCCTTCGTGAACCGCGTCAACGACCCCGCCGTGTCGGTGGATGACCTCGCGCGCGACCCGGTCGAGGAGGCGCGTGCCCTCTCACCGATCGGCCGCCCGCATGATGGCATTACTCAGCCACGCGACTTGTTTGCCCCCGAGCGCCGAAATTCCTCCGGGCTGGACCTGTCGAATGAGGACCGGCTTGCCGCGCTCGCCGCTGCCCTGCGCGACGGCGCCGCACCGCTTCGCGCCGTGCCGCTGCTCGGTGACGGGCCGGTGGCCGGCGCGGGGCGGGAAATACGCAATCCCGCCGACCAGAGCGACGTGGTGGGGGAGGTGGCGGAGGCCACGGAGACAGTCGTCGCCGCCGCCTTGGCTCAGGCCGAGGATGGCCGAGCGGCCTGGGCCGCGACGTCGCCCGACGCGCGCGCCGCGATACTCGAGCGCGCGGCGGATCTCATCGAGGCCCGCATGGGCGCGCTGATGGCGCCCATCATCCGGGAGGCCGGAAAATCCCTGCCCAACGCCATCGGTGAGGTGCGCGAGGCGGTGGATTTTCTGCGCTACTATGCCGCCCAGGCGCGGAGGCTTGACGCGACGCACCGCCCGCTCGGCCCGGTTGCCTGCATCTCGCCCTGGAACTTCCCGCTGGCCATCTTCACCGGTCAGGTGGCGGCAGCGCTGGCGGCGGGTAACCCGGTTCTGGCCAAACCGGCGGAGGAGGTGCCGCTGATCGCCTCTCTTGCCGTAGGGCTGCTGCATGCGGCCGGGGTGCCACGCAGCGCGCTCCAATTCCTCCCGGGCGATGGTGCGGTCGGCGCGCGGCTGGTTGCGGACCCGCGCACGCAGGGCGTAATGTTCACCGGCTCGACCGAAGTGGCGCGGCTCATTCAGCGCGAGCTCGCCGGGCGCCTCGGCCGCCACGGCGAGCCCATCCCGCTGATCGCGGAGACGGGTGGGCAGAACTGCATGGTGGTGGACAGCTCCGCCTTGGCCGAGCAGGTGGTGACCGACGTGATCGCCTCGGCCTTCGATAGCGCCGGGCAGCGTTGCTCGGCGCTCCGCGTTCTTTGCCTGCAGGAGGACATCGCGGACCGTATCCTCACCATGCTCAAGGGGGCGCTCGCGGCACTATCGGTTGGTGATCCCGGCCGCCTCTGCACCGATATCGGCCCGGTGATCTCCGCCGAGGCCAGGGACGGCATTTTGCGGCATGTGGAGAGAATGCGCGCCGCCGGCCAGCCCGTGCATTCCCTGCCGCTGCCCGATGCTTGCGCCCACGGCACCTTCGTCGCGCCGACGATCATCGAGATCACGGGCATGAGCCAGCTCACACGCGAAGTTTTCGGCCCCGTGCTCCATGTATTGCGATTCCGGCGCGACGCCACCGACGCCTTGATGCATGACATCGCGGCCACCGGCTACGCCCTCACTTTCGGCGTCCATTCGCGCATTGACGAGGCGGTGGCGCGGCTCATCGGGCAGGCGAGCGCGGGCAATATCTACGTCAACCGCAATCTGATCGGCGCGGTGGTGGGCGTGCAGCCGTTTGGCGGCCACGGCCTCTCGGGCACCGGGCCCAAGGCCGGCGGGCCGCTTTATCTGCGTCGCCTCCTCGGCTCTTGCCCGCTGGAAACCGGGCTGCCCGCGACCCCGGCCGACCCCGCCGTGACTGCTCTCGTCGACTGGCTGCGCGCGAAGGGGATGGAGGACGCAGCGACACTTTGCCAAAGCCAGGCGCGCCCGGCGCGGGTCGGTTTGGACATCGACCTCCCTGGTCCGGTTGGCGAACAAAACCGCTACAGCCTGCATCCGCGCGGCACCGTGCTTTGTGATGCCGACAACGCCGAGAGTGCCTTGCTGCAGCTCGCGGCGTGTCTCGCCACCGGCAATCGGGCGCGGTTCAAGCGCCCGGACCTTCTGCCCGAGGGCTTGCCGGCGCTGGTTGCGGCGCGACTCGATATGGCGGGCGGAGACGCGATCGCTGGATGCGACGCGGTGCTATTCGAGGGCTCGCCGGACGCGCGGCGGTGTCTCACGCGGGCGGTCGCGGGAGCGGACGGAGCAATCCGCCCGATCATCGTCGCGCGGGGCGGGCTCTACCCGCTCGACATGCTGGCGATCGAGCACTCCATCAGCACCAACACCGCCGCCGCCGGCGGCAACGCCAGCCTCATGAGCTTGTAGGCGTCACTCATCAGGGACGGAGCCCGCTTGGCGTGAAGGTCGCCATCGAACAGGCGGGTTTGATCCTGCCGCCGCATGCGGCTATAAAAACGTGCTTATGTCCGCGTAGCTCAGCAGGATAGAGCACAGGATTCCTTGTTGTGAAACTGGGCGTCGCGCCGGGAAACCGCGTGGCGGATCCGCTCAAAGTCGGGGAACGCCCAGCGCTCTCGCGCCGAGCCTATCCCGAGCCAAGCCTCGCTCTCGGCGGGGAAGGTGTAGAGACTGGACGGGCGGCACCTAACGGCTCTCGCGGCCTATGGTGAAGGGACAGTCCGGACCACGAACGCGGGGGCTTGCCTCGCGGCGGCGCAAGCCGAAGTGGTGCGAATCCTGGGGTCGTGGGTTCGAATCCCGCCGCGGACAATTTTGTGTTTGCACGGACATTGTCAACGTAACCGGTCTTGGTCGAGTCTTGGCTGAAAGTAGGAAGCAAGCAGCAGGGCTGCATCATGCCGAGGCGCTTTGGGCGCACGTCTCCTCTTGCCAGACCCTGAAGGCTATCGCGCGTGCGGAGCGATAGGTCGTCGCCGTCATCCGATGCCGTCGCGGACGAAAATGCCGGTGGATGAAAGCATGGGCTGACAGGAAGCGTTGGGCCTGGCATGCCGACTTGAACCGCGGCATCTGCCGCGCCCGGTGTCGGGTTGGTCGATGCGCGTTCTCGGCCGGAAAGCGGCGACGATAGTGGGGGGTGGGTAGCGTCTTCGTCCCCCCATCCTGGCCCAGGCCACCCCCGCCCGCCAAGACCCAGTTAACGTGACAATGCCTTCCCGATCGCTCAGGTACCGACGATGGCGGCGAGGGCTTGGAACCCGTCCTCGATCGAGACCGCTTCTTCCCGCCCCTGGGCGAGAAATCCTTCGATCGCGCGCCCCTGCTCGAGGATGCGGTCGAGTTCGCTGTTACGGCCAGGCTCATAGACGCCCATCTCGAGGAGCCGGGTCAACTCGGCATGGCGGGCGAGAATGGCGCGTGCGCGCTGAGCGAGCGCCATCTCCGAAGGCGGCGTGACCTGCGCCATAGTTCGCGAGAGCGAACGCGCGACATCAACCGGCGGATAGCGCCCGCTCTCGGCGATCCGGCGGTCGAGCACGATATGGCCGTCGAGAATGCCGCGCACGGCGTCGGCGATCGGCTCGTCATGGTCGTCGCCATCGACGAGGACGGTGAAAATCCCGGTGATGAAGCCGGCTTCGCCCGCATCAGTCTCGGCGCCTGGCCCGGCACGTTCGAGGAGGCGGGGAAGTTCCGTGAACACGCTCGCGGGATAGCCGCGCGCGGCCGGAAATTCGCCCGAGGAGAGGGCGATTTCGCGCAAGGATTGGCAATAGCGAGTGACGCTGTCCATCACCAGCAACACCGATCGGCCCTCGTCGCGGAAATGTTCAGCGATCGCCATCGCCGCATGGGCGGACTCGCGGCGCGCGAGGGGTGGGGCGTCGGAGGTCGCGACGACGACGACGCTCCGCGCCATTTTCTCGGCGCCGAGATGTTCCTCAATGAACTCACGCACTTCACGCCCGCGCTCACCGATGAGGGCGAGCACGGTGACATCGCACTCGGTGTGGCGGGCGATCATCGACAGCAGCGTCGATTTACCGACGCCGCTTGCGGCAAAAAGGCCGAGGCGCTGGCCGAGCGAGGCGGTGGTGAAGGTGTTGAGCGCGCGCACGCCAAGATCGAGCCGCCCGCCAAGCCGCGCCCGCGCGGTCGCCGGTGGCGGCGGCGCGCGCAGCAGGCGCCGGCGCGGGCCGGCGGGCAAATAGCCCTTGCCGTCGAGCGGGGCGCCAAACGGATCGATTACCCGCCCAAGCCAACCATCGGAGACGAAAAGCCCGCCACGATCGGCAAAGGGCTCGGGGTCGCCGGCGGCGAGGGCCCGCGCGCTAGCCTCTATCCGCGCCTCCATCCCGGCGCGGATGCGCTCGGTATGGCCGAGCGGCATCGCTTTTTGGCTGTTTTCCGAAAACCCGAGAATTTCGGCGGCGATCGTGCGGTCGCCGGCGCCGTGGATGTGAACGCGTTGGCCAATCGCGGCATGGTAGGAAAGGCCGGAGATATCGATCGCAAGCCCGGAGACACCACGCACCTTGCCGGTGACCACGGCTACCGGGGTCTCGCGGAGCGTGTCGTTTAACTGGCGAAGTGAGTGAAGGAAATCGCGGCGCATGGCGCGATCATGCCAGCGGCGCCTTACTAGAGAATGAACGCCAGGCGCTCATTGCCGCGGCGGATCGGCCGCCGAGGGCGGAGTGGCGGGGCATTGCGGAATGCGGAGGACGAATTCGCGTGCGACTTCTTCCTCGGCGCGGCGGAGGCGAACATCGCGCAGCTTGAGCGCGCTGAGCCCCGAATCGATATAGAGATCGATCGGCACCAAGGCGAGCTGCACCGCGACCGCGTAGCGTCCGCCGGAGATATCCATGAGCGCGTTGTCGTTGTCGGTCGCACGCAGCATATCCATCCGCAGCCCGACGTGCCAGCCGGCGAAGAGGAAGGCGTAAATCCCCTCATAGGCGGTGACATCGCCGCGGATCAATGTGTCGGCGCCGAGCCAGTCGCCGAGTGTGGCCGGCGAGACCGCTTCCAAAGCGCCGATCGTGGTGATGCCGTGCGC
>JAJYXY010000199.1 GCA_021801465.1 Pseudomonadota bacterium
CGCGACCTCGCCGCTGCCGGATTGGGGCGGCTCAAGCCCTGGTCGGCGCCGCAGGTTGCGGCCGCTTTCAAAAGCCCGCTCGCCTGGCGGATCGACTGGCCGGAGGCCTGCCCCTACGTCCTCGGGCGGAGCTTTCGCGGCGTGCGTAATGGCCCGAGCCCGGATTGGCTGGCCGCGCGCCTGCGCGCAATTGGTCTCCGCCCGATCAACGTCCTTGTCGACATCACCAATTTCTTCACCTTCGATCTCGGCCGGCCGCTGCATGTCTTCGATATCAAGAAAATCAGCGGCCATGAGATGGTGATGCGCCGCGGCGCCGGCGAGACGCTGCGTGCGCTCAATAACCGCGAATATCGCCTCGCGCATGAGGATTGCGTGATCGCCGACGCCACGGCTGTGCGCTCGCTCGCCGGGATCATGGGCGGGGTCGAGAGCGGCTGTGATGAGGCGACCACCGAGGTTTTCCTCGAATGTGCCCTCTTCGATCCGGTGCGGATCGGCCAGAGCGGGCGGCGGCATCAAATTCTTTCCGATGCGCGCAGCCGCTTCGAACGTGGCATCGACCCGGCTTTGCTGCCTGATGCGGTCGCGGCGGCGAGCCGGATGATCCTCGAGCTTTGCGGCGGCGAGGCGAGCGAGGTCGTCTCCGCCGGCGCCGAGCCGCGCTGGCAGCGGCAAGCGGCGCTGCGGTTTGCCCGGCTGCGTGAGCTCGGCGGGGTCGAGATCGCGCCCGAGACCGCGATCGCGCGGCTCGAAGGGCTCGGCTTCGCGCTTGTGGCGCGTGACACGGAGCGCGCGGTGTTCGCCGTCCCCGCCTGGCGCAACGACATCGCCGCACCCGGCCCCCTCGATCTCGCGCCCGGCATCAACGCCGATCGCGCCGCTGTTCTCAGCGAGAGTGTTGCCGCGATCGTCCCCGAGGCCGATCTGATCGAGGAGGTGTTGCGGCTCGGCGGGCTGGACGCGGTGCCGGCGGTCTCGCTGCCGCGGCTCGCCCCGCTCCCGCGGGCGAGCCTCAGCGCCGCTGGTGCGCGCGCAGCACTCGCCCGCCGCGTGCTCGCCGCGCGCGGTCTCGCAGAATGCGTGAGCTTTGCCTTCATGGCGGGGCGCGAGGCGAGGCGGTTCGGCGAGACGCCAGAGCGGTTGCGCCTTCTCAACCCGATTGCCGCCGATCTCGACCAGATGCGCCCGACCCCACTCGCCCCCTTGGTCCATGCGGTCGCGCGCAATCTCGCCCGCGGCGCCGCCGAGGTCGCGCTCTTCGAAATCGGCCCCGGCTTCGCCGCCGATGGCGCGCGCGAGATCGCCGCCGGGCTTCGCGCCGGCACCCTGCCCCGCCATTGGGCGGTGCAGGCGCGCGCCTTCGATGCCTTCGATGCCAAGGCCGACGCGCTCGCGGTGCTGGCGGCGCTCGGTGTCGCGCCGGACTCTCTCTCGACCGTCGCCGAGGCGCCGGCGCATTACCACCCCGGCCGCGCGGCGACGCTTCGCCTCGGCCCGCGCACGGTGCTCGCCGCCTTCGGCGAGGTCCACCCGCACATCACCGCCGCGCTCGACATCGCCGGTGGCGTCGTTGCTTTCGAGATTTTTCTCGACGCCATCCCCGCCGCCAAGCGCCGCCGTCGCGCCGCCCCCGATCTTTCGCCGCTGCAGCCGCTGCGCCGCGATTTCGCCTTCGTCGTCGCCGATGAGGTGCCAGCCGACGCGGTTCTGCGCGCGGCCCGCGGGGCGGAGCGGGGGTTGATCGCGGCTGTGTCGCTCTTCGATCTCTACGCCGGCGACAGGCTGGCGGCGGGCGAAAAATCGCTCGCGATCGAAGTCGTGTTGCAGCCGCGCGAACGGGCGCTGACCGATGCCGAGATCGAGGCGGTCTCAGCGCGCATCGTCGCCGCCGTCACCGCGGCGACTGGCGCGCGGCTCCGCGGCTGATATCGCGAGGAAAAGCAGCCCCACTTTTAGGATGGGCGCGCGTTCAAGGCAGGTTCGCGCTCAGGATGGGCCGCGATTGAGGGCAAAAGTGAGTTGGCTCCCGGAGTAGGACTCGAACCTACGACCCAGCGGTTAACAGCCGCTTGCTCTACCGACTGAGCTATCCGGGAACGGCCCCGCTCCTATAGCGGAGTGCCGGGCGGGTGCAAACCCCCTTTTGCCGCCGCAGAGACCGCGCGCATCACGGGGTGGCTCTGGCCAGCGCGGCGCGAGGCGGCTAGTGTCGGGGCGCGGAAATTCGCACGCCCGCAAGGCGCCGGACACGCGGCTGTCGGTGGAACATTCGGTTGTCGGCGGGGCTTGGTTGCAGCCTTGGGGAGGAAAACATGCCGCGTTTCTGCGCCAATCTCTCGATGATGTTCAACGAGGTGCCGTTCCTCGAACGTTTCGCCGCCGCCGCCGCCGCCGGCTTCACCGCCGTCGAATATCTGTTTCCCTATGACCACGATCCGGCGACGCTGCGCGCCGCCCTCGACGCGGCGGGCCTGACCCAGGTGCTGTTCAACGCCCCGCCCGGGGACTGGTCGGCAGGGGAGCGCGGCATCGCCTGTCTCCCTGGCCGCGAAGCAGAATTCCGCGCCGGCATCCGCCGCGCGCTCGATTACGCGCAAGCGCTTGGCTGCCAGCAGGTTCATTGCATGGCCGGGCTCGCGCCCGCCGGGCTTTCGCCGGTGACGCTGGCTGCGGTCTATGCGACCAACCTCGCCTGGGCGGCGGGACAGGCGCAGGCGGCCGGGGTCAGATTGCTGATCGAGCCGATCAACCATCGTGACATGCCGGGCTATTTCCTCAATACCACCGACCAGGCCGCCGATCTCATCGAGGCGATCGGACGCGACCGGCTCGGCCTACAATTCGATATTTATCACTGCCAGATCACGGAGGGCGACGTGACACGGCGGATGGCGCGTCTCATGCCGCTGATTGCGCATATGCAGATCGCCGACGTTCCTGACCGCCATGAGCCGGGAAGTGGCGAAATCGGCTGGGAGTATGTTTTTTCGCGCATCGACGCGCTCGGCTATAAGGGCTGGGTCGGCTGCGAATACCGCCCGGCCGGCGAGACCAATGACGGGCTCGCCTGGCGCCAGCGATTCGGCGTCTGATCACAGAGCGGCAAAGGAAGGAAAAGACCATGCGGATCGGTTTCATCGGCCTTGGCATCATGGGGCGCCCGATGGCGCTCAATCTCAAGAGCGCCGGCCACGAGATCCTGGTTCCCGAACGCGCGAGCCTGACGGCGGAAATCCGCGCGGCGGCAACCGTGCTCGCCGATGCGACGGCGGTCGCGCGCGCCGCCGAGGTGGTGATCCTGATGCTGCCCGACACCCCGGATGTCGAGCAGGTGCTGTTTGGCGATAGCGGCGTCGCCGCGGGGCTCTCGGCGGGGAAATTGGTGATCGACATGTCCTCGATCGACCCGATCGCCACCAAGCGCTTCGCCGAGCGTATCGCGGGTCTTGGCTGCCAGTATCTCGACGCGCCGGTCTCGGGCGGCGAGGTCGGCGCCAAGCAGGCGACGCTTACCATCATGGTCGGCGGGCCCGAGGCGGCGTTCCAGCGCGCAGAACCGCTGTTTGCCGCCATGGGCAAGAGCATCACCCATATCGGCGCGGAGAATGGCGCTGGCCAGATTTGCAAGGTCGCCAACCAGATCGTGGTCGCACTCAATATCGAGGCGGTGGCCGAGGCTTTGCTTTTCGCCTCGCGCGCCGGCGCCGACCCCGCCCGCGTCCGCGCCGCCCTTCTCGGCGGCTTCGCGGCCTCGCGGGTGCTCGAAGTGCATGGCCAACGCATGCTCGACCACAGCTTCAACCCCGGTTTCCGCATCCGTCTACACCAGAAAGATCTCAATCTCGCGCTTTCGGCGGCGCGCCAGCTCGGCGTCTCGCTGCCCAATACCGCGAGTGCGCAGCAACTCTTCTCCTCGGTCGTCGCGCATGGCGGCGCCGATCGCGACCATTCGGCGATGCTCGAAGCGCTCGAAGGGCTGGCTGCGCATAAAGTGCATTCCCGGGGGTGAAGACACGTGGCACGGGATTTTATTGCTTTTTGTTCACCTAGGACGCGGATGGTGGCACGAAGCGATGAAAAATTTCCGCTGCGCTTAAATTAGGCTCATGACTCTGATTCCGAGACATGCCATAATTGCTTATTAAACATTGCTCGATTCGCCGCCTCCGGCGCCTGAGTCGGGCTTTGTGGTATTGGAGGGCTCACATGCGTTTCACAGAGATCGGTCAGCAACTCCGTGCCTATCGGATGGAAACCGGCCTTCGCGCTGAGGAAATCGCCGCTCGTCTCGGCGTCTCCCGGGCCGCGCTCTATCGCTACGAGAAGGGTGAGGTCATCAAGCTCGACACCATCCAGCGTTTGGCAGAATTGCTCAAAATTTCGCCCTTATCGCTGCTGGGGATTGGAGTCGAATACTATAATCGTCCTGCCGGCTATTTCGAGCGGGTCCGCCAGATCGAAGAGACCGCCGATCAGATTCTGCTCGTACATCAGCCGATCTGCTATCTCACGACGTCTCCGGCTTACGATTCGGCGCTGTCGGATGCCTTCACCGAGATCGCCGAGGCCGCCGGCGCCGAGCGGACCGCGCTGCGCGCCGCCGCCGATCAACTGCTCGGCATCCTCGCCGGCCGCAAAAAGACCTATCAGACGCGACGCCCGGGCATCATCGCCATGGTCTCCATCTCCTCGGTCACGCGCCTACTCGAGGCCGGGGTTGCGAGCGCGCTGCCGCTCTCTGAACGGATGCGCCGCCTGTGCCGCGATGTCGCCGTCACCGAGGTCGAGAACATGGCAACACTCATGGAAACCGAACCGATGGGGCTGCAATTCGGCCTTTTGCAATCGGGCGAGCCTTCCAGCACGTTCGAGATCTTCCGCACCCGCGACCGCGCGAGCCTCGCCGTCAATCCCTTCCCTCCCGACACCGCGCCAAATGGGCAGCCCGGCGTCGCCATGGTGACCAGCGCCGATGACGCCGTCGGGGCGCATCAGCGCGTCGCCGAGGCCAATTGGCGCGATGTTCTCAAAGGCTCGGCCGCCGCCGCGCGGCTGCGCGAACTCATCACGAAATCGCGCGCCACCCTCTAGCGCGCACGCTGCGGGCTCGCAGAAAAAGGCAAATTACGTCACGAAGAAACTGCCTCGCGATAATGCCGCCCGACCAAAAGAATGCCCGGTCATGCGAAGAGGGCTGCCCCGCATCAATAAGAACCGGCACTAATAGGAAAGCGCCTTGGCATAGGCTGGGTTGGTAAAGCGCAGCTCTCCGCCCTCGGCGGCATGGGGCGGGGCGAGGCCAAAGAGTTCGGCGCGCGTCGCACAGCTCACCGCGCCGACATTGCGCGCTTCCGGGCTGATCAGGAAGCCGCGCGCCTCGCGCTCCAGGCTGAGCTGATCACGCAACGCGCGCCATTCCGCGATGTCGGTGTCTTCGAGGAATACCGCCAAAATCCCCGGCCCCCCGCCGCTCAAGCGCGATCGGGTTAGTTCCGAAAAGCGCCGGCGCACCGCCGCCGCGACATCGTCTTCCCGCGCCGCGCGCGCCGCGACCACCAGCACGCCACCGCCCGCAACCGTCACCGAGAGATGCGCCTCGGGGCCAAACTCCCGCCTGAGCTGCGCAAGCAGCCCGTGCTCGCTGGCCTGCGCCCCGGCGAGCATCAGCGGGTCGAGTCGTAGCACCGCCGCCGCGTCATGCGCGGCCCGGCTCTGGCTTTGTAACATCGCGCGGATGCGGGTGTGGAGTTCGGCGAGTGTCTCGGTCTCTTGGCCGTTTTCGGCACGCAATCCCTGTGGCAGCGTCATTTTGAGGAGGTAGCGGCCAGGGTGAGCGGCAAGCCAGGTTTGTAGATCGGGATCGATCCGATCGGCGAGCAACTGCCACGCCTCGCGCTGGACGTCACGGCCATCATCGGCCGAAACCACGTCACAGACGATCTCGGCGCGTTTATCCCCCCACGCGATCGCGAGGTCGAACGCCGCCTCCTCCTCGAAGCCGCTGAATTCGACCGCAAACCCGTGTTCGCGATAGCGCTCGGCGACGCGTAGCTGGTGAAACAGCGCGGCCAGGGTGTGACCATCGGTGAGCGCCTCGGCGAGCCGCGCGCGCAGCCGCGCCCGCGCCGGGCGCGACATTGCCCTGTCGGCGGCGACAAAGAGCCCGGTGAGGCGGCATATTTCGCGCTCCGCCGGGTTTAGCGCCCGCCCAGGCTCGCGCAGCATGCGGGCAATGCCAAGCTCGATCGCGTGGCGCCTGAGCGCCGCCTTGCCGCGCCGCGTTCCGCCGGCGACCAACGCCTCCAACGCCGCCACCCGCGCCGACCATGCGCCCTTGCCGGCGAGGGCGACGAAGTCTTGCAACCGCTTTTCACCCATGAGGCCCATCCACCCACTTTTGAATCGAATACGTGCGGCACGGCACCTTGGATGCGCGCCCGAGATCACATTACCGTGAGCGCATCGCCCTGAGTACATGGCCGAGAGATAGGGCGCGTTCGATGATATCGGCCCCGCCTTCGCGCCCCCTACCCCGCCGGCGCCGAGCAGGACGCGGCGCCGAAGACGCAAAACCGCGCGCAATGCGGGTGATTGAGGGTTACCGGGCGCATGGCCGCGGCGAGATCAGCGCCGAGATCGAAATCTGGCGCATAGGGCTGCAAGGTGCAGGCGACGAGGCGCGGCGCCGCCTCGCCGCGGCGATGGACGACCATGCGCGAGGTCTCGCACATCACCCGCCGCCCGCGCCGCGCCAAAGTCTGCCAGCAGGTGGCACTC
>JAJYXY010000028.1 GCA_021801465.1 Pseudomonadota bacterium
CGAAATCGACATGGCCGGGCGTGTCCATGAGATTGAGGACGTAGGTCTTGCCGTCATGCGCGCGATAGCTGAGGCGGACGGTCTGGGCCTTAATCGTGATGCCGCGTTCGCGCTCGATCTCCATGGTGTCGAGCACTTGGGCCGTCATTTCGCGGTTGGAGAGCGCGCCCGTCGCCTCGATCAGGCGATCGGCGAGGGTTGATTTGCCATGATCGATATGGGCGATGATGGCGAAATTGCGGATCAGTGCGAGCGGTGTTTCGGTCATGGAGCGGGACATAAGCAGTTTTCACGCCGCTGTCAGCCGCTCTCTTTGCGGGCGGGCGCGCGGGCTTGCCAGACGAGACGCCGAGGCGCAGAGGGCTTCCCCAAGACGAACATGAGCGAGCCACGGGTCAAGACCGAATTCTGGGTGCAGATGGCGCTTCGCCGCGGCTTTGCCGAGGGGCGGCCAGGGGTGCTGATACGCCGCGGCGATAATGATGCCGGCGGCGTTTTGCTGGTTTTGCGCGGGCGCGCCGGGCTTTCGGTGCTCTCGCAGATGCGCACGGCGAGCGGCGAGAGCGCGTGGCTGCGTGCAACCGGCGAGGCGGCCGTCTCCGAGCAGGCCGCCGATGCCTATCTCGCGCGCCAACTCTCCCGCGATCCCGATCTCTGGGTGGTCGAGTTCGAGGCGCCGGACCTGCTGCCGCCGTTCGAGGCGAAAATCGTTTGAGACAAGGCGCCTGGGCTGGTGCGGGCGGCCGGGATCGAACCGGCACGGGGATACCCCCAACGGATTTTCTTACCACCACGGTTTTCACCGCCGGCCCGCCAAGGCCGTTCGTGGTCTGGACTATCCCTTCACCCTAGCGCCATGGCGGCATCACGCCCTCGCGCCTTAGGTGCTGCCCGTCTAGTCTCTACACCTTCCATGGGCGCGCCCATGGCTTGGCTCGGGGTTGCCAGATGAAAGGATTCCCCGACTTTGAGCAGTTCTACGTCGCGGATTTCTCCGCGCGCACTCAAAACAATCAAGTCCGTTGCGTCTACCTGTTCCGCCACGCCCGCATATCTTATCCCTTGCAGAGACCGCGGGCGATTTCAAGAGCGCGGGTGAGCAAGGTCTCATTCGCCTCCGGCGTCAAAAACCCGCTATGGGCGGAAAGCGTGACGGTGGCGAGCCGCGTCAGCGGGTGACCCGGCGGCAGCGGTTCGGTCTCGAATACATCGAGCGCGGCATGGCCGATCCGCCCCGCTGCGAGGGCCTCGATCAATGCCGCCTCATCGACCAAGGCGCCACGCGCGGTATTGACGAGAATAGCGCCGGGGCGGAGCTTGGCGAGACGCGCGGCATCGAGAAACCCGCGTGTCTCGTCATTGAGCAAGAGATGCAGCGAGACGACATGGCTTTCCGCGAGCAGTTCATCGAGGGTGACGAAGCTGACACCGGGCGCGGTTTTCGGGCTTCGGTTCCACGCCAGCACCCGCATCCCCGACCCCGCCGCGATGCGTGCGACCTCGGCGGCGATGCCGCCAAAGCCGATCACGCCGAGCGTCTTGCCGGTGAGCTGAACGCCGGGGACGCGCGGCCAGTCGCCGGCGCGCACCCCGCGATCCATCGCCGCGATCCCGCGCGCCGCCGCCCACATCAGGGCGATGCTATGCTCGGCGACGGCGGTGTCGCCATAGCCCTTGATGGTGTGGACGGTGATGCCGAGGGCGGCGAGTTCCTCGGGGTTCATATAGCTCCGCGCGCCGGTGCCGAGGAAAATCACATGGCGCAGGTCGCGACATTTGGCGAGGGTTGCTGTCGGCAGGGGGGAGTGGTCATCGAGGATGAACTGATAGCCGCGGAGCAGATCTGCCAACGCCTCGGGCGCGATCCGTGGCGCGAGGTTGAGCGTGATGGGCGGATCCGCGGGCGTTGCAACGCGCGCGAAGACCGCGGCTAAATTGTCATCGGCGTCGAGAAAAAGACCGCGCATGAAGCCGCTCCCAGTTGATCGCACTGTGTCGCCGACGAGTGTGGGCAAAGCGCCCGCGCTCGGCAAGGCGCCAGAGCGCCGATGGGGGCGGCTGCTCGCGCGCACGATCATCGCCGTGGTTTGGGGTGGGCTTGGCCTCGCGGTTGTCGCGCTTTGGCTCCTCTATGACCTGCCGCGCCCGCGCGATGCCATCGTCGCGCGGCGCCCGACGCTGACTTTGGAGGATCGCGGCGGGCGGGTGATCGCGCGCTATGGCGATATCGTCGGGGCTACGGTCCATATCGCGGCTCTGCCGGCCTATTTGCCAGCGGCGGTGGTCGCGGTCGAGGATCGGCGGTTTTTTAGCCATGGCGCCCTCGATCTCTGGGGAATGGCGCGCGCTTTCTTCATCGATCTCACCGCGGGCCGGGTCGTTCAGGGCGGCTCGACGCTGACCCAGCAGGTCGCGAAAACGCTGTTTCTCAGCAATCAGCGGACGTTTCGCCGCAAAATCCAGGAAATCCTCCTCGCTTTTTGGCTTTATGATCATTTCTCGCGCGATCAAATCCTCGAGATTTGGCTCAACCGCGTCTATCTCGGCGCCGGGACCTTCGGGGTGGACGCCGCGGCGCGCGTTTATTTTGGTGTCCCGGCGCAGAAGCTCACCCTTTGGCAAGCGGCGATGATCGCCGGGATCCCGCGCGCCCCGGCGCGTTTCAACCCGCGCGCCGACGCCAAAGCGGCGATCGCACGCACACGCCAGGTGCTGGCGGCGATGGTCGCCAATGGCGCGATCACGCCTGCGGCAGCGGAAGCGGCGATCGCGGCGATCGCCTTGCCGCCAAACCCGGGTGGCGGCTGGTTCGCCGATTGGGCCGCCGAGCAGGCCGAGCCAGCGCTGCCGCCGGGTGAGGATGCGACACTGCGCACGACGCTCGATCAGCCGTTGCAAAACCTCGCGCAGGCCCGGCTCAAGGCGCTGCTCGACGGGCCGGGGGCAGCGGCGGCGGTTGGCGAAGGGGCGGTGGTCGCGCTCGACGCCGCCAGTGGCGCGATCCGGGTGATGGTTGGGGGGCGGGCCGAGAGCGGCGGCGGCTTCAACCGCGCCGTCGCGGCGAGACGCCAGCCCGGCTCGGCGTTCAAGCCCTTAGTCTGGCTCGCGGCCCTCGCCCATGGAGAGACGCCGGAAAGCCTAGTCGAAGACGCGCCGATCCGCGTCGGCACCTGGGCGCCGCATGATGTGGAGCGCCGCTATCTCGGCTCGATCACCCTCACCACCGCGCTCGCGCAATCCTCCAACACCGCCGCGGTGCGGCTGTTGCTGAGAAGCGGCGGGCCGCGGGCGGTGATTGCGTGGGCGCGCAAACTCGGCCTTACCGACCCATTGCCCCAGGATGCAACCCTGGCGCTCGGCAGCGCCTCGGTCGGGCTTCTCGAATTGACGGCCAGCTACGCGCCATTTTTCAATGGCGGCTTCGTGGTTCGCCCGCGGTTTTTGGAGCGCGCACCGCCAGAGCGAAACCCCGTGATGACGCCCGAGGAAGCCGAGATGATGCGCGTGATGCTCGGCGCCGTCGTCAGCTCTGGCACCGGCCGCGCGGCCGCCATCGCGGGCGAGGCGATCGCCGGCAAAACCGGCACCAGCCAAGCCTATCGCGATGCCTGGTTCATCGGCGCCGTGCGCGGGCTGGTGATCGGCGTTTGGCTGGGCAATGACGACGGCACACCGATGAAAGCCGTGACCGGCGGAAGCCTGCCTGCCCGCTTGTTCCATGATCTGGCCGAGGCGGTGGTGCATGGGTGAGCGCGACGCCACGGGATTCGCCCCCGAAGCCGGCCGCTTGACGTAGATCATCGACCATCGCGCGGCAAAGGCGCTGTGCTGTCCCCGGCCAGAGATCAGAGAGATCAGAGGGTGATTGCCACCTGCAAAGGTTACGAAAAGAGCCGATCAGGGAAGCCTGGCTGCGCTGCACGAGGCATTCGGGGGCGGCATGTGCCGGCGTTTCGCCGCCCGCGAGCCCGCGCGCGTAACCGAGCCTAATCGGCCATAGCGGAAAGGAAGACCCAGATGGTGAAGGAAACCAGTATCGACGTCATGGTGTTAGGGGCTGGCGGCGGCGGCTATCCGGCCGCTTTCCGCCTGGCCGGCGCGGGGCGCACGGTCGCCATGGTGGACCCGATCGGCAATCTCGGCGGCGATTGCCTGGCCGAAGGCTGCGTGCCCTCGAAAGCGGTGCGCGAGGCGGCGTTCGCGCGCACCTGGCCGGCGAAATACCCGGTTTTCGGATTGCGCGGCACAACCCCCGAGGTCGAATGGCGGGGCGTTCTCGCGCATAAAGACCGGGTGCAATCGATTCGCTATGCCCAGCACCGCGAGGAGATCGCCGCCTCGACCCTCACGATGCACAAAGGCACCGGCCGGATCGTCGATGACCACACCGTCGAGGTCACGACCGAAGGCGGGGAAGCCCTGCGCTATCACGCGAAGCACCTGATCATCGCGACCGGATCGCGGCCACATCGTCTCCCCATCCCAGGGGCCGAGCTTGCCGTCACCTCGCATGATCTCTTCCGCCTCGGCGCCGATCTCGCGTTCCCGCGCCGGCTGGTTGCGATCGGGGGCGGCTATATCGGGCTCGAGACTGCCTCGATGCTGCAAAATCTCGGCGCCGAGGCCACGGTTCTGGAGGCAACGGGCGAAATTCTTCCCGGCGTCGATCCTGCACTCGCAACATTCTTGCACCAGGCGCTCGCGCCGCGGATCACGCTGGTGATGGACGCCAAGGTGACGGCGATTGCGCGCGGCCCCGGCGGCGATCTTTTGGTCCATTACGAGAATGGCGGGCAGGCGCGGTCTCTCGCCGCCGATTGCGTGCTGATGGCAACCGGGCGCGAGGCGGTGGCGCCAGAGGGGATTGCCGCGCTTGGCTTGCCGGCCGGACGGATCGCCGCCGATGACCGGCTGCGCACCACGCTGCCCCATATCTATGCGCCCGGGGATGTGAACGGGCGCAGCATGCTGTTCCATTCCGCCGTCTGCCAGAGCGTGATCGCGGCGGAGGATATTTTGAGCGCGGGCCAGTCGCCGGCCCGGATGAATTTCGCCTCGATTCCGTTCACCGTCTTCACCGAGCCGGAAGTCGCCTGGGTCGGCATGACGGAGGCGGAGGCAGCGCGGCAAAACATCGCGGCGGTGGCCTCAACCTATGATTTCCGCACCGATTCGCGGGCGCAGATTTTCGATGAAATGACCGGTTTCTTGAAACTCGTCTTCGCCAAACGCACCGGCGCCTTGATCGGCGCCCAGGTCGCCGGCCTGGATGCCGCGCAGGTCATCGCGCCGCTTGCGCTCGCCGTCCACACCGCTGCGACCGCGGCGACGCTGAGCTTCATGGCCTTCCCGCATCCGATGGTCTCGGAGGGCATCAACAAGGCGGCCCGCGCCGTGCGGCTCTGATTGGGCCGCGGCCATGTGCGAATTGCTCGGCATCAACGCTGCACGCCCGATCACTGCCCGCTTCTCGCTGCGGCGCCTCGCGCGGCGCGGCCGGGTGGCGGGGCAGCCGATCGATGGCTGGGGCGTCGTTCTCCATGACGGCGACGACGTGCGCTACTATCGCGAGCCGGAGCCAGCGGGGAAAAGCGCTTGGCTCCGCTTTCTCGAACGCCACCAGCCGCCGGCGCGCATCGTGATTTCCCATATCAGGCTCGCGACCGCCGGCACCGTCGCGCTGCGCAACACCCACCCCTTTGTGCGTGAACTCGGCGGGCGGATGCATAGTTTCGCCCATAATGGCCGCTTGCCCGGGATCGAGGCGCTGGGTACGGGCGAGGGCAATTGTTTCCATCCGGTGGGGGAATCGGACTCCGAGCGCGCATTCTGCATTCTCCTTGGCCGGCTCGCCGCCTTATGGCGTGGCGCCGTGCCGAATGCCGCGGCGCGGCTTGCGGCAATCACCCGCTTCGCAGCTGACCTCCGCGCGCTGGGGCCGGCCAATTTCCTTTATTCCGACGGCGAAAATCTTTTCGCGCACGGCCATCGCCGCCACCAAAAGAACGGCCGGATCGAACCGCCGGGCCTGTGGCACCTCGCATGTTCCTGTGCCGATACCGGGATGGCGGTGCGCGACGCCGGCATCGCCCTGGCCGCAGACACGGCGCCGGGGCGCGTCGATGTCTTCGCGAGCGTCCCCCTCTCACGCGCCCCTTGGCGCCCGCTGGGCGAAGGCGAAATCGTGATGGCGGCGGCGGATCAGCCCCGGCGCCTCGCTTTTCCGAGCGGCGTCTCGATCAGCGGGGGGGGCGGCTGATCCGCCTCACCACCCTCGGCATTGTGAAGAACGCCGTGAAACGCGCGCGCAGCACGGGGTGGGAGCGGTGTCGGATGCTCAATGCCCCGCGTTGCTTCCCGAGAAATCCGGCGCGGCGAGGCCGGAGCGGGCGAGCTGGTCGGCGATCGCGGCCTTGAGGCGATCGAGCCCGGCCTCGTCTTTCGCCTCGGCGCGCGCAACCAGCACCGCCTGGGTGTTGGAGGCGCGGAGCAGCCACCAGCCATCCTCGGTCTGCACCCGCACGCCATCGGTGTCGTTCACGCGGGCGCCGGCATCGCGGAGACGCGCCGCGACCTCGGCGATCACCGCGAATTT
>JAJYXY010000286.1 GCA_021801465.1 Pseudomonadota bacterium
ACCGAGCACGAAGGTTTCACCCGCGGCAACGTCTCCCGACAAGGTCCAATCCGCACCACTCGCCTCGGTGATGGTCTGGAAATTACGGTACTCCCCGCCCCCACCGATCGCGCCGCTGACCGTCCCCGCGCTCGCCGCCGAGGCGAGCGTGATGCTGTTCGTCGTGCTCGCGGACGCACTCACGAAGCCCGCGAATTTCGCCCCGGGATCGAGGATCAGCGAGGCATCGCCGCCGCCGAAGGTGACGGCGGCGACACTGCTATAGGGGCTCTCGATGGTGCCGGCGTTGGTGAGGGTGATCGCGGCAGTATCGCTGCTTTTGACCGCGATCCCGTTATAGCCCGAGATGATACCCGCATTGGTGATCGAGGCGCCACCGGCCTGGATGTAAACCCCGCGACCGGTGAAACCCCCGCCCGAACCATGGCCGCCTGCGATCACCCCGCCCGCCTGATTGACGATGCTGTTGGTGCCGGTATCGGTATTGTCGATGATCACGGCAGCCGAAACGACACCAGAGGCGGTGATGTGGCCGGCATTGAGAAGATAATTGCTGCTGTTCGTGTTGCCGAGGGTGACGGCGAAGTCCTTGACCGCTTGAGAGGCGCCCGTCCCGGCAGGCGGCGTGGAGGAGATGACCCCCGCGCTGGTGTTGGTGATCGATGCCCCGGCATTATCAGCTGCACTAAAGTCGGAGATGGATACGCCATAGACCGCGGAAATCGTCCCCGCGTTCTGAACCGTCCCGCCATCGAGAAACCAAACCCCCCGGCCGCCGGTTATCGCCTGGCTTTCGATGAGTCCGGCATTGACGAGGCCATCATTTGTGCCCCCGCCATACTCGCCATAAACGCCAAAACCGGATTTGACATCGACGGTGCCGGTTTTGACGATGTCGAGCGTCGCGCTATTCGCGATCGTAAGCGTGGTGCCGGTGTACGTGCTGAGCGTTGTCGTTTCCGTTATCGTTGCCATCGATCACCGCGCCCCCTTTCTGCCGCCCGCGCCAGACGCAAACTGGCTGCGCAGCCCCGCTACGTCTTGATGTACAATGATTGCAAATGAAGACGCAAAGACTATTTAGGCGTGCAAGAAAAAACCGGCCGCGCGCGATATACCGAATGTCTTTATAGAAAACTCACCGCCTAGTTGATTACAAAAAATATATTTATATCATTTATTTTGCTTTATTATCGCTTTTATGATACACGTCGAATCAGGAGATGCGCCGCCCCGGCAAGCCCGGCTTGCCGCGCGCATCCCGCACGCGCGAGAAACACGTTGACAGGCCAACCCTCATCGGCTTTCCCCAATCGGCGAGAGAATCAGGATTTCTGACGTGACGATCGTCATCGGCATTCCCGCTTGCGCCCGGGAAACGTCGGGCCAGGTGCATCATTCCGTCCCGGCCCGCTATGGTGTGGCCTTGCTCGAGGTCGCCGACTGCCATCCCGTCATCATTCCACCGATCGGGGAGGCGGCGCTCGCGCTCTTGCCCCGGCTCGACGGGTTGCTGCTCGATGGCAGCCCGAGCAATGTCGAGCCCTGGCGTTATGGTGCGGCAGAGGATCTGACACCTGAGGCGCATGATCCGGCGCGCGACGCGACCACGCTCGCCCTCGCGCGCGAGGCGCTCGCGATCGGGCTGCCGCTGCTCGCCATTTGCCGCGGCATCCAGGAACTCAATGTCGCGCTAGGTGGCAGCTTGATCCAAAGGCTGAGTGATGCGCCCGAGCGCCTCGTCCATCTCGGCCATGAGGCGGAACGCGAGGCGCGCTATGCCGCGCGCCATCCGGTGCGGCTTTCCGGCCAACTCGCCGAGATCATCGGCGCGCCCGAGATCATGGTGAACTCCGTGCATGAGCAGGCGATCGACCGCCCAGCGCCCGGGCTCGCGGTCGAAGCCGTTGCCCCCGATGGCACGATCGAAGGGGTGCGGGTGACAGAGGCCCGTCATTTCGCGATCGGCGTGCAATGGCATCCGGAATGGCGCGCCGGCGAAAACATGGCAAGCCGCCGCTTGTTCGCTGCCTTCGCCGCCGCTTGCCGCGAAGGGCGGCGCTAAGCTTGCGAGAAAACTCGCCGCGAGCAATACGGCGAGCGCAAATAGCCAGGCGCGGCTGAGGCTCTGGCGCAGTGTCGCGAGCGCAACCCAGCCCTCGGCGCCGGCGAGGGCGGGAAGCAGCACGGCCCGATTGCGCGCGCCATAGCCGATGAGGGTCAGGAACAATAACAGCTTGGCGAGAATGACCCGGCCATAGAGACTGCCAGGGAGGGCGGCGATGCTGCCGACCAACACGCCCCCCTCGGTTGCGGCCGACAGGGCGAGGACGATGACGGCGCCGATCGCGAGCGCCGAAAACCGCGCGACCGGTGCCACCGCCGCCTTTGCCTCGAGGCGCCCGAGCAGCAACCAAAGCGGCACGATGCCGCCGAGCCAGAACGAGGCGGCCAGAACATGCAGGCTCGCAACCCCCCATAAGATTTCGCCCCGCCAGCCCGGCATCGCCGCCGCGTGGCCGCTTCCCGCAAGCAGAACGAGCGCAAGCCCGGTGAGCGCAGCACCCGCCCGCCCGCGCGTAAACAGCGCCACAGCGAGCAGCACCCCTTCCCCGGCGATGCCGCGCCCAAACCGGCTGAAGCGCACGAGATCAGTGACGGCGACGGGGATCTCGCCCACCCCGCCCGCAGCACCGATCGCCACGGCTTGCAGCGAGAGACGCGATAACGCCCCGATCAGCGCGAGCAGGAGGCTCGCCCGTGCGATCCAGACCAGCCTTGCGGCGAGGCTTGCGCGCACGCCCTCGCCCAAGGCCGCATGGGCGAGGATGAGCGCGGCGAAGGAGAACGCCCCGAACGCGAAGACGAGGCCGCAAAGCTGCACAAAAAGGGCAAGCGCCACCGCTGCCTCAACCCCACCCATCGCCCGGCCTCAGGGCGCGAGCACGGTAAAGCGGAAACTGCCCGCGGTTTTGTGCCCATCATCGGCCGAGACCGCATGCCACTGGACGGAATAGACCCCGGGCGCGAGCGGCTTGAGCGCGATGCCAAAGCGTGTCCCTTCCTGGTTTTTGGCGATGAGCGGCCCCGTATCGACCCGCGCGCCCGCGGCATCGGTCACGGTGATGCCGGAAAAGCGCGGCGCGATCTCCTCGGTGAAGGTGATCACCACCTCCTTCGGCGCGGTTTTGAGCGCGGTCTCATTGGCGGGTTCGCTCGCGCGGAGAAAGGCATGGGCGAACGCCGGCGCCGCGGCGCCGAGCAGCGAAAGCGTCAGGGCAAGAAGGCGAAGTTTGAACATGGTTTGGCTCCCGTTTGGGTCTCGTGAGAAGAATCAGTTTTTGCGGACAAAAACCGGCAAGCCGAGCGAATCCGGCAGCGCGATGGCGATTTGCATGCCAAGCGTCGTCGAACTCGGAAGGCGCGGGTTGGGTGTCGCGAAGCCGATCTGGTCGGGGTGGATGATGTATTCGACGAAGGGCTGAAGCGAGACGCCGGCGCCGATCTGGACGAGGTAGTTCAGTTCGAAATCGGTCTCGCCTTTATCGGTATGGCCGGGGAAGCCCCCGAGATTGGCGAGCATCGTCTGATCCTCGACCAGGCGCTGGTTGAACACCTGGTACATCGCAAGGAAATTGAGCGAATCATGCGGACGCGCGGCGAGCGGCCCCTGATCGGAGAGCCCAGCCTGATAATATTGCCGGATTTCGGATTGATTAGAGCCGAACATGGCGCCACCAAAGACCGTCAAGCCGCGCCGGGTTTCCAAGAGATCGGGCCGCCAGACCATCTGCTGGAACATCGCGTAGAGCGACTCCCGTCCCTGGTCCTGCCGCGCGGTGCCGCCGTAGATCGGCAAGGGTAAGCCGGCGCCGTTGAACAGCGGGTCGGGATAGGGGCTGTCGTCATAAAAGCCGCCGATCGCATAGACGCGCGGATAGGGATCGGTCGGGAAGTCGCTTTTATAGCCGAGTTCGACGGGAACGAAGGTTCCGCTCGCGTGGCCCAAACCCCAGTTATTGGTGAGGTCGGAGGCCTGGCTGTAGGCATAAGGGTCGTCTTCATAAATCCCGGCGCGGAGATAGGTCTCCAAGGTCGGGTGAAGCGAGATCCGCGCCCCCCAGGTCGAGGCAGGCGCGATCGCAGCGCTGTCGTTGACGAAGAACGACGTGAAATTGCTGCACGCATTGGTGAAGACGAAATTGCAGGCAACCGGTAAAGAGTTGAAATCAAATACCGGCGACTGACGCCCGACCAACAGCAAAACATGGTCGTTGAACAAAGCCTGGTCCCAGTCGAATTCCTGGAATTGCAGCACCTCGTTCGGCCCGAAATCCTGCGGCGTCAGCGTGTTCGAGCCGCTGAATTTGCCGTAATAGCCGCCGACGCGGTCATCGATGATGATGTGCATCGCGCCGCCTTCGATCCCGGCGATGCGGTTCATGTCGAGATCGACCTCGAGGTTGAAATCATTGTCGAAGACGGCGCCTTGCTTGGCGCCGCCGCTGACATTGCCGGCGACGATGCCGGTCTCACCGCCGTTGAGGTAGATGCCGGCATTGACCATCGCCTGGCCGATGCCGCTATCGGGGCCTAGCGTGCTGAAATCGAAGAGATAGCCGCTTTGCCAGGCGGTGTTGCCGCTGGGCCCGCTCGCGGTCGTTGTGGAGGTCGGGGGGGCGGGGGCCGGGGCGGTGTCGTCTGCTCGCGCCGCTGCCGCGCCGAGCAGAGCGAGTGACGCGGCGACGAAAATCGTCGCGCGCGCGATATTTCTTTTTGACATAAGAACAAACCCTTCTGAAACGCACAGAAAATCCCGCCGCCGGCAGAGCCTCGGCGGGCATGGTGGGGTGGCGTTTCAGACGGGTGGGGCGCGCGGCCAGAGGCTGGCGAGGGCGGGGCGTGGTGGCGCGCGCGCGGGCGGCGTTTCGGTGGGGTGGCGCTGCCAGGCGAGTGAGGGGCTTGGCAAGAGGGGGGCGGAGATGGGGCTCGCGAGGGCTGTCGCCTCGGCGAACGCCTGACAGAGCGGGCAGGCATCGCAATCCGGGCCGTGATGTGGCGCGGCGGGCCCGGGGTCGTTTTGGCCGACATGGCAGATGAAGCCGTTTTCCCCGAGGGCGACCCGGGTGGTCTCGACCAGCATGATGTCGGCGAAGATGATTTGCCCGAGCACCGCGAAGAGCGCGGCGACCAAGCCCCACTGGCGCCAACCGGGCAAAATCCCTTGACCCATCACGCTCTGCATCACGCCGCGCAGGCTATCTCACCGTCCGGCGCCCTGTCCAGCCTTATCTATCTTGATAACAAAAGTCTTTTTGCTTCTTTTTCTTCAGAAAAAGAAGCCTTTCTTGCCCTCTACGCCTCGATCATCTCGATCATGTGCCGGGCAAGGTCGGCGGCGCGTTCCATGTGCGCCATGTGGCCGGTCTCGGGAAAGCGAACGATGCGAATGGCGGCGGGCAGGGCGTCGGCGTGGGTTGCGGGGATGATCCGGTCTTCTTCCCCCCAGGCGACGAGGGTTGGCACTTTGATCGTCTCCAGCGCCGCGCGCAGCGAGGTGCTTTGCCGGCCCGCGGCGAAATTCGCTGCGGCGATCGCTTGGAGTGCGGCTTCGACCCCGTCCAAGCGCTTATAGCGGAGCACACCCTCGACCATATCGCGCCCGACGAGGGCCGGATCGGCGAAGAGGAGGCCGAGCACGGGTTGCATCTGGCGCGCCCGCCGGGCGTCGATGAAGCCGCTGATATAATCCATATTGATCTCTGGCCCGAGCCCGGCGGGGGAGATCAGCGAGAGGGAGAGGGCGTTGCTCGCGAGCGCGAGGGCGACGGCCCCGCCGAGGGAGTGGCCGACGAGGTGTGCCGCGCTGAGCCCGCGCGCCTGCATGAAGCCGGTGACGGCGCGCGCGAGGGCTGCGACATTGGCGCCGGCGAGGGTTTTCGTCGACCCGCCATGGCCGGGGAGATCGATCGCGAAGGTGTGGAACCGCTCGGCGAGCAGGGGCTGCAAAAATAGCCAATTATTGAGATCACCGCCGAAACCGTGGATGAGAATCACCGGCGGCGCGTCTTGCGGCCCGGCTTCGAGCACTTGGATCGGCCCGATATCGGTCGCGATGGTGACCGGTGCCGGCGGCGCGGCGGTTTCGGTCGCCTCTTGCGCGAACTGCGCTTGCAATTCCGCGGCAAAGGCATCGATCGTCGCCTCATCGGCCTCGCCTTCATCGACAATCCCGATCGGCGCGCCGACGGGAACCATTATGCCGGGGGCGAGGAGCTGGCGGCGGAGCGTGCCGGAGGCTGGGCTTTCGTATCCGGCGGTGATTTTGCTGGTTTCGATTTCGGCGATCTCCTCGCCCGCGGCCACGCGCTCGCCCGGCGCCTTGAGCCAGCGCGCGACCATGCCCTCGGTCATGGAGAGGCCCATTTTCGGCATGACGAGGGCGCGCAGGGAGGTCATGCTAGGCCGCTTTCCGTCCGCCAGCGGCCATCACCGCGTGGACCGCTGCGGTAATTTTCTCGATGTCGGGCACGTAGAGATCTTCCAAAGCCGGCGAGAACGGCACCGGCGTGTGCGGT
>JAJYXY010000138.1 GCA_021801465.1 Pseudomonadota bacterium
TCGTCGCCCGCTATAGCGACGTCTTCAAGGGGCCGGAGCAGTGGCAGCGCATCAAGGTCGCCGCGCACGAGGCGACCTATCGCTGGAACGACGGCTCGACCTATGTCAAGAACCCGCCCTATTTCACCGATATCAGCAAGACCCCGCCCGGGGTCGCGGATATCAAAGGGGCGCGCGCGCTCGCGATTTTCGGCGATTCCATCACCACCGATCACATCAGCCCGGCCGGCAGCATCAAGAAATCCTCCCCCGCCGGCGAATATCTGCTGACCCATCAGGTGCGCGAGGCCGATTTCAATTCCTATGGCGCGCGGCGCGGCAATCACGAGGTGATGATGCGCGGCACCTTCGCCAATATCCGCATCAAAAACGAGATGCTGCCCGGCGTCGAAGGTGGATACAGCAAGCATTTCCCCTCCGGCGAGCAGGCGCCGATCTATGACGTCGCCATGCGCTACCAGAAGGAGGGGGTGCCGCTGGTGGTCTTCGGCGGCAAGGAATACGGCACCGGCTCCTCGCGTGACTGGGCGGCGAAGGGGACGATGCTGCTCGGCATCCGCGCCGTCATCGCCGAGAGCTTCGAGCGCATCCATCGCTCCAATCTCGTCGGCATGGGCGTGCTCCCGCTCACCTTCAAGGACGGGATGGACCGCAAGGCGTTAAAGCTCACGGGTGAGGAAACCTTCGATCTGCTCGGCCTCGACACGCTCCGCCCGCGCATGGATCTCGCGCTCAGAATCCATCGCCCGAACGGCGCGACCGACGAGATCACCCTGCTTTGCCGCGTCGATACCGCCGATGAGGTCGCTTATTGCCGCCATGGCGGCATCCTGCCCTACGTTCTCCGCGGCATGGCGGCCTGATCCGGCGCTTGACGTTGCGGCGGCCTAGGTTCCTTGCGAATCTGGGCCGTTTTCGGCTCAGCGCGTTGCCGGGCGCCGATCTCAGCCGGCTGCCGATCGCGCTCGATCTGCGCGCAATCAGTATCGCCGAAGGGGTCCGCGCGGCGCTCGCCGTTGCGGTCATCGTCGCACTTTCGGGCTTGCTCGCCGCGCCCGCGCTGATGCAGGCGGCGCTGGCGGCGCTTTTTACCTGCATGTGCGACCCCGGCGGGCCGGTCAACCGGCGGGTGCCGGCGCTGCTCAGTTTCACCTTTCTCGGCGCCGCGACGCTCTCAGGCTTCGGGTTTTTGCGCGGCCTCGGCTATGCGGCCATCCCGTTCGCCTGCCTTGCCGTGTTCGTGTTCAGCTTCGCCCGCATCTATGGCCAGGCGGCGCAACAGGTCGGCGCGCTCGCAACCGTCGTCCTCGTGCTCGCCCTCGATCGCCCCTGGCCGGACGCAGCGACGGCGTTCGCAAGCGCCCTTCTGTTCATCGCCGGCGGGCTCTGGGCGGTGTTCCTCACGCTGGTGATCTGGCGGCTCCATCCCTATCGCCCGACGCGGCGGGCGGTCGCGGAAATCTATCGAGCGCTTGCTCTCCTCGCCGCCGATCTCCGCCGCTTGGTCGCCGCGGGTGACGCCGCCGCGTGGGACGCGCATGCGCGGGCGCATCGGCGCCTGGTGCGGGATGCGATCGAACAGGCGCGCGGCATCGTGCTCGCAACGCTCCGCCAGCGCGGCGCGCAAAGCCCGCGCGCGGCCCAAAGCCTGATCCGGTTGGAAGCGGCGGAACAGATCTTCGCCGCCCTCATCGCCCTCGATGACATTCTGCAATCGGCGCGCGAGCCGGCGCGGCGGCAGGCGGCAGCGAAGCTGCTTCGCCGCGCAGCGCCCCTGCTCGCGACCCTGGCGCGCGGGATCGTTCGTGACCGCATTACAGCCCCAACCCGCATGGCGCAGGTGATCGCGGCGTTGCCGGCGCCGGTCGCCGGCCTCGCGCCCGACGATCCGATCCGCCGCATCGCCGCCGCCATCGTCGATCGCCTGACGATCGCGCTCACCGTCACCCTCCCCGCCGGCCTCAACCCCGGCGCGATGGCAGACGGCTCCACGCCGCCGCTTCTTGTGCGCATCCGGGCCCCGCTGGTTGCCAATTTCGCGACCGACTCGGCGGCGCTTCGCCACGCGCTCCGCACCGCCCTGGTCGCGGCGCCGGCGCTCGCGATCACCTTCTCCCATGGCGGCTCCTATCAGCATTGGTTGACCATCACGCTGGTTTTAACCATGCAGCCTTATTTCGCGGTCACGCTGCAGCGGGCGCTCGAGCGTATTGCCGGCACCGTCATCGGCGGTTTCCTCGCCTCCCTCCTTGCGCTCGGGCTCCATTCGCCCTGGCAGCTCGCCGCCGCCCTGTTTCCGCTCACCATCGCCGCGATGGCGGTCAGGGTCGCGAGTTTCGGGCTCTACATCATGCTGCTGACGCCGCTCATCGTGCTGCTTCTGGAAATCGGCCATGCCGGGGTGAGCGGCCTCGAAATCGCCGTCATGCGGGCGCTCTATACGCTGCTCGGCGGGCTCCTCGCGCTCGCCGGCGTACTGGTGCTGTGGCCGAGCTGGGAGCCCGAGCGCGTGCGCGGCGAGCTTGCGGCGGCACTTCGCGCCCATGCCCGCTATGCCGAGGCGACGCTCACCGCCCTCCTCGGCCACGACGACACGGTGGAGGCGGCGCGGCGGCAGGCGGGGATCACCAGCAATAATCTCGAGGCCTCCCTCACCCGCGCGTTGCACGAGCCTCGTCGCGGTCAGCGCGAGCGGCTGGAAACCGCGCTCCTCCTTGATGCCGCGCTCCGGCGCCTCGCCGGGCGGCTTGCCGCGATACGCCTGGCCGCCGCGCCGCGCGCGCCGGGGGATGAGGCTGCGCTCTCGGCGTGGCGCGTGTGGATCGGCACGACACTCGACGCGCTCGCCACCGGCGCCCAATCCGCCGCGCCGGCGCCAGACGCGCCGAGCGAACCCGCGCTCGCCGAGGCCTTGGGCCGCATCGCCCGCCAGATCGACCTCATCGCCGGGGCTTTGCAGCGCGAGGCAAAAAATGATGAAATTTCAAGATAGAAAGGCTTCTTTTTCTGAAGAAAAAGAAGCAAAAAGACGTCTACCCGATCCGTGGCAGCCGCGGCTTCGGTAACCCGCGGTTTCGGTGCGTTGCACCAGAGATCAGGTGGTGATGCCTTGGGCGGGCGCGCTCGGCGGCGCTGGTGGGGCGGGTGGCGGCGGCGCACTGGGCGCGGGAAGCGTATTGGGCGCAGGAAGCGGCTGGCTGCTCACCGGCGGCTTTGGCGCCGTCTTGAGAAGCACCGGCCCAGAAGGCTCGGGTTGGACCCTCTGAAACGGCATCGTGCTGGGGAGCGCCGGCGCGGCAAGCACCGGGCTAGCGGCTGGCGGCGTCGGGCGCGTCGGCGGCAGGGGAAGCGGGGGCGCACCTGGCATTGTAAGGTCGTCCCCCGGCGGCGTCGTGGTAGGCGGCGTCGTGGCAGGCGGCGTCGTGGCAGGCGGCGTCGTGGCCTGGGGCATGCTCGGCGCGTTCGGCTGCAATCCGGGCGGCAAATCCGGCATCACACCAAGCGGCTGATGGTAAGGGGCGGTGATCGGCGCCGGCGGCGGCAAGGTTGCCATCGGCGGCAACGCGTTGGCGCACGCGGCGCTCCCCATTCCAACCGTCACCGTCGGCATGCCGTCGAGCCCGGCCTCCTGCATCTCGGGCGGTGTGCCGCATCCCTCCTCGGTCATCGGCAGCAAAACGAACCCCGCGAATGCGCGCGCCGGGATCGCCGGGACACCATGGAGCACGAGATTGATATCCTGCATCGTGCCCACCAGCCAAACCGGCGCCGGGCTCCGCGCCCGCGCATAGGCGAGAAGACGAAGCAGCCGTATCGTCGGGTTGCGCACCAAATAATCATTGCGCGGGTCGGGCAGGAGAATGGCGAAATCGCGCGTCGGCAAATAGCGGCTGGCGGCGCCGATCACGGCATCGGCATCGACGGACACCGCGCGAATATCGGCATTCGGGTTGGGCGAGCTCAAAAACACATAGGTCGCGACTGGCCAGCTCGGGCCGATATAGGCACCAGGAGGCCAGGTGGGCCGAGCCACACGCTGCTGATTGGCGCCGGAACATCCCGCCAACGCCAGCAACGCCAAGCCACAGCCGAGAATGAGTGCCCGCTTGCGTTTCACCCCGTCCTCCGCGCGACGCGTGACGACGACAAAACTCTATCACAACAGACGGGAGAGTTACACCGGCAATGAGACAATCACCCGCAATCCTCCTCCTGGCCGATTGGTCAGCGTCACATCGCCGCCATGGGCGCGGAGGATATTGCGCGCGATGGGAAGACCGAGCCCGGAGCCGCCGGTCTCGCGGTTTCGGCTTGCCTCAAGGCGTTGAAAGGGCTGAAAAACCCGCTCCATATCGTCGTCTGGGATGCCGGGCCCGCGATCCTCGATCTCGATCACGGTGAGGTGATCGGCGGGAGGGCGAAGCCGCACCGCCGCGCCATCACCATATTTCATCGCATTCGCGATCAAATTAGCGAGCGCGCGTTTGAGCGCGATCGGGCGTGCCGTCAGCAGCAGGCGCTCTGGCCCTGCATAGGTCAGACGCTCAGCGCATTCTGGCGCGGCATCGGCGGCCTCGTCGAGTACGGTGCGGATGAGTGCGACGAGGTCGAGCGTTGCCGTCCGCTCGCTGGCCGCTGCATCGCGGCCGAACATCAATGTCGCAGACAGCATCGCCTCCATCTCATCGAGATCGGCGAGAATTTTGCGCCGCATGTCGTCATCCTCGAGAAACTCGGCGCGGAGCTTGAGGCGGGTGATCGGGGTGCGGAGATCATGCCCGATCGCGGTCAGAAGGAAGGTGCGGTCTTGCACGAAGCGGCGCAGGCGTGATGCCATCAGATTGAAGGCGGCAGCGGCGGCGCCGATTTCGCGCGGCCCGGCTTCGGCAATCGGGGGCGCATTGACATCGCGCCCTAAGGTTTCGGCCGCGCTGGTGAGCGCTGTGAACGGCGCAATCAACCGGCGCAAGAGCAGCCAGGCGAGGAACAGGGCAAGCAGGCAAAGGCCGAGATACGCGGCGAAATAGAGCGGCGAGCGCCAGATCTCGACGGCCGGCACGCGCACCGTGACCGCAAGCCAGCCATGCTCGGGAAGCGCGAGCCCCACTTGCACCACACCATCGGCGAGCGAGCCAAGCACCACCACATCGCGCGGCCGGGCATGAAACGGCACCGGTGAGAGGGTGAGATCGGCCTGAATCAGGCGCGAGAGCGTGAGCGGCGCCGGCAGCATCTCGGCCGGCGCGGCTTCGAGCAAGGTCGCGCTGGTTCCAGGCGGCAAATTCATGCCGCGCAACAGCGCCGCCCGGCCGCCATCCGGCGGGCTCACCACCACCGCGCGATAGACCGCCATGGCGCTCGCCGCGACCTCTCGCGCCTGGCCGAGACGGAGCAGGTCGCTGCGATCGATCGTGTGCAGATAGAGCCCGACCCCCTGCACCAGCGCGAAGCCCAGCGTAAGCAGGATCATCGCGCGCGACAAAAGGCCTTGCGGCCAGAGTTTCATGCCGGGCCGCATGCTCGCGCCCTTGGCCTCATCGGCGCGTCACATCGGCGGTCAGGACATAGCCGCCGCCGCGGACGGTTTTGATCAGTTGGGCATTACGGCCATCGTCATCAAGCTTGCGGCGGAGACGGCTGATCGCGACATCGATCGCGCGGTCGAACGGCCCAGCCTGGCGGCCGCGCAGGAGATCAAGCAGCATATCGCGCGTCAAAACCCGGTTTGGCCGCTCGAGAAGGGCGAGCAGCAGATCATATTCGCCGCCGGTGAGCGCGACCTCCGCCCCTTCCGGGTCGAGGAGCCGCCTTCGCGCCGTCTCCAACCGCCAGCCGTTGAAATCATAGACATGGCTCGCCGGCAGGTCATACACCGCCCCTTCCCCGCTCCGGCGCAAAACGGCGCGGATGCGGGCGAGCAATTCACGCGGATTGAACGGTTTGGCGAGATAATCGTCCGCACCCATTTCGAGGCCGATGATGCGATCGGTTTCCTCGCCCATCGCCGTCAGCATGACGATCGGCACATTCGCCTGCCCCCGCAGCCAGCGCGCGAGTTCCAGCCCGCCCTCGCCGGGCAGCATGAGATCGAGCACGACAAGGTGATAATGCCCTTGCGCCCAGAGCCGACGCGCCTCGCGGCCGTCACGGGCGACGCTGACGCGAAGCCCGCCGCGCTCGAGAAATCGCGCCAGCAAATCACGGATCTCGTGGTCATCGTCAACGACGAGGATGTGCGGGGCGGCTTCCATGCGTCGGGCAGAATACCGATCCGGGCGCCGCCTGGGGAGGGGCGCGGCGGCGATTTCGCGCCATTGCCAAAGCGCCGGTTTTGAGGGCAGAATTCGATCGTCCAAGAAACATATCGGCCGGCGAAGCACCGGTACGATCAACATGTGGGGAAAACATGCCGAAAAATGACAAGCGGTTGAGCCAGAATCGTCGGAACTTCATGCAAGCCGCGGCGGCGGGCGCGGCGCTGTTCGGGATCGCGCCGGCGCTGGCCGCCGAGATGGGCGAAGTCGCCGGACGATCGGCAAAACCGCTGCGCGCCGCCTTCTCCAATGCCGGGCT
>JAJYXY010000307.1 GCA_021801465.1 Pseudomonadota bacterium
GGTGCTCGCGACCGGGCGCGAGGCCCTCCGGCTGCAAAAAGCGCTGTTTCAGCGCTGGGAAAATCTGCCGCTCGAGGCCGCGATCGCGGCCGGGATCGATGCCTTCGCGCAAGCCTTCGAGGGGCCTGAGCCGCGCCAGCGCCTCGGCGCGTTCGTTGCTCGCAAACGGGGAGACTGACCATGCCGGCCTATCTCATCGCCGAGATCGAGGTTACCGATCCCGCGCTTTATGAGCGCTACAAGCCGCTCGCCGCCGCCGCGATCGCCGGCGGCGGCGGGCGCTATCTGGTGCGCGGCGGCGAAACCGTCGCGCTCGAGGGGGCGCCAGCCGGGCGGCTCGTCATCCTCGAATTCCCGAACGCCGCCGCGGCGCAGGCGTTTTACGACGGCCCGGATTACGCCGAAGCGCGCCGGATCCGCGAACGCGCCGCAAAAAGCCGGGTGATCATCGCAGACGGGGTCTAAAAATTGTCACGATAAAAAAGGAAACGCCAATGACCAATCGCTTCGCGCTCTATCCCAGCCTCAAGGACAAGGCCGTCTTCATCAGCGGCGGCGCGACCGGGATCGGCGCCGCCTTTGTTGCGCATTTCGCCGAACAGGGGGCACGGGTCGGCTTCGTTGACCTCCTCGATCAGGAGGCTCAGGCGCTGGCGAGCGAGATCGCCGGCAAGGGGCAGCCGAAACCGCTCTATCGCCATTGCGACGTCACCGACACCGCCGCCCTCAAAGCGGCGATCGCGGCACTCGCGGCCGAACTCGGCCCGATCACCGTGCTGATCAATTCGGCGGCCAATGACCAGCGCCATACGATCGAGGAAGTGACGCCGGAATACTGGGATAATCGCCTCGCGATCAACATCCGCCATCAGTTTTTCGCCGCCCAAGCGATCGCGCCGATGATGATCGCCGCCGGCGGCGGCTCGATCGTCAATATCGGCTCGGCGAGCTGGCATCTCGGCCAAGGCGGCATGGCGGCCTATGTCTCCGCCAAGGCTGGGGTCGAGGGGCTGACGCGCGGCCTCGCCCGCGATCTCGGCCCGCACAAAATCCGCGTCAATTGCATCATTCCCGGCTGGATCATGACCGAGCGGCAAATCAAGCTCTGGCTGACGCCAGAGGCCGAGCGCGGCCTGATGGAAAAGCAATGTCTCAAGGAAAAAGTCTATCCCGCTGATATCGCGCGCATGGCGCTCTGGCTCGCCGCCGATGACAGCCGGCTGTGCTCGGCACAGAACTGGGTCGTCGATGGCGGTTGGAGCTGAGCCGGCCCGAGACCCGGTATCGCCGGCTCATCGCCGGAGCGCCGTGAGCGCGATCAGCGCCCAGCCGAGGAGCAGGAGAGTCCCGCCATAGGGGGCTGCGGCCGCGTGGGTGATACGCCCCAAGGCAAGGGCCGCGACCGAGCCGGCAAAAAGTACGACCCCGAGCGCGATCGCGAGCGTCGCCAAGGCCGGAAGCCAGCCGCCACCCCGCTCGCGCCATAATCCGAGAAACAGCAGCACAGGGGCGTGCCAAAGGCAGATCTCGGTTGCGCGCGCGAGCAAAACGGCCTTGCCCGGCGCCAACCCGCCATGCGCGCCATAGGCCGCCATGGCGACGCCGGCGAACCCGGCGATGGCGCCGAGCAGCACCGCGAGCCGCCCCGCCGGCGCTTTCATGCTGGATGCTTTCATACCAGCCGGCTGAAAGAATGACCGGTCGTTTGACCATGGCCGGCTGGTATCGGTTTGATTTTGCGCGCAGCCTTCATTCCGGCCCGGCGCGGAGACCCTTCAACGATCTCGTTGAGCGGTATCATTCGTCGTCCTCCGCCACGGTGAGCCTGCTCTCGTCGTTGAGGCCGAGAAGCTGGCTCGCCTGCTCTGGTGTCAAGGATTCCACCGACCGCAGCTTGCGATCGACGGCGCGGGTGCGCCGCCGCGCATCCGCGATCGTGTTGCCGAAAGTCGTCGCCTGTTTTTCGAGCTTACCCAATACACCGTCCATTTTTTCCATCTCGGTCTTGGTCGCGGCGAGCAGCCCACGCACCTCATCCGCCTTTTCCTCCAAGGCGAGGGTGAGATGGCCGAGATGGATGGTGCGGAGCAGCGCCGGCAGCAGGCTCGGCCCGAGGATCAGGACGCGGCAGAGGCGCCCGACCTCGTCGATTAGGCCGGGAATGCGCGCGACCTCGACATAGAGTCCATCGCTCGGGAGATAGAGCACGGCGAATTCCATCGTGCGCGGCGGGCGGATATATTTCTCGCGGATTTTCTCCGCCTCCTTTTTGATCCGGGCGGCGAGCCCGGCGCGGCCGGCGCGTTCGGCCTCGAGATCGCCGGACGCCGCCGCCTCCAGCATGCGCTCATAGTCTTCCACCGGGAATTTGGCGTCGATCGCGAGCAGCGGGCGAATGGCGCCGCGCATCGGCATGACCAGCGCGAATTCCACCGCCTCGCCGCTGGTCTCGTCGATGCGCACGTTCTTTTGATAGCCGCCGGCGGGCAGAATATCGTCGAGCAGCGCCTCCAGCTGCGCCTCGCCCCAGCCGCCGCGGGTTTTTACGTTGGCGAACAGGCGCCGGAGATCGCCGATTTCGGCGGTCACCGACTGGACATCGCCGATCGCTTTCTGGACGGCGGCGAATTGCTCGGTGACGCGGGCGAAGCTCGCCGTCATCTGGGCTTCGACGGCCGCGTGGAGCTGTTCGTTGACGGTTTTCTGGATCTCGCCGAGCTTGGCCTCATTGCCCTCGCGCATTTTGTCCAGCCGCTCCGAAAGGAGGGCCCAGGCTTTTTCCTGGCCCTCGGCGAGGGTTGCGCGGATGTCTCCGATACTGCGCCCGAGAATTTCGCGCAGCTCCCCGAGCGGGGCGATCAGCGCGCGTTCGGTCTCGCGCAGGCGTTGCTCGAGTGCTGCCCTGGAAGTCTGCTCGCTTCCCAGAATTTGATCGAGCTTGAGGCGCAGCATTTCCGCCCGCGCCGCCTGCCCGCGTTGGCTCCAGAACGTGACGGCCAGCGCCGCCAAAGCGAGGGCGGCGATCAGGCCGAGGGCGAGCGTGCTCATGCCAACGCGACCTCCCGGGCCAACCGTTGGGGCTGGGCGAAGCGGCGCCGGCGCCCTATGTCGTGGCTGCGTTCGTCAGACATCACGGGAATCGATCCTTTTTCATGGCCTCGCCATCCTATCACGAAACCGCCGCGCCGGGCGCGGCGGGCTCGCTTTCCCCTGTCGCGCTTGCCGCGATGGCGTTCGCGTGTGGCGGCGCGGTCGCCAATATCTATTACGTGCAACCGATTTTGGGGGTGATCGGGGACGAATTTTCCGGCGCGGCGACGCTGGTGAGCCTGCTTCCCACCGCCAATCAGCTAGGCTTTGCGATCGGGCTTTTATTGCTGGTGCCGCTCGGCGATGGCATGAGCCGGCAGGGGTTGATTTTCGGCCAGCTCGCCTGGCTTGCCGCGTCGCTTGCCGCCGCCGCCCTGGCGCCGGGGCCGGGGACGTTGTTCGCGGCGATGGTCGCGGTCGGCATCGGGGCGACGGTTGCACAGCAGATCGTGCCACTCGCGGCCGAGCTCGCGCCGCCGGCGCGGCGCGGCGCCGTGGTCGGGACGGTGATGAGCGGGCTTCTGAGCGGCATTCTGCTCGGGCGCGTCGCGAGTGGCGCGCTCGCCGCGCTGGCCGGCTGGCGGGTGGTGTTCGCGGCCGGGGTCGTGCTCGTTGCCGTCATCGCGTTGCTTTTGCGGGTGACATTGCCGCGTAGCGCGCCCAAGCCGCCGCTCGCCTATCGCCATTTGCTCGCCTCGCTCTTCGCCCTCCTCGTCGATCTCGCCCCGCTTCGCCGCGCCGCCCTCGCGCAAGCGGGATTGTTCGGCGCTTTCAGCGCGTTTTGGGCGACGCTTGCGCTCCATCTCGCGGCGCCGCCTTTCGCCATGGGGAGCGCTGCCGCCGGCCTCTTCGGGGTGATCGGTGCCGCCGGCGTGTTTGCCGCCCCGCTCGCCGGGCGGATCGCCGATCGGCGGGGGCCGCGCCCGGTCATTCTGCTCGGCATCGGGCTCACGCTGCTTGCCTGGCTGATCCTCGCTGCGTTTAACCACCTCGCCGGGCTGATCGCTGGCGTCGTGCTGCTCGATCTCGGCGTGCAAATGGCGTTGATCGCCCATCAGAGCGTGATCTACGCCCTTCGCCCCGAAGCCAGAAGCCGCATCAACACGGTGTTCATCACCGTGATGTTCGCCGGCGGCACGGTCGGCTCGGCCGGCGGCGGGCTTGCCTGGCGGCTCGGCGGCTGGGGCGCGGTCTCTGTGCTCGCGATCGTGCTTGTCGCGGCGACACTCTTTGTGCATCTCTTGCCAGAAGGCACACGAGGAGGAAGCGGGCCATGAACGACACACGCCGCGAGCATGACAGCCTCGGCGAGGTCGAGGTGCCGGAAGTCGCCTATTGGGGCGCGCAGACCGCGCGCGCGGTCGCGAATTTCCCGATCTCCGGTGTTCCGCTCTCGCACTACCCGGCGCTCTTGCGGGCGCTCGCCATGGTCAAGCAGGCGGCGGCGCGGGCCAATCTCGCGCTCGGCAAGCTCGCCCCCGAAAAGGCGCACGCGATCGCGGCGGCGGCGGACGAGATCATCGCCGGGAAATTCCATGACCAGTTCCCGGTCGATGTCATTCAGGGCGGCGCCGGCACCTCGACCAACATGAACATGAACGAAGTGCTGGCCAACCGCGCGCTCGAGCATCTCGGCCACCGGCGCGGCGCCTATCACGCGCTCCACCCCAATGATGACGTCAATCTCTCGCAATCGACCAACGACACTTACCCGACTGCGGTGCGGCTTTCGGTTTTGCTGTCTTGTGCCGCGCTCACCGACGCGCTCGCCGATCTCGCGGCGGCGTTCGAGCGCAAAGCGACCGAGACCGCCGAGATCGTCAAGCTCGGCCGCACCCAGTTGCAGGATGCCGTGCCGATGACGCTGGGCCAGGAACTCGGCGCCTTCGCGACCGCGATCCGCGAGGATATCCAACGTCTCGACGAGGCGCAGAGCCTGCTGTGCGAAGTCAATCTCGGTGGCACCGCGATCGGGACGAGGATCAACGCCGATCCCGCCTATGGCCCGCGCGCGATCGCCGAACTTGCCGCGATCAGCGGATTTCCGCTGGTGCAATCGGGCAATCTGGTCGAAGCGAGCTGGGACATGGGGGCGTTCGTGATGTTTTCCGGCGTGCTCAAGCGGGTCGCGACCAAGCTTTCCAAAATCGCCAATGATCTTCGCCTGCTTTCCTCGGGCCCGCGCGGCGGGCTCGCCGAAATCGCGCTGCCGGCGGTGCAGCCGGGCTCTTCGATCATGCCCGGGAAGGTCAATCCGGTGATCCCGGAAGTGGTCAATCAGGTTTGTTTTCAGGTCATCGGCAATGATCTCGCGATCACGCTTGCCGCCGAGGGCGGGCAATTGCAGCTCAATGCCTTCGAACCCTTGATTGCGCATAATATCCACGCCTCGCTGATGCTGCTCACCAATGCGGTGACGGTGTTGCGCATCCGCTGCGTCGAAGGTCTTGCGCCGCGCCCAGCCGATTGCGCGCGGCATCTCGAGGCCAGTGTCGGCGCGGTGACGGCGCTGGTGCCGGTGATCGGCTATGAGGCGGCGGCCGGCCTCGCCCATGAGGCATTGGCCAGCGGTCGCACCATCCGGGCGCTGGCCCGCGAGAAATTCTCGCTCGACGATGCGACCCTCGACGATCTCCTCAACCCGGCACGGCTTGCCGCTTCAGGGACCAGATAATACTCTCCTCCTAGTTCCTCCGGTTGGCCATTTTCTCGGGCGGGCAGTGCCGTAGGCACTGCCCCGAGGTGAAAGTTTTTTGGTTCTTTTTTACAAAAAAGAACTGCTTTTACCCATCCTTCCGACAAAAATCGAAATCGCAGCCCTCATCCGCCTGCAGCACGTGGTGGTGGTAGAGCCAGGCGTACCCCCGTGCCGGCGCTGGCGTGGGCGATGCCCAGGCGGCTTGGCGGCTTCTGAGTTCGGCCTCGTCCACGAGGAGATCGATCCGGCGCGCTTCGGCATCGAGGCGGATGCGGTCGCCGGTGCGCACGAGGCCGAGCGGGCCGCCGATCGCGGCTTCCGGCGTGATGTGAAGGACGATGGTGCCGAAGGCGGTGCCACTCATCCGCGCGTCCGAAAGGCGCAGCATGTCCTTGACGCCGGCGCGGGCGAGCTTGCGCGGGATCGGGATATAGCCGGCTTCTGGCATCCCCGGCGCGCCGACTGGCCCGGCGTTTTGGAGGACGAGGACATCGTCGGGCGTGACGTCGAGCGCGGGATCGTCGAGCCGCGCCTCCATATCGGCAAGCGACGTAAACACCACTGCCCGACCTTCATGGGAAAGGAGCGAAGGCGTTGCCGCCGAACGTTTGAGGAGCGCGCCGCGCGGGGCGAGGTTGCCGCGCAGCACCGCGAGCCCGCCGCCGACGCTGATCGGGTTGGCGCGCGGGCGGATCACCGCCTGACCGGGCACGATCTCGGCGGCGTCGAGTGCGG
>JAJYXY010000219.1 GCA_021801465.1 Pseudomonadota bacterium
CGCGCCCCATTGGCTTCGCGCCGTCTCCTCCACGCCGCGAATATCGGCCTCGCGCGCGGCCAAGGCGGCGGCGGCCGCGCGATCATTCGCTTCCGCCTCCTCCAGCGCCGCCGCGGAGACGTTGCGCTGGTCACGAAACAAGCCCTGATCGCGGCGATAGGTGGCCGCCGCCGCCCGCGCTCGCGCCGCCGCTTCCTCGCGCGCGGCGCGGGCGAGGGTGGCGCGCTGCGAAAGATCGCTGAGTGCCGCGGGGTCGACCACCGCGCCGAAAGCCGCGATCATCATCGGCTGCGGCGCCGGTTTCAGGGTGAGGACCGCGATGTCGTTTTGCGCCTGCGCCGCAGGATCGAGCGTGATCACCGGGGTGCCGGCCGGCCCGAGCGCAGCGGCGGCGGGTTTTGGCTTGGTCGCCGGGGCGTCATCATTATCGGCGTCGTGATTGACGAGATAGAGCGTAACGACGCCATCGGCGAGCGCCAGCGCCACGACCACGGCGAGCCCCAAGGCCCAGCGGCGACGCCGCTTCATCGGGCCGGGCTTTCGGCGCCGGCAAACTCGGCGCGCGGCGGTGGCACCAGATCGGGCACACACGCGCCCGGATCGAATAGCGGCTGGCGCAAGGCGTCTTCGAGCGCGCCGATCGCGCCCAAGCGCGCGCCATCGGCGTCGAGCCATGCGAGTTTGGCGTGGGCGAGGGCGATTTGCGTGGTCAGGATGGTTGGCTGATCGAGCGCGCCGGCGGCGGCGGCATGCGCGGCCTCGCGCGCTCTCACCGCCTCGGCTTGCACCAGCGCATCGGCATCGCGAAGCCCGGCGGCGCTGGCCCGCCAGGCCGTGCCCGCTTCGTCGAGTGCCGCGATGATGCGCGCCTGCAACGCCTCGAACCGCGCCGCTTCCTGGCTGCGCCGCGCCAGCGCCTCACCGATCCGCCCCTGGTTTTGATTGAGTATCGGAAGATCGAAGCCCGGCGCGATGGCGTAGGTATTGATCCCCTGATACCAGTTATAGCCGGGGCTCAGGGTGAGATTGGGATAGCGATTGGCGAGTTCCTCGCGCAGCCTGGCATCGGCGGCGGCAAAGCTCGCGAGTTCGGCCTTGACATCGCTCCGCCCAAGCAAGGCCGCGCGCCTGAGCTGCCCCTCGGCAAGGTCGGCGCCGAGCGTCGGCGGATGCTCAAAACGCGCGAAATCGAGCGCGACCCCGCGCAAGGCAGCGAGCGGGACGCCGATCGCGCGCGCAAGCCGCGCTTGCGCAAGCGCCTGCGCTTTCAGGTTATCGCTGCGTGCCGCGGCAAGTGCTGCAACTTCGATCTCGATCGCGCCCACCTCGGGGGCGCTCGCGGCGCCCGCCGCGAGCCTCGCCGCCTCGGCGCGCGCGAGTTCATGCTCTGGGGCGGCCTCGGCCGCGAGCAACTCGCCGCGCCGACGCGCTTCCCACAGCGCCAGCATCGCATCGCGCACCCCACCCCGCACCTGCCAGCCGGCGGTGACCAGATCCTCACGCGCCGCCTCGGCGAGCGCGTTTGCCGCCGCCATGCGATCGCCGCGCTTGCCGCCCGTCTCGATGACGGCATTGACCACGGCGCCGAAGAGAAACGGCGGTGGCACGAAGGCGATATTCGGATTGGGCCGCTCGCCGGCAGTGACTTTGCCGGCCTCGGCAAGCGCGAGCGCGCTCCGCGCAACGTCGAGATCGGGGTGGAAATAGAGCGCGGCGAGTGTCAGGCGCCGGAGCGTCCAAGGCGGCGGCCCGACCGGCGCACCTGCCTCCGGATCAGCGCGCCCGGGATCGAGACGTTCGCTGGCCGCGATGAAAGCCAAGAGACGCGGATCGTCGAGCCTCCGCGCCTCCAGCGCCGCCGCACCCGCCTCAGGCGACGGCGCCGGCGCCGGTGGCTTGGCTGCGCACCCGATACAGAACGCAAACAGCACGAAAGCGGGGCGCGGGCATATTCGTGCGCGCATGTGCGGTCTTGCGTCTCCTTGACGATTCCCTGATCGGTGCGAGCAGTGGCAGGAAGCGGGGGAAGCCGTCAAGCATCCCCATGGTCGCGCGGCGTTGGGCGCTTACATCTTGGCGATGAGGGCGTCGACGACCTGGAGCGCGGTGCTGGTCTGGCCCGAGGCGAGCGCCTGCAGCGCCTTGCTGATTTCGCTGATCGAGGGATCGGTGCTCGGCGCGCCGGCTTGCGAGGGGGCAACGTCGCGGGTGAGAAGCCGGCTTTCGGCGCGTTCCAACGCCTCTTGCGCCAGGCCTTTTTTGCCGCTGGCGAGCGCGCTCCGCGCTGCTTTCAGATAGCTCAGCGCGCTGTCATCGGTGACCTGCGGGACTGGTAGCTTGCCCACGAGACCCGACCCAGACGCGCCGCCCATCAGCGCGCCGGCGTCCTGCATCAGCGTCGATCCGCCGATTTGTGCGAATGCCACAGCGGGCGCAGCCATGAGCGCGAGGCTCAAGAACGCAACATGATGGACACGCATGGATGATCTCCTCCTTGAGTTTCCGGTCGCCATTAAAAAACCCCAACCCGTCTATAGCCGGCCTGTTGGTGGCGGCGGAAGCGTGCGGCAAAAAGTTTTTTGGTTCTGATGTTCAAAAAAAGAACCATTTTTCTCATCATCCGAGCGTCGACGTCACCCCCATTGCCTGGCGCATGAAAAACCGTTTCAGCGGCGGCAGGCGGTGGACCATGGCGATGCCGAGATCGCGGGCGAGGCGAAGCGGCGGGATGTCGTTGCTGAACAGCCGATCGAGCGCATCGGTCGCCGCCAGCATGAGCAGATTGGGGCCGCGCCGCGCCCGCTGATAGCGCATGAGCAGCGCCGGCGCGCCGAGATCGTCGCCCTGACGCGCCGCCCCGATCAGGAGATCGGCAAGCGTGATCGCGTCCTGAAAGCCGAGATTGAGGCCCTGGCCGGCGATCGGGTGGATGCCGTGTGCCGCGTCCCCGACCAGGACCAGGCGCTGATCGACATAGCGGTGGGCGTAAAGCGCCGAGAGCGGATAGAGCCAGCGCCGGCCGATCGGGCGGATGGCGCCGAGATGATCGCCGAGCCGACGGGCGATTTCGGCGCCGAAGGCAGCGTCGTCGAGGGTCATCAAATGCGCGGCCATGGCCGGCCGTTCGGTCCACACCACCGCCGAGACATGCTCTGCCGCCTCGTTCGCCGCCATCGGCAATTGCGCGAAGGGCCCGGCGGGGAGGAAATGCTCGAGCGCCGTATTATGATGCGGGAATTCATGCGCGATCGCGGCGACGATGCCGCTCTGGCGATAGGGAAAGCGCGTCACCGGGATGCGCGCCTGCCGCCGCAGCGGGCTCTCGCGCCCCTCTGCGGCGATGACGAGGCGGCAGCCGATCCGCGTCCCATCGGCGAGCGTAATTGCGGCGCCGTGCTCATCGCGGCGGATCGTGGCCTCTGCCGGCGCGTATAACTGCACCCGCCCCTCGGCCAGGGTTGCGTTGAGCGCCCGGCGCAGGCTCCGCGCCTCGACCATCCAGCCGAACGCGGCGCCGTCCCCAGGCTCGTGGCCGATCTCGGCGATGTCGAAATGAAGGAACAGGGGCGATGCCGGGCGGCCGACCTTGCCGTCGGAGACGCGGATAGCGGTGATTGGGCCGGGCGGGTCGGGAAGGCGGTGCCAGAGTCCAGCCTCTTCGAGCAGGCGGCGCGAGCCGGCGGCGATCGCATAGGCGCGGCCGTCGAAGGCCGGGTGCTCCATCGGCGGCAGGGCGGCGCGATCGATGACCGCGGTCGCGATGCCGGCTTCGGCGAGCCGGAGGGCCAATGTTGCGCCGACCGGTCCTGCGCCGATGACAGCGACATCGAGGGTGAGATCTGTTGGCATCGTGGCCCGCCTTCATCTGCACAAAAATTAAGCACATCCCGGCTGAGATGGCTCATAGAGCGATCATGCGCCGCTGCCTTGAGATGAGGCAAGAGGGCGTGGCGGGCGCGAGCCAGCATCCGCTTTCCTTGCCAGCGGCCTTCTTTGGCCGTGGCACGGTTCTTGAAATCCCGATTTCGTGACGTCGCGATCAGAATTGGGCGCCACATGGCGAAGCAGCAGAAAAATATCAGAAATAGACAAACATCAGAAGTAGTCGAGGAATGACGCAATGAAACTGATCATGTCGGTCATCAAGCCCTTCAAGCTCGATGACGTGCGCGAAGCGCTGACGCTGCTTGGAATCCAGGGTCTTACGGTTTCCGAGGTCAAGGGGTTCGGCCGGCAAAAGGGGCAGACCGAAATCTACCGCGGCGCGGAATACCAGGTGAGCTTCCTGCCCAAGGTAAAGATCGAAGTGGTGGTGGCGGACACACTTGCCGAGCAAGTGGTGGAAGCGATCGCGCGGACCGCCAATACCGGCAAGATCGGCGATGGCAAGATTTTCGTCCTCGATGTCGAACGCGCCGTTCGCATTCGCACCGGCGAACAGGATGGCGACGCCCTGTGAGCCCGCCCGTAGCTCAGCCAGCAGCCAAAAATATCAAGGAAGTGAGACAATGATGCCCACCCGGCTTTTCCCCTCCCGCGCGCCGCTGATCGCAGCGGGCTTGCTTGCCCTGCCCACTTTGATCGCCCCCGCCTTCGCGGCCGACGCGCCGCCGAAAATCGATACCGGCGATACCGCCTGGATGCTGACCAGCACCG
The DNA here is from genome assembly GCA_021801465.1 of Pseudomonadota bacterium. Taxonomy (GTDB): domain Bacteria; phylum Pseudomonadota; class Alphaproteobacteria; order Acetobacterales; family Acetobacteraceae; genus Acidibrevibacterium. The sequence continues at coordinate 4,657 of JAJYXY010000219.1, forward strand.
CACTCGTCTTGATGATGACCATCCCCGGCCTTGCCCTCTTCTATGCCGGCATGGTGCGCAAGAAAAACGTGCTCGCCACCATGATGCAGTCCTTCGTCATCTGCTGCCTGGTGACGATCACCTGGATGGTCATCGGCTACAGCCTCGCCTTCACCAACGGCAATGCTTATATCGGCGATTTTTCGCGCATCATGCTCGCCGGCATCGGCGCCCACATCAACCAGGGCAACGATGTCGGCTTTGTGCTCGGCGCCGGCACCGACGGCGCGACGCCGTTCACCATCCCCGAAACCGTCTACATGATGTTTCAGATGACGTTCGCGATCATCACCCCGGGGCTGATCGCCGGCGCTTTCGCCGACCGCATGAAATTCAGCGCGATGTGCGTCTTCATGGTGCTGTGGTCGATCTTCGTCTACAGCCCGATCGCACATTGGGTGTGGAGCGCCAATGGCTGGCTCGCGACGCTGGGGGCGGCGGATTTCGCCGGCGGCACTGTCGTGCACATCAATGCCGGCATCGCCGGGCTGATGGCGGCGCTGGTGATGGGCAAGCGGGTCGGCTATGGCCGCGACAACATGATGCCGCACAATCTCGCCTACGCGGTGATCGGCGCCTCGCTGCTCTGGGTCGGCTGGTTCGGCTTCAATGCCGGCTCGGCGGTCGGCGCCAATGGCCGCGCCGGCATGGCGATGGCGGTGACACAGATCGCAACCGCCGCCGCAGCCCTCGCCTGGACGTTTGCGGAATGGGCGGCGAAAGGAAAGCCCTCGGTGCTCGGCGCGATCTCGGGCGCCGTCGCCGGTCTCGTCGCCATCACGCCGGCCTCGGGCTTCGTGCTGCCGGGCGGCGGCCTGGTGATCGGCATCGCCGCTGGTGTGATCTGCTTCTGGTCGGCGACCTCGCTCAAACACATGCTCGGCTATGACGACAGTCTCGACGCCTTTGGGGTGCATGGGGTTGGCGGCATCGTCGGCGCGCTGCTCACCGGCATCTTCGCCTACGGCCCGCTTTCCGCGACCGCCGGCACGCCTGCGGGTATCGTCGGTGGCCTGCACCAGCTGATGATCCAGGCCGAGGCGGTGCTTGTTACCCTCATCTGGAGCGGCGTCATCTCCTTCATCATCCTCAAGGTGGTCGATGCGGCGATCGGTCTCCGTGTCACCCAAGAGCAGGAGATCGAGGGGCTCGACGTGGTGTTGCACGGCGAACAGCTCGGCTGATCCTGGCCAAAGAGGGACCTGGAGGAACTCTCCTCCAGGTCTTTTTGGGTGAATTCAACAAGGAGCGTGCAACTTCCGATATTTTGTGTTAGCATCCTCCGGCAATGACCCGGAATTATACCGTAAGCCGCCGATTGCTGCTTGGCGCTGGGGTGAAGGCAACCTTCCTTCTCCCGACCACCCTGATCGCCGACCTCGCGGCGGCGGCGACCCCGGCGCCCCGGCATGCGCGCCGGGCCCCGGCCGCCCGGCCGCCGCGCCTGGTGGTGCTCGATCCCGGCCATGGCGGCAAGGATCCCGGCGCCATCGGCATTTCCGGCACCTATGAGAAGCATGTCGCGCTGGCCACCGCCTTCGAACTCAAACGGCAATTGGAGGCCTCGGGGCAATACCATGTCGAACTCACCCGCGCGCGGGACATTTTCATCCCGCTCGAGCATCGGGTGGAGATCGCCGAACGCCATCGCGCGATGCTGTTCGTCTCGATGCATGCCGACGCCCTCAGCGATCCCCGCGTGCGCGGCGCCAGCATCTACACGCTCGGCGCCCACGCCTCGGATGCGCAGACGCGCGAACTCGCACGGCGCGAAAACAGCGCCGACCGCTTCGCCGGCCCGGATTTC
>JAJYXY010000020.1 GCA_021801465.1 Pseudomonadota bacterium
CCAAATCGTCGCCCGCGCGCTCGCGCTCGGTGGCTCGTGCAGCGGCGAGCACGGGGTTGGCATCGGCAAGCGCGAGTTCCTCGAGGCCGAACACGGCGCCGAGGCGCTGGCGGTGATGCGCGCGCTCAAGACGGCGCTCGATCCGCACGGCATCCTCAATCCCGGGAAGATTTTCCTCAACTAATTCCGCTCAGCGAGATCGCTGACTGGCACACGCGCAGGGTGGGCAGGCGGCTGCGCGCAAAATCCACGCGCGCAGGGTTGGCGGGCGGCTGCGCGCAAAATCCACCCGCGCAGGGTTGGCGGGCGCCGATTTACCGAAAATTAGCAAATGACGTGCTATTCGTCATTCCTTGGAGGGAATCTCGCGGGGCAATACGCCGCACCCTGACTTCCGGGGCTCTTCCAAAAGGTTTTCTCGCGGAGATTTCGTCTCGCGCAGTGACCAAGTGTTTGGATCGGAGAGTGGCGGAAATGCTAGGGTGGCGCGGGCGCTCGGGCGAAAGAGGCATACCGGGGGCGGCTCGGCTGCGGCGTCTATCGCGCCGATGGCGACGGGCGCGGCGTGGCGCGGTCGCGCTCATGGTTGGGCTCTCGCTTCCGGTTCTGATCGGGGCGGCGGGCCTCGCGGTCGATGTCGGGCTTTGGTATCGTGAAAGCGCGCGGCTGCAGATGGCGGCCGATGCTGGGGCCATGGGCGCAGCCTACCTTCTGCAAAACGCCTCCGCCCAGACGGCCGATTTCGTTACCGCGGCGAGCACGGAAATCCAAGGGATCAGCGGCGGCTATCTGATCGGAACCCTCACCGGCGCCCCTGCGGTCAGCGTGATTTCCGGCACCAGCGTTACCGTGACCCTCACCAGCCAATCGGATCGTTTTTTTACCAATCTCTTTTCGAACACGCCGGTGATGTTGACCGCGACTGCGACCGCCGGGCTCGCCGGCGGCACCTCTTGCGTGCTCGCCGTCGGCACGACGCCGCAAACCGGCATCGACGTTGAGAATAATGGCAGCATCATCGCCAATGGCTGCAGCGTGTTTTCCAATTCCGCGACCAATATCGCGTGCAGCGGCCCCGGTGCGCCATCGTATGATTCGATCTATGTTCGAAACGGCACCGTGACGGCAAAAAGCATCGCCGCCGCCGGCACGGCCTGCATCAACACCTGGAACGGTAATACCAGTGTCTCGCCGAATGCGGTTTCCGGCGCGCCGGCGCAAGCCAACCCGCTGGCCAATCTGGCCCCGCCGCCGACGACCGGCTCCTGCCAGCAGGCACCGAGTGGGCATGGCAACTGGACGCTGCAACCCGGCACCTATTGCGGCGGCTTGCAGATCGGCAATGGATCGACGGTGAATTTCGCGCCCGGCGTCTATGTCATCACCAATGGCGATTTCACCATCACGGGTGGCTCGACCATCGGCACTGCCTCTGGTGTCACCTTCTATCTCGGCGGCAGCACGCCGGGCGCGATCGATCTGGAAAATTATACCAACACTTCGTGGGAAATGTCCGCGCCAACGAGCGGCCCTTATGCCGGCGTGCTGTTTTATCAAGATGCCGGCGCCAATGGCGCACCCCCGGTCGACACCATCGTCGGCAATTCCGGTCTCACGCTCGCGGGTACCGTTTATACACCGTATGCGCAGCTGCAAGTGACCAACAACGCCCACCTCACCTATCCCGGCAGCCCGACGCCGCTCGGTGAGGGGCAATGCCCGAGCGTCGCCCCCGCTCCCGGCGCCGGGCTCAGCGTCATCGCACAAAGCATCGACGTGCAAGGGAGCGCCGTCATCTGCGCCGGCGGCACCACGGCGAACGCGAGCGCGCAGACTAAAGTGGTGCTGCTGCAATGACCGTGCGTGCCCGCGTGCGGGCTTTGCTTGCCGCGCGCCGGGGCTCGGTCGCGGTCGAATCGGCGCTCACGATCACGCTGGTTCTGCTGCCGCTTTGCCTTGGTGCCGCCGATCTCGGGGTGGTGTTCGCGACCCAAGCGCGGCTCGACGCCGCGACCGAGGCGACCGTGCTCGCAGCCTGGGGCAACAGCGCCGCCGCCAGCCCTGCCACCTTGCAAGCGGTCGCAACGCAAGCCTACGGCGCCGCACCGCCGGCTCTGTCGGTTCCGACGCCGACGCTCGTCTGCGTCTGCCTCACTGTCGCCAACGGGCAGGAAAGCGCGACGCCGGCGAATTGCGGCGGCACCTGTGCGAGCGGCCAGATCGCGAGCTATCTTTCGCTCTCGCTCAGCACTCAGGTGAGCTTGCCGGTGCCGATTCCGGCACTCCCCTCGGTGGTCACGCTGTCCTCTGGCGGCACGGTGCGCATTCAATGAGGGCGCGCGGGCGGGCGGGCCGGGCTTTGCTCGGGCGCGACCGGCGCGGCGTCGCAGCGCTGGAATTCGCCCTGACCGGCATACCCGTTTTGATTCTCCTGCTGGCGACGGTCGAATTCGGGCGATTGCTCGCCGATCAATACGCGCTTTCGCTCGGGGTAGAGCGGGCGGCACGTTTCGCCGTAGTGCATGGCAGCCAATCGACCCTGCCGGCCTCGGGCTCCGACATCTCGGCGGCATTTTACGCCGCGGCAGCGCCATTTCTTGGCACGACAACGAGTGGGGTGGTGGTGACGGTCAGCTTCGCGCCGGATAATTCGCCAGGGAGCATGGTCACCGTCAGCGCGCGCTATGCGTTTATGCCTGTGACCGCGTTAGAGGCAATTCCGGCGCTCACCCTGAGTGCTGCGGCCAGCTACACCATTCAGAATTGAGCGTGAAAACCGCGGCGTCGCGGCGCCGGAAAAATAATTTCTCAAGTTAACTTTTTGCAAACCAGTCTCGTGCTTGAATACACCTCGCGCCCAATGCCCGTGCGGAGGGGATTGGTCTTCAGGGCAAAAGGTCCGTGTGTTGGCGCTTCACGCGCGAGGGATCGCGCATCAAACACCGGAGGAGTGTACGATGATTTCTTATCTCAAAACCTGGCTGGAACTGAAAACCGACCGTCGCGCGGTGACGGCGCTGGAATACGGGCTGATCGCGGCGGTGGTTGGCGGCGTAATCCTCGCTGGGTTCACGACGCTCGGCACCAGCATCAACACCGCGATCGGCACTGTCGCGAAGACAATAGCCGTTCCGTAATCCACGCGCTGGAGCTTCAAGGCGCGAGATCGCCAACGTTGCGCCTTGAAGCTTATGTTTGGACGCACAGCCAAAACGGGGTGTTCAGTGTCACAAAACATTTTGTTGCTGATCACCGCGGGTCTCACCGCCGGCGGCATGGCGTTGCTGCTTGCCGCCGGCGTGCAGGATTTCGCGACCCGCCTGGTCTCTAACCAGCTGTCGCTTGCCATCGCGCTTTGCGGCGCGGGCTTGCGCTGGCGGGAGGGCAATTTTTGGCTCGGGCTGGCCGCGGCGTTCGCGGTTTTCTTCGTCGCCGCATTCTGCTGGCGGCGTGGCTGGCTCGGTGGCGGGGATGTGAAGCTCCTCGGTGCGGCCGCGTTCTTTGTCGCGCCGGGGCAAATTCCGGCCCTCCTGCTGGCGACGTCGCTCGCCGGCGGGGTTTTGGCGTTGCTCTATCTCGCACTCGCCGCCCTTCCGGCGCCGCGGCCGCCGCGCGGGCCGAAAGCCAACCTGCCCGCGCGCATTCTGCGCGCCGAGCGCTGGCGCATTCGCCGCCATGGGCCGCTTCCCTACGCCTCGGCGATCGCCGCCGGTGCGGTTTTCACCGTTTTTCACTAGCGCGCGGCCATGATTCTTCGCCTCGCCCTGTTCCTCATCATGGCGCTCGGCCTCGCCGGCTTCGGTGCCGTGCTCTGGGTCGGAACGCACCCCGCCGCACCCCATACGGTCGCGGTGGCGCCGGTGAAAATTCTCGTCGCCGCGCGCCCGCTTCGGGCCGGCAGCCTCCTCAAACCCGAGGATCTCACGAGCGCCGACACCCCACCCGGGACAGAGCCCGAAGGCGCGAGCCGCGATACGCCGCCCGCGCGCGCCAGCCTTTATGGCGCCATGGTCCGCCATAGTCTCTCGGTTAACGAACCGATCCTGCCCAATGAAATCTTGCGCCCGGGCGATCACGGGTTTCTCGCCGCCGTGCTCGGGCCCAACATGCGTGCGGTGACCGTCGCGGTCGATATCGTGACGGGAAGCGCTGGGCTGATCTGGCCGGGCGATCGCGTCGATCTTATCCTGACCCAGACGCTCGATCCGAAATCGGCACCGCCGAGCCGGAGCGTCGCCGCCGAAACCGTGCTCGCCAATGTGCGGGTGATCGCGATCGACCAGCAATTGGTGCAGGGTGCCACGCCCGACGCGCCGGAACAGAAAGCGGCGCGCACCGTCACCCTCGAGGTCAGCCCGCACGGGGCTGAGGAGGTGACGGTCGCGGCCAAGCTCGGGCATCTCTCGCTGGTGGTACGCGCCGCCGATAGCGGGCCAGCCCCGATTGCATCCGCGGCCCCGCCCTCCATCACTTGGGCGGGAAAAGTCTCTCCCGCGCTGGCCGAAGGCGAAGCGCCACGCAGCACGAGCCACACCATGCACGTCTATCAAGGGGCTGCTGACGGCAAGGAGTTCCATTTCTGATGCCCCCCGCACCCACCCGCAGCGCGTCGGCAATCTTCGCCCTCATCCTCGCGATCGCGGCGCCAGTGCATGCCGACCCGCCGACGCCCCTGGAAGCGCCGCCCTCTATGCCGGCGCCTTCAACGCCGGCGCCGTCGAACACGGCACCCATAGGCGCGGCGCCGACAGCCAAGCCCGCCGCCGCTCATCCTGGCGTCATCGAGCTTTCAGCCGGCAGCGGCCAGGTGATCGCGCTCCCGGGGCCAGCGACCAGCGTTTTCGCCGCTGACCCGAAAGTGGCGGAAGTACGCCCGGCGAGCCCGACCTCGCTCTTCGTCTTTGGTGTCGCCGCCGGCCGCACAACCGTTGCCGCGCTCGACAATGCCGGGCATCAGCTCGCCCTCTTGACCATCGTTGTCAAGGCCTCGGGCTTTGGCGCGAGCGAGGCCGAAAGCGCGATCGCCCAGCTCTCGCCGGAAAGCCATGTCAGCATCGCGGCAACCCCCCAGGGCATGATCCTGAGCGGCGAGGTGCCGAACGCCGCGGCGGCCGAACAAGCAGTAGCGATCGCCAAGCAATACGCCGCGAACGGCCAAAAGATCGAAAACCGGCTGAGCGTGCGCGACGGCGTGCAGGTGGGATTGCGGGTGCGGATCGCCGAGATGAACCGGGTGGTGGTGCGCGAATTCGGCGTCAACTGGTCGAAATTGGGTAATATCGCGAGTTTTTCTACCAATCTCGCGACCAACCCGGCGCTGGCCACCGCCGGCCTCACCATGCCGACGCTGACCAAAGGCATCGACGGCGCCGATGCGGTTTTGGATGCGCTGGCGCAGGACAATCTGGTGCGCATCCTTGCCGAGCCGACTTTGGTGACGATGAGCGGCCAGACTGCAAGCTTTCTCGTCGGCGGCGAATTTCCGATCCCGATCGCCCAGGAATTCGGCCAGATTTCGATCCAGTTCCAGCAATACGGCGTGCAGCTCGCCTTCGTGCCCACGGTGTTGAGCAATGGCCGTATCAGTCTCCATGTCCGCCCCGAGGTGAGCGAACTCACCAACCAAGGCGCGGTGCAGCTCTCGGTCGGGCCCGGCGCGGTCTCGGTGCCGGCGCTAACGGTGCGGCGCGCCGAGACAACGTTGCAGCTCGGCAGCGGGCAGAGTTTCGCCATCGCCGGCCTGCTCGAGGACCGCTCGACGCAAATCGACAATTCCGTCCTCGGGCTCGGCGAAATCCCGATCCTCGGCGCGCTGTTTCGCTCCGATAGTTTTCAGCGCAACCAGACCGAACTCGTGATCATCGTCACCCCCTATATCGTGCGCCCGGTGAGCGATCCCAATGCGCTCGTCGCCCCGACCACCGATGCCTGGCGGGCGCCCAATGATTTCGAGCGTATTCTGCTGATGCGCCAGGTCGCGCGCGGCGAGACGCCGACGCCGGTGCATATTCCAGGCGACCCCGGGTTCATCGTGCAGTGACGGAGATGCCCATGGCCCCGAAATTCTACTGGCGCGCATCCTTCCTGCTCATCACCCTGTTCGCGGCCGGCTGTGATGCGATCGACCCCTATGCTCGGCCTGGCGTATGGACCCCGATCGGGGCGAGCGAGACCAACCTTCGGGCCATGGTCGCCAATCCTGCCGATCTCGCGCAAGGCGTGGGCGAGACGGGTGCCGTCGGCCAGCCGGCGGCAGAGGCGGTCGCGGCCTGGCGCGCCGATCACGCGAAGCCCTTGCCGGCTGGCGATACGGCGCAACCGGGTCAGCCACCCGCCGATAGCGGCAGCGGTGGCGGTCTGCCGCCTGGTATGGGGGGGGGCTCGGGCGGCACCGGCGGCGCGGGCGTCCCTGCCGCCGGAGGGGCGGGCGGCGGGGGGTATTGATGCCTGATGACGGCCGCCTTTCGAGCCTGACCGAGGAGAGCGCCAGCGGCCGGG
>JAJYXY010000091.1 GCA_021801465.1 Pseudomonadota bacterium
AGGGCGCGGCCGCCGAGACCACGCGCGAGCGGGTGATGGCGGCCTATTTCGGCATGGCGGGCGGGCGGTGATCTTTCTCAATCAAATGCTGCAAGGGGTATTTCTCGGCGCCTATTACGCGCTGATTGCGTGTTCGCTCTCGTTTCTGTTCGGCGTCATGCGGATCATCAATCTCGCCCATGGCAGCCTCGCCGTGCTCGCCGCGTTCTTGCTGTTCGTTCTCGCCGATCGCTTCGGCCTCTCACCCTGGCTCGGCCTGATCCTGGTTGTGCCGGTGATGGCGGCGCTGGGCTGGGTTTTGCAGATTCTGGTGCTGGAGCGGAGCCTCAAGGGCGGGCTTTTGGTGCCGCTGCTCAGCACCTTCGGCCTCGCCATCATGATCGATAATCTTCTTTTTCAAGGTTTCGGCGCCGACACCCGCTCGCTCGCCCCGGCGATCGGCGATCTCTCGTTCGCGAGCTGGGCGCTGAACGATGATCTCGCCATCGGCGCGCTCGACGCCATCATTCTTCTCGCCGCGATCATCGTGCTCGGCGGATTGCAGCTTTTTCTCGCGCGCACGCGGCTTGGCCGGACGATCCGCGCCACCGCCGAAGAGCCCGAAATCGTCGGCCTGATCGGCATCGACGCGCGCGCCGTCTATGCACTGGCGACCGCGATCGCCTTGGCGCTCGCGGCGATCGCCGGGGCATTTCTCGCCTTCCGTGCGACATTCAACCCCTATAGCGGTGGCATGCAGCTTCTGTTCGCCTTCGAGGCGGTGGTGATCGGGGGGTTTGGCTCGCTTTGGGGGACGCTGATCGGCGGCATCGCGCTCGGTGTTGCGCAAAATCTCGGTGCCTTCATCAACCCGCAAGGGTTTCTCATCGCCGGGCATGGGTTTTTTCTCGTAATCCTGATCGCCCGCCTCTATCTCGGCCCGCTGGCCGAGCGTGTGCGCTTTCGCCGGCAGCGGGCACCGGCGGCATGAGTTTCACGCCTATGAGCGTCGCACACGGCCCCCGGGTGGAGCGTTGGACGAAGCGCGCGGCGCTGTTCGTCGCGTCCTCGTTCGTCGCGCTCGCGGTGCTCGCGTGCGGGCCATGGTTGTTTTCGCCCGGCGCCATCGATCGGCTCAGCGAATTTTTCGTCTATGTCATCCTCGCCGTGACGTGGAACCTGCTCGCCGGCTATGGCGGTCTGGTTTCGGTCGGGCAGCAGGCGTTTTTTGGCCTTGGCGCCTATGCCGCGATCCGGCTTTCGGCTGGCGGCGTCAGCGTCTATCCGGCGCTGCTGCTCGGCGCCCTCGTCGTCGGCGCGCTCGCGCTCCCGATCGGCGAGGTGATGCTGCGCCTGAGCGGGGGTGAATTCGCGATCGGCATGTGGGTGGTCGCGGAACTTGCGCATCTCCTCGTCAATCTCGACCCACTGGTGCAGGGGGAAACCGGCACCTCGCTGATCGCGCTCGATGCCTTGAACGCTGCGGCACGGCGCGCCGATACGTATTGGGCGGCGCTGGCCGGCATGGTGTTGCTGCTCATCCTCACCTTTGCGCTTCTCCGCGGGCGCCTCGGCACCGCGCTGCAAGCGATCCGCGACGATGAGCTCGCCGCCGCCTCGATCGGGGTGCGGGTCTTGGCGACCAAGCGGGTGGTGTTCGTGCTCGCCGCCGCCGGCGCCGCCCTCGCCGGCGCGCTCTGGCTCGCGAGCGCCATCACCTTCCAGCCGCATGCCTATTTCAGCGTGCAATGGTCCGCCTACATGATTTTCATGACCCTGGTCGGCGGGCTCGGCACGTTCGAGGGGCCCATCGTTGGCGCGCTCCTGTTTTTTCTCGTCGAGACCGAATTCGGCGCAAGCGGCGTCTGGTATCTCGTCGGGCTCGGGGCGGCGGCGCTCGGTTTCGCGCTATTTGCGCCGCGCGGCCTTTGGGGTGGGTTCTCGCGGCGCTTCACCCCGCGGCTTTTGCCTCTCGGCTATCACGTCATCATGCCGCAATCAGACGTCCGCGACGGCGCGGGCGGGAGGGAAGAAAGATGAAAACCGAGATCGCCATCATCGGCGCCGGCCCCGCCGGCTTGTTCCTTGGTCATCTCTTGCGCCGCGCCGGCATCGATGCGGTGATCCTCGAGAGCCGCACCCGCGAAGAGGTGGAGGGCACGATCCGCGCCGGCGTCCTCGAACATTGGGTGGTAGCGCTGATGCGCGAGCTCGGCCTTGCCGCGCGGCTCGAAAAGACTGCCGATTTTCACGACGGCATCACCCTGCAATGGAACGGCGAGCGGCTGCATCTCGACATGCGCGACTTGACCGGGGGCAAATTCGTCACCGTCTATCCCCAGCATGAGGTGCTGCGCGATCTCATTGCCGGGCTGCTCGACGCGGGCGGGGAAATCCTGTTCGGGGTGGGCGAGACGGCGCTTCATGGGGTTGCCAGCAGCGACCCTTGGGTCAGTTTTCGCCCCGGCAAAACCGGCCCCGCGACGCGGCTCGACTGCCGCTATATCGTCGGCGCCGATGGCTATCACGGGCCAAGCCGCCAAGCGATTCCGGCCGAGCGGCGGGCGGAGTTCCACAAGCTCTATCCTTTCGGCTGGCTCGGGATCCTCGCCCAGACCGGGCGTTCCTGGCCGGAGCTGATCTATGCGAACCAGGCCGAGGGCTTTGCCCTCCTCAGCACCCGCTCGCCCGAGGTGCAGCGTCTCTATATCCAATGCAACCCCGACGACGATATCGCGCTCTGGCCGGATGAGCGGATCTGGGAAGAATTGCGCAGCCGGCTCGCCGTACCCGGCTGGACGCTGGCCGAGGGGCCGATTTTCCAAAAAGGGATCATCCCGCTGCGCAGCTTTGTCTGTGAGACGATGCAGTATGGCCGCCTGTTCCTCGCCGGCGACGCCGCTCATATCGTGCCGCCGACCGGGGCCAAGGGGCTCAACCTCGCGGTCGCCGACGTCGTCGTGCTGGCCGAGGCGCTGATCGCCCGCTACCAGCGCAACGATGAGGAAAAACTCGCGCGATACAGCGAGACGGCGCTCCGGCGCGTGTGGAAAGGCGAGCGGTTTTCCTGGTACATGACGACGATGCTGCACCGTAATCCGGCGGAGACGGACTTCGAGCGCCGCATCCATTTCGCCGATCTCGATTTCGTCCGCACCTCGCGCGCTGCCGCCACTGCCTTGGCAGAAAATTACGTGGGCTTGCCGTTCGATCGCTGACCGCTTGCCTCCCCTGTTCTCGCTTGCAAGGCGTGGCGAAAAAACCTTTAATCCGTCGATCATGCCCTGATGGCACGTTTGCCAAAACTTGCCCAAAGCCACGTGCCTTGGGGATGGGAGGAAACAATTTTCGCCGCGATGCCGCCCGAGCCGTATCCAGCTTTTTCTCTCTCGCGCGATGCCAGGGTGGTCGCCTGCGCGCGCCGCGAGCCCGTGCTCGGCTGGCAACCGGCGTCGGCCGAAGACAGCCGCGAACGCTGGGCGGCACCGCGCGAGCGCAAGCCGCGCTTTGGCCGCACCGGCGGGGTTTCGCTCGCGCTCCATCTTCTCGCGCTCGCCGCGACTTTGCTCTGGGCATCGCGTTTCACCGCGCCGACACCGATCGATGAGAGTGGCGCCGTCGCCATGATGTTCGCGCCAACCGAACATCAGGCCCTGCCGCCCGCGCAGCCAATCGACCCTCAGGCGGCGCCGGTGCCGCTCGCCGCCGCTACGCCGCCTTCGGCTCTGCCGCCAACGCCCGAGACCGCCGCGGTGGCGCCGCCGCCCCCGAGCATGGCCATGTCCGCGGCGGCCGAGCCGCTGCCCGCACCAGCGCCGAGCGCCGAGCCCGTGCAAGCGATGGCCCCGCCGCCCGCCGCACCACCGAAACCCGCCGATCATCCCCGCCCGCCGCACCCGGCCGCAACCCAACTGGCGAAAGCAAGCGCAAGCCGCCCCGCCGCCAACGCGCCGGCCGCGCCGCCGACCTCCGCGACCGCGTCCCCCGCGGCGCCGCAACGGGCGATGGCGGCGCTGGTGCCGCCGCATCCTCTGAGCGCCGCCGACGGCAATCACGCGCCGCTCTATCCGATTTCCGCCGCACGTCGGCGCGAGCAGGGCCGGGTCGTGCTCGATGTCGATGTCACCGCCGATGGCCGCGCCGATGCCATACGCATCGCCACGAGCAGCGGCTCCCCGGCACTCGACCGCGCCGCGATCGAGGCGGTGCGGCTCTGGCGATTCAATCCGGCGACCCGTGGCGGAACCCCGGTGCCCGCAACCGCCGAGGTGCCGATCAATTTCACCCTCTCGAACTAACCCTTTCTGCGCCGGCGCGTGGATCGGGCGCGGGTATCAGGCCGGTTTGCGTCGGCGTGGCGGGCGCGAGACCGTGTGCAGCCACGCGCGCAGGGGCTGCCAGAGCACGCGCTCGGCGCTAGTGCCGGCGATCATGCCGATATGGCCGGCCTCTGGCTCGATCAGGGTCGCATTCGGGATCAAGGCGGCGAGCGGACGGGCGCTGGCTGGCGGCACCAGGCGGTCGCGCGTCGGCGCCGCGATCAGCGTCGGAAGCGCGAGCGCATTTGGCTCGACCGGCAGCCCCGCCACCAGCCATTGGCCGCGCGCCGGCGTATTCTCGCCATACCAGCCGCTAACGGCCTCGCGCGCGACCGGCTCGGCGAGCGGCACGCCATCATTCAGCCAGTCCTCGAGGGCGACGAAGCGCGCGGCACGCGCAGAGCACGGGTCGAGCTGCGCGAACGCACGATATTTTGCGCCGACGCCAAACGGATCGACCAGGGCGAACATCGTCTGCAGCCAGTCGATCGGCAATGCATGCCCGAGCGCAAGCGCCGGCTCCATCAGCGGCAGCAGCCGCGCGAGCGCCTGCGCGCGCGCCCGATCGTCGGCATGGAAATCCCACGGGGTCGCGAGCAAGGCGAGGGCACGAAAACGCGCCGGCTGGCGCAGCGCGGCCGCGAGCGCGAGCAGCCCGCCCATGCAATAGCCAACCAGGATCGGCGCCTCATCAAGCGCGCCGAGCGCCCGCTCGAGCCGGCCGACGATATAATCGGTCAGGGTAAAGCGCCGCTCGCGGGTGCCGGGCCAGCCCCAATCGAGGAGAAGTGGGCGAACCCCCTCGCCGGCGAGAAAGCGCAGCAACGAGGCGCCATGGTCGAGATCGAGAATGGTGCCGCGATTGACCAGGCTCGGAATGAACAGAACCGGCGGCCCGGCGCCGCCATAATCGAGGAGACGGGTTTCGCCCTCGCGCCAGATCGCCGGCGGCTCGAGGAGGGTGCGGCGCCAGGGGTGGCGGCGGTAGGCGGCGATGCCGGCGATCAGCGCCTGATCTTCGGCGAGAGTCGCGGCGAGGACGGCGCGGGCGAGACCGTCAGGATCGCCGCTTGCCGCGACGAGGTGGGCGAGAGCGGGGCTTTGCCTCGGGCGCGGGTGCGAGCTCGGCCAGACGCTGCTCCAAGGCGGCAAGCCGGCAATGGAGGCGCTCGATTTCAGCATCGCGAGGGTCAGATGGAGAAGCAGCGGGCGCGGGCCACGGCGCATGAGCGGCGCTGGCGCCTCGGTCCCGCTCACGGCCCGCCGCCGCCTGCGGCCATCCCGGATAGGACGCCTCGCGCGGCATCGCCTGGATGACACTGGCCAGCGCGCCGGCCCAGAGCGCGAGCAGCGTCTGAGCGGTTTCCTGCGCCTCGCGATCGATGATCATGGCGGCGAGTTCGCTTTGCCAAAGCGTGATCCAATCCCGCGCCAGCGCCGCGAGATCCGGCGCGCTCGCGCCGTCTCCCGACGCCGCCTGGCGCGCGTCGGGCGGGTCTGACGCGCCGGCACTGTTCATCCCTCATCCATGCTCCGTCTTCGCCCTTGCCGCTTCAGAGAGAATATTTGCCTCCTCCCACGCGGGCGGGCAGAGTGCGGGTATCACGCGCCGCAACATAGGGAATGATCGATGTCTGAGCCAGAGCCGCCGCGCCATGAGAAGACGCCCCCCCTCGTGATCAAGAAATATGCCAATCGACGCCTCTATAATACCGAAAGTTCGAGCTATATCACGCTCGATATCCTCGCCGACATGGTCCGCGCGGGGCGGGATTTCGTCGTCTATGACGCCAAAACTGGGGATGACATTACCCGCAGCGTGCTCACCCAGATCATCGTTGATGAGGAAAACAAGGGCCGCGCGCTGCTCCCCACCGGGTTTTTGCGTCAGCTGATCGGGCTTTATGGCGAAGGGTTCCAGGGCTTACTGCCTGGCTATCTCGAACAGGCGATGACGAGCTTCGCCGAACAGCAGCAGCAGATACGCCGGGCGATGCAGCAGACGGTGGGCACGCTGTTTCCCGGGGTCGAGGAGATGAGCCGGCGCAATCTCGCGATGATGGAACAGGCGATGAGCCTTTTCTCGCCATTCCAGCGCGCGCGCGAGGCGGCGGCGCCGGCGGCGGAGGAAATCGCCGATCGCGAGCATGAAATCGCGGTGCTGCGCGCCGAGGTTGCCGCATTACGGGCGGAACTCGGGAGGGACGCGACTTCCGCGAAGGCCAAACCGGGCGAGACGGCGAAACCAGCGACGCCATCGGCCGCCGATGATTGACAAGAGCGTTTGACAGAGAAATTAATGTCTTGACTGAAACGAACGTCAAACTTTCGTTTTTCCTTTGACGCTCTTTCGGAAAAGTGCCACATTCGCGCCACCGGAGACGGTCGCAGGGGATGACCCTGCGGCCGGCGGCCAGAGAAAGCCGCTATCGCTTATTTTCGATCATCCTGGAGGCCGCCATGTCCAATCACGAACCGCTTTTTCCAAAATATGATGCCGCAGACCAGGAAAGTGAGGCGGAGCTCGGGCAAGAGGCGCTGCATCACGCGCGTTTTGGCGACGTCGAAACCCGGGAGGCGCGCGGCTCCGCTCGCGCCAGCCTCGCCGATCGTCATGTCGGCGCGCGCATTCGTGAACGCCGCGTGATGCTCGGCCTCTCGCAGCAGCAACTCGCGCAAATGATCGGCGTCACCTATCAGCAGGCGCATAAATACGAACGCGGCTTCAACCGCATCTCCGCCGGCCGGCTCTATGACATCGCCTTGGTGCTCGGGGTTCCGGTGTCCTGGTTCTTCGAGGGCCTGTCGGCTGATGACGAGACCCAAGCGGTCACGCCGCGCCAGCGCATGTGCTTGGAACTCGCCCGCAATTTCGCCGCGATCGACAATATCAAGCACCAGGAAGCGCTGAGCAACATGGCCCGCGCGCTCGCCGCGCAATCGGCGGCAGTGCAAAGCCGCGAGGCCCAAAGCCACCGCTGATCGCCATCAGCGAGCCCGCCGACCGGCACATCAGCCCAGGGACATCAGCGCCAAAATCAATACCCGCAGGGTTGGCCGGCGGCTGCGCGCCGGCTGCAGGTCGCGGGGCGCACCGATCGCCGCCCGCTTCATCGCCGCCGCTCATGCCCGGCTTGCGCTCGGGAAAATGTTGCGCAAGAAGGCGCGGGCGCAGACGGAGCGGAAATGGCCACAACGACAGAGCGACTTCTCGTAACCTATCGGGTGCGGGGCGAGGCAGCGACGATCGCCGATCGTGCCCAGGCCCTGGCGGTCGAGCAAAGCGTCGAGATGCCGCTCGCGGCCATCGATGTCCCACGCATCGCGACCGAGATCGTCGGCGCGGTGCAGGCGATCGAGGATCGTGGCGGCGGCGTGTTTGATCTCCGCATCTCCCTCGCCACGGCAACGATGGCGGGCCCCGACGGCCCCGAGGCCGGGCAGATCCTCAATATGGTTTTTGGCAATTCCTCGCTTCATGAGGATGTCATGCTTTGGGATATCGATCTCCCGGCCGGCTTTGCCGCGCTTTGCGGCGGCCCACATTGGGGGATTGGCGGGCTTCGTGAGCGTCTTTGCGTCGGCGCAAGGGCGATCACCGCGACCGCGCTCAAGCCGCAGGGCCTCTCGCCCGACGAACTCGCGACCCTCGCCGGGCGCCTTGCCGCCGGCGGGATCGACGTGATCAAAGACGATCACGGCATCGCTGACCAGCGCTATGCACCGTTCGCCGCGCGGGTGCGCGCCTGCGCCGAAAAAATCGCCGAAAATGCCGTAAAAACCGGCCACCCGACTCGCTATGCCCCCAATCTTTCCGGCTCACTCGATGCGCTCCGCCGGCAGGTCGAGGCGGCGCGGGCGGTTGGGATCGATCTTTTCCTGATCGCCCCATTCGTCGTCGGCTTTCCCGCTTTTGCCACTATCGCGCGGGAAAACCCTGATCTCGGCTTCCTCGCCCATCCGGCGATGGCGGGTGCCGCGCGGATCAATCCCGCCTTGCTTTATGGCAAGCTGTTTCGCCTATTCGGCGCCGATGCCGTGATCTATCCCAATCATGGCGGGCGGTTCGGCTACACCCCGGCCATCTGCCGCGAGATCGCAGCGATGGCGCGGGGGCCGCTCGCTGGCCTGGCCGCGGCGTTGCCTGTCCCCGCCGGCGGCATGACGCCGGCGCGCGTCGCGGAGATGCTTGCCTTTTACGGCCCGGATACGATGTTGTTGATCGGCGGCGCCCTCCTCTCCGCCGGCCCCCATTTGGTCGAGGAAACCCGCACTTTCGTGCGCGCGGTTGCGGAGACATCGCATGGCTGACACCAAGACCACCACCCCCCTTCCCGCCTTTCGCCGCCTTGAGACACCGACCGAGGCGGAGGCCGCGCTGAGACAGGGAGGGCTTCGCTGGGGCGGGGTCGCCGAACTTTCCTATAAGGAAGATGAGACGACGCCGTTTCGCGCGGTCACCCGGCAGGTTCTGTTTCAGAGCCCCGAACTCGCCGGCGAGTGGCGTTATTTCGAAGTGGCGCCGGGCGGATATTCGACGCTCGAGCGGCATGAGCATGCGCATGGCGTGATGATTTTGAGCGGGCGCGGCCGGGCGCTGGTGGGCGACGCGGTGCGGGCCGTAGCGCCGTTCGATCTGGTCGCGATCCCAGGCTGGACCTGGCATCAATTCCGCGCCGATCAGGACGCGCCGCTCGGCTTTCTCTGCCTTGTCAACGTCATCCGCGACAAGCCGGTTTTGCCGGACGCTGCGGATCTCGCCAATCTTCGGCGCAACCCTGAGATCGCGGCGTTTCTCGGCCTTTCGCAGCAATGAGCGAGGCGACGGCGGCACAGCCCCGCATCGAGGACTATGCCATGATCGGTGATGGCCATAGTGCCGCGCTGGTCAACCGCACAGGGTCCGTGGATTGGCTGTGTTGGCCGCGTTTCGACAGCCCCGCCTGTTTCGCCGCCCTTCTCGGCGGGCGCAATCACGGTCGCTGGCTGATCGCACCGAAGGGAGCGGTGCACACCATCAGCCGCGCCTATCGCGGCAGCTCGCTCGTCTTGGAGACGGTGTTCACGACCGAAGACGGCGAGGTCGCACTCATCGATTTCATGCCGCCGAATGGCGCCTCCTCCTCGGTCATCCGTCTCGTCGCCGGGCGTTCAGGGCGGGTTACCATGCGCCTCGATCTCACGCTGCGCTTCGATTACGGCACCACCATCCCCTGGGTGACCCGCCTTTCCGATGGCAATGGCATCCGCGCGATCGCCGGCCCCGACATGGTGGTGTTGCGCACACCCATCACCTTACTCGGCCAAAATCTCGCGACCATTGCCGAGTTCGAGATCGCCGCCGGCGAGACCATCCCCTTCACCCTCACCCATTTCGCCTCGCATGTCGCGCCCGACCCGCCGCTCGACCCGCTCCACGCCCTCGCCACGACCGAGCAATTCTGGGCCGAGTGGTCCGGGCGCTGCAGCTGCGACGAGCGTTATCGCGAGCCGGTTCTTCGCTCGCTGATCACCCTGAAAGCGCTGATCTACACGCCAACCGGCGGCATCGTCGCAGCACCTACGACCTCGCTTCCCGAACAATGGGGCGGGCCGCGCAACTGGGATTATCGCTATTGCTGGCTGCGCGATGCGACACTGACCCTCGATGCGCTGATGGCGGCGGGGTACTATGACGAGGCGGAGGCGTGGCGCAACTGGCTGCATCGGGCGATCGCCGGCAGCCCGGCGCAGGTGCAAATCATGTACGGCCTCGCTGGCGAGCGCCGGCTCGCGGAATGGGAGGCGACGTGGCTGCCCGGCTTTGCTGGCTCGCGCCCGGTTCGGATCGGCAATGCCGCCTCGGATCAGCTTCAGCTCGACGTCTATGGCGAGGTCATGGATTCGGCCCATACCGCGCGGCGGGGTGGCCTTGGGGCGGCGCGCGATTCCTGGCCGATGCAGCGCAGATTGCTCGAACATCTCGCGCGGATCTGGGATCGCCCGGACGAAGGATTATGGGAAGTCCGCGGCGGGCGGCGGCATTTCACCTTTTCCAAAGTGATGGCCTGGGTCGCCTTCGACCGCGCGATCAAGGATGCCGAGACCTATCATCTCGACGCGCCGCTCGAACGCTGGCGGGCGTTGCGCGATCACATCCACGCGACCATCTGCCGGGAAGGCGTCGATCCCGAGCGCCAATGTTTCGTCCAAAGCTTTGGCGCGCGTGAGCTCGATGCCAGTCTTCTGCTCATCCCGCTGGTCGGGTTTCTGCCGCCCGAAGATCCGCGCGTGCGCGCGACCATCGCCGCGATCGAGCAGGATTTGATGGAGGACGGGCTGGTGCTGCGCTATCGCACCGAGGCGGGAACCGATGGCTTGCCGCCGGGCGAGGGGGCGTTTCTCGCGTGCAGCTTCTGGCTCGTCGATAATCTCGTCCTGCAAGGGCGCCGCGCCGAGGCAGAGGCTCTCTTCGCGCGGCTACTCGATTTGCGTAACGATGTCGGCTTGCTCGCCGAGGAGTATGATCCGCATGCCCGGCGCCAGCTCGGCAATTTTCCGCAAGCTTTTTCGCATCTCGCCCTCGTCCGCGCGGCGCTGACCCTGGCCGCTGACCCTGGCCGCTGACCCTGGCCGCTGACCCTGGCCGCTGACCCTGGCCGCCTACCCTGGCCGCCGAACCGGTAAGTAACGCGGTGAACAAGGCGTAGACGCGCAGCTTTGCGACGCCGCGCGGCGATCAGGTCTCCTGACCGGCCGCAGCGGCGAGGCTCGCCTCCAGCGGATCGGAAGGCTGGTCCCCGGTGCCGGGCTGCGCTTCGTTTTCTTCCATCTCGCCGCCAAACGGGCGCCGCGGCGGCTGCTGGCCATATGTCGCGGCCTGTTGTTGCGCCGCCGCCTGGGTCATGGCGCTGAGAATCCGGGAATAATGCTCGGCGTGCTGGAAATAGCTTTCAGCCATCACCCGGTCGCCGCCGCTCGTCGCGTCGCGGCCGAGCTGCAGGTATTTTTCATAGAGCTGCTGGGCGGTCCCGCGCACGCGAAGATCCGGGCCATTGCTGTCGAAAACGTGATTGCGATTGAGCGGCACGCCGCCTTGATGATGGCGCGTCACGCCGCCATTGGCATTGCCGCGGTGATTACGGCCGCGCATACGTTTAATATTCATGCTGGCTTCATGCTTTCCTATTCATACACCCGGCTTCATACACCCGGCGACCGCGCCATCAGGCCGCACGCCGCCGCATACGGCCACAAACGAAGATCCCATAACTTGGCTTCGGCACCACCCCACGCCCATGGCCGGCAAAACAAAACCAGATCAGCCAGATCATGACCAAAAAACAGCCCTTTGGGCCGTTCACCGGCGGTGCGGAGCGCAAACTACTCGCGCGACGGCGGCCCGCCAATAGATTTTTTCGCGCCCCAGACAATTTTCCCCACGTGATGCGATTTCGTCACGTTTTTGCCCTGTCTTTCCTCAACCGACCTCGGGCGCGGCGACGATCAAGGCGCGGGGTATGCCGGAAAGATCGGCAACATGCGTCACGTGGGCAAAGCCTTGCGCCACGGCAAGGGCGGCCACCCGTTCCGCTTGGCCAGCGCCGAGTTCGATGACCGCCGGCGCACCCGGCGCCAGCAAAGGCGCGAGTGCGGCGAAAACCGTGCGATAGGCGAAAAGCCCATCCTCCCCGCCATCGAGGGCGCGCCTTGGCTCATAGAGGGCGACCTCGGGCGCGAGGCCGGGGATTGATGCGGTTTCGATATAGGGCGGGTTGCAGAGGACGAGATCAAAGCGCGCGCGAACCGCCCCCGCCCAGTCGCCGCACAGAAACAGAGCCCGCCCTGCGAAGCCGAGTGCTGCCGCGTTTCGTTCCGCGACCGCCAATGCTGCTGGTGAGAGATCGACGCCGACCCCGATTGCGTCGGGAAATTCCTGCAAGGCGGCGAGCAGCAGAGAGCCGCTCCCGGTGCCGAGATCGAGCACGCGCCGCACCGCCTGGCGCACGGGTAGCCGCGTGATCGCGGCCTCGATCAGGGTTTCGCTGTCCGCCCGCGGGACCAACGTCGCTGGCGAGACGGCAAAGGCGAGCCCCCAAAATTCCCGCACCCCGAGGATGTGGGCGAGCGGCTCGCGGGCCAGCCGGCGCGCGAGCAGCGCCTCGAAGCCTGGCGCAGCCTGCGCGAGCGAAAACGGGCGCGCGCGTTCACGCACCAGGGTTTCTTGGTCGCAGCCAAGCGCATGGCCGAGCAGCAAGCGTGCCTCCAGGGCCGGGGCCTCGATCCCCGCGCCCGAGAGCCTAGCGGCGATGTCAGCGAGCGCCGCGGCCAGCGGCGGATCAGTTGCCGCCGCCGGATGGGGCCAGCTTTTCGTGGATTTTATTGCCCCAGGCATCGAGTTTCTCGCCCGTCTTGCGCGCCGCCTTATCGAGGGCGGCGCCGGTTTTCTCCGCCGCCTTGCCGATCGCCCGGCCGGCATCGTTGCCCCATTCGTCGAGCTTTTGGCCAGCCCTCTGCATTGGCCCGTCATCGGCATGGGCCTGCGGAAGGGCCAAAAAACCAATGGCGAGGGCCGCGATCAGGCCCCGCCTCACGCCGATCATCCACGCCCCGATCATCGCCTGTCTCCTCGATCCACCGACGTAAGCGCGGCCTCATCGCGCGGCGCAGGTTGCGCCAGCGCTTTACCCGCGAGCGCTGCGTGCTCGGGCTTGGCGTCCGCCTTTTCGTCGCCATGCGCCTCGCTCGCGGCAAGATAATGGCCAAGCACCTCGTCTGGCGCGCCATCTTCCATGATACGGCCCTTGTCGAGCCAGATCACCCTGGTGCACCAGCGCGTCACCACATCCTTGATGTGGCTCGACAAGACGAGGATTTCGGCACTGCGGACCAAGGTTTCAAGGCGTGTTCGCGCCTTCTCCATGAACCCGGCATCGCCGGCGAGAAACCACTCATCCATCAGCAGCACCTCGGGATGAATGGCGGTCGCGAGCGCGAAGCCGAGCCGCACCACCATGCCCGAACTATAGGTGCGCACCGGAAGATCCATGAACTCGTCGAGATCGGCGAAATCGCGCACATCGTCCTCGAGCCGCCGGATCGCGGCGCGGCCGAGCCCGGCGAACAAGCCACGGAGCGAAATATTCTCCCGCCCGGTGAGATCCGGGTTCATGCCGAGATTGGGGTCGAGCAAAGCGTTGAGACTACCTTGGACGCGGATCCGCCCGCGCACCGGCTCATAAATCCCGGCGAGCGTGCGCAACAATGTCGTCTTGCCGGCGCCATTGCTGCCGACGAGGCCGAGGCGGTCGCCAGCGCCAAGATGAAAAGAGACGTCGCGCAGGCCCTGCACCACGACCCGCTTATGCGCGTCTTTGCCGATCCGCCCGCCCGAGGCCGCAGCAAACATCGCCCGCTTCAGGCTGCGGGCGCTGCCGTGATAGAGCGGAAAATCGACCGAGACATGCTCGGCGTCGACGCTTGCCATGGATTACACCCAAAACGCGAGGCGGCCCCGCACACGCACGAAAAGCAGCCAGGAGAGAATGAGCAAGACGCCGGAGTAAGCAAGCGCCGAGAGCCAGATGATCCCGCCCGGGATATCGCCGAGCAAGGGCGCGCGCACGATCTCGAACAAACTATAGAACGGATTGAGCGGCAAAAGCGCTGCCCCGCGATGGATCAACTCGGGCCGCCAGATCACCGGGCTGACGAAGAACGCGATTTGCATGATGCTGCCCATGATCGGCGGGATGTCGCGAAAACGGGCGCACACGGCGGCGAGACTCATCGTCAGCGCAAGCGAATCGATGAGCCACAGCAAAAGCGCGGGCAGAGCGAGCGCCACGCGCGCGCCAGGCCAGGCATTGAAAATCACGAAGACGACGAAAATCACGATCACATTATGGCCAAGAACGATCACGTTGCGCAGAACGATTCGCCCGCCATAAAGGCTGAACGGCATGCGCACTGCCCGGATCATCGAATCGTTCTGGGTAAAACCGAGACAGGCCTCGGTCACCAGCGTCTGCAAATAGCCCCAGAGCACCAAGGAGAGCACAAGAAACGGCAGATATTCGCGCAGCACCATGTGAAACAGCGTCGAATAGAGAAAGCCCAGCGCTGCGACCATCACCGCGGTCGACAGGGTCAGCCAAAGCGGGCCGAGCATGGAACCGCGATAGCGCCCCTTGACGTCGAGCCACGCGAGGGTCGCGCCAAGCCGCCAGAGCCTGAGCGCGCCCCTGATATCGGCAATGGCCTGCCGTTGACGGCCGAAATAGCCGAGCCCCGCGATGAGATCGAGGGTCGTCTCGCCGGTGGTGTGCAAACGAAGCGGCGGGATGGGTGCCGCCGAGGGGAGAGGGGCGCGGGTCATGCGCGGCGTCGCATAGCCCACCGCCGCGGCCAGGGCAATCGCCGCGCGGCCATGCTCACCCCGACCGGATGCGATGCGCCCGCGCCATCACCCATAAATCGGCGCGAGCCGGGTGCGGTCGCCGCGAATGATCGCCACGCGCTGGCCGGGGCGGAAATTATTCTCGTTGGTCTGCACCACGGAAATCGTCTGCCCGTCATCCTGGCGGATGATGAATTCGACGGCATTGCCCTTGTTCAACGCGCTTTCCGCGGTATTGCCGACGAGCCCGCCAAGAAGCGCGCCGCCGATCGCACCCAAGATGTTGCCACGGAAGCTGTCGCCGCCGATGAAACTCCCGGCAACGCCACCAAGCGCCGCCCCGCCCATGGTACCAACCCCGCTATCGCCGCCCTGGACGACGACATTGCGCATCGAGACGATGGTGCCGTAGGTGACATAAGCGGCGCGGCCGACGCCATAGCCGCTATAGGTGCTGTTGGCTGGCGTACCCGTGCAGGCCGCGACCAGCACCAGCCCCGACAGAGCCAAGGCGCCAACCGCCAGCCGCCACATCCGATCTTTGATTTTATCCATCATACCCGGCCCTTGAGGGGTTACACTTGGTTTGCAGATATGGGCGGTCGCTTGCGAATTCTAGGCTCGCCCGCCTCCTTTCGCTCATATGATCGCATCCAAGGAAGCGCTCATGCGCGGGGCATCCCGGGTGCGACAGGCAATGATCTCAGCCGCGAGCCGCCCGGCACTCTCGATCGGCGTCTCGGCGCTGGTATCGATGGTGAGATCGGCTTTGGCGTAAAGTGGCGTTCGCGCCTCGAGAATGGCGTGGAGATCGTCCATCGCCCGGGTAAGCTCGCTCATCGGGCGGAAATCGCCTTGGGCGATCACCCGCTGCATGTGAAGCCGCGGCGTCGCGCGCACCCAAACCGTCAGGCAATGGCGCAGAAGGAGCTCGAACGTCGCCGGTTCAGTCACCAAACTGCCGCCGGTCGCGATCACCAGCGCCTCGTTGCTCGCGATCAAGCGGGTGAGTGCGCGCAGTTCCAGCCGACGATAGCCGGCCTGGCCGTTTTGATCGAAAATCTCGCCAAGGCTCGCCCCAGCCTCTTGCTCGATTTCCCGCCCGAGTTCGACAAAGCGCGCCCCGAGCCGTGCCGCGAGCAACGGCCCGAGCGTCGATTTGCCGCCGCCGCGCAAGCCGATCAGCGCCACCCGCATGGTCCGCAACGGCGCGGCCAGGCGCGGAAAATGCTGCGCGATCAGCCGCCGCGCGACAGCAAAATCCTCGGCGTCAAGCCCCGAGAGCATCTGCTCGAGAAGAACGAACTCGAGATCCCGCGCCTCGCGTTCGGTAAGCAGAAATCCGATATCGGTCGCCAGCGCTTCGGCAATGCGCCGGAGCAACAGAATTGATACATTACCCTCCCCGCTCTCGATCTGCGCGATATAGCGCTCCGAGACGCGGGCGCGGCGCGCGAGCAAGCGGCGGGTCATGCCACGCTCGGCGCGCCGCCGGCGCAGCCGCGCGCCGACCCCTGCGAGATAGGCGCGTTGCGCCGCGCTCGGATCAGACGGCGGGCTTTGCGTCACACCGGCTGCACCAGCCGATGCTGCTTGCGCCCAGCCGAGAGCTTGATCACGCCCTCCCTGAGATCGTCGCGCGTCAAGGCCCGCGCCTCATCGGTAATCACGGCGTCGTTGACCCGCGCGCCACCGCCCCGGATCAGCCGCCGCGCCTCGCCATTGCTCGCCGCAAGCCCGGCCGCGACGAAAAGCTGAAATACTGGCACGCCGCGGGCAAGATCGGCGGCGGGGATTGCGACACGCGGCAAATCCTCGGCGAGCCCGCCCGCGCCGAAAACCTGCCCCGCCGCGCGCGCCGCCGCCTCGGCCGCGTCCCGCCCATGCGCGAGCGAAGTCGCCTCGGTGGCCAGCACGATCTTTGCCTCGTTGATCTCGGCATCGCGCAAGGCCTCGAGACGCGCGATCTCGGTGAGCGGCAGATCGGTAAAGAGGCGCAAGAACCGCCCGACATCGGCATCCTCGGCATTGCGCCAGAATTGCCAGTAATCGAACGGCGCCAGCCGCTCGGCGGTGAGCCAGATCGCGCCGCGTGCCGTCTTGCCCATCTTCGCGCCCGAAGCCGTCGTGATCAGCGGCGAGGTGAGGCCGAACACCGTCTTGCCCTCGGTGCGGCGCACCAGCTCCATCCCGGCGACGATATTGCCCCATTGATCCGATCCGCCGCACTGCAGAACTACGCCGTGGCGGCGATGAAGCTCGCGGAAATCATAGCTCTGGAGGATCATGTAATTGAATTCGAGGAAGGTCAGCGGCTGCTCGCGCTCGAGCCGCAGCCGCACGGCATCGAAGCCGAGCATGCGGTTGATGGTAAAATGTGTGCCCACCTCGCGGAGCAACGCAATATAGCCGAGGGCATCGAGCCAGTCGGCGTTGTTGACCACCATCGCCTCGCCCGGGCGGTCGCCAAAGCGCAGAAACGGGTCGAAGACGCGGCGGATGCCGGCCATATTCGCGGCGATCTGATCATCCGACAGCAATTGCCGCGCCTCGTCTTTGCCGGAAGGATCGCCGATCCGGCTGGTGCCACCGCCGAGCAGCACCACCGGCCGGTGGCCGTGGCGCTGCAGCAAGCGCAGCAGCATGATCTGCACCAGGCTCCCGACATGGAGACTATCGGCGGTACAATCGAAGCCGATATAAGCGGCGATCGGCCCGGCTTCGAGCCGCGCATCCAGCGCTTCGAGGTCGGTGCATTGAAACACGAAGCCACGGGCGATGGCTTCGGTGAGAAAGGCGCTACGCGGCATGATCGTTCGCTTCGTCGTTGATGGGGTAAGAATATTTCTTCTTTTTCTGAAGAAAAAGAAGCAAAAAGACTTTCTTCCCGTTCTTGCGGCGCCGCAAGCCGGATCCGAGCGGGCCGCCTCGGCGTGGGCAGCACCGCAGGCACTACCCAATGGAAAAAGTTTTTTTGGTTCTTTTTTTTCAAAAAAAGAACAATTCTCTCCGTCGATGTTGATACTCTCTAACACAAGCGGCGGAAAGACCAAATGTGGCGGGTGATCGGGCTGATGAGTGGCACCTCGCTCGACGGGGTCGATGCCGCGCTGGTCGAAACCGATGGGATGCGCGTCGGAAGCTTCGGCTCCACCATTACGCTGCCCTATCCGCCGGCGCTGCGCGCAGCACTCCGCGTCCTCTTGACGCGCGCGCCGCATCTCCGCGCTGATGATCCCGCGCTCCAAGCCGCCGAGGCCGAACTCACCGCCCGCCACGCCGACGCGGTCGCGGCACTCGGCACGAAAGCCGACGTGATCGGCTTTCACGGCCAGACCATCCTGCACGACCCGCAAGCCCGCCGCACCTGGCAGATCGGCGATGCCGCGGCTCTGTCGCGCGCAACGGGGCTTGGCGTGGTCTTCGACTTCCGGAGCCGCGATGTCGCCGCCGGCGGCGAAGGCGCACCGCTCGTTCCTGTCTTCCATGCCGCCCTCGCGGCGGGCCTGCCGCGCCCAGTCGCGATCCTCAATATCGGCGGCGTCGCCAATGTCACGTGGATCGGGGAGCGAGACGATCTTCTTGCCTGTGATACCGGGCCCGGCAACGGCCCCCTCGATGACTGGCTCATGCGCCACACTGGCGCCCCCTTCGACACCGAGGGCGCCTTGGCGCGCGCGGGACGGCCCGACGACGCGGTGCTCGCGCGCCTGCTCGCCGATCCCTATTTCCGCCGCGCGGCGCCGAAATCGCTCGACCGGCTGGCCTTTGCCGGCGCCTTGGCGCAAAGCGGGATCGATGCTTTATCCCCGGCCGATGGCGCTGCGACCTTGGTTGCCTTTCTCGCCGCTGCGATCGCCCTGACCCCTCTGCCGGCGCCACCACGGCGCTGGCTCGTTGCCGGCGGCGGGCGGCATAATCCGGCGATCATGGCGGCGCTGCGCGAGCGCCTCGCAGCACCGGTGGACGCGGTCGAGGCGCTTGGCTGGAACGGCGACGCGCTAGAGGCGCAATGCTTCGCCTTCCTCGCCGCCCGCCACCTCGCTGATCTGCCGATCAGTTTCCCAGGAACCACCGGGGTACCGAGACCAATGCGGGGCGGGCGATTTATGCATGCCAAAGACGAAGGAAAAACCCTTTTTTGAAATAGCGCCAAAAACGCGGCGGCTCCGTCATCGCCTGCTTTTTGCGCCGAGATCCGCCCGCCGCGACCATTCTCCCCCGTTTTCGCCTTCTCGACGGATCATCTTCAATTGATCGCGTTCGAGGACGTATGGATGGGGATGAGCGGCTTTCCACGCGGCGCCAGGGCTGGCGCGATGCCGCCGGCGCGCTTGCCGGGGCTTTGCTGAAGCAGGCGGAGAAAGCCCAACCCCCAATCGAGCGGCGAGCTTTCGGCGACCGCCTGCCACATCGCGCGCCAGCGGGTCTGGCGTTCGCGCAGATCCATGGCGAGTGCGCGCGTGATCGCCTCGGCGATCGCGTCGGGATCGTTGGGATTGACCAGCAGCGCCGCGTCGAGCTGCCGCGCCGCGCCCGCGAAGCGCGAGAGAACCAGAACGCCGGGGTCTCGCGGGTCTTGCGCCGCGACATATTCCTTGGCGACCAGGTTCATGCCATCGCGGAGCGGGGTCACCAACCCAACCCTAGCGGCGCGCATATAGCCGGCCAACGTCGCGCGCGGCCCGCCCTTGGTGATCAGGCGGAGCGGCGTCCAGTCGGGATCGCCGCATTCGCTGTTGATCTCGCCAGCCGCTTGCGAAAGCTCGGCGCGGAGCGTCTGATAGCTCGCGACATCCTGGCGCGAGACCGGGGCGATCTGTAGAAACGTCACCCGCCGGTGCCAGCCGGTCTCGGTCTCGAGGAATCGGCGATAGCCGGCGAGACGCTGCACCAGCCCCTTGGTCGGGTCGAGCCGATCGACGCCGAGGATCAGACATTGCCCGCCGAGGCTCCGCCGCAGCCGCTCGACCGTCGGGCTACGCGCGGCGCGGAGGGCGTCGGCGGCGAAATCCTCGGCATCGATTTCCGCCGGGAACACGCCAAGGCGCACACGCCTGCCATCGATTTCGAGGAGTTCGGCCGCGATCTGGCGGGCGCCGGCGAGCGTCGTCGCGGCGGCGGCGAAATTGCCGAGATCGGCGCTGGTTTGAAAACCGATCACATCCGCCTGCAAGAGACCGGCGATCAATTTCCCCGCCGGCGGCGCAAGCGCGAGGAGTTCCGCGCTCGGGAACGGAATATGGAGAAAGAAACCGATCGGGTTGGCAACCCCGCGCGCGCGCAAAAGCCCGGCCAGCGGCAGGAAATGATAATCATGCACCCAGACCAGATCGCCATCCTGAAGCAAGGGCAAAAGCGTATCGGCAAAACGGGCGTTGGTCGCAAAATAGGTCTCGGCATCGCTGCGGTCATAACGCATCATCTCTGGCAGCGAATGAAACAGCGGCCACAAGACGCCGTTGGCGAAATTGGCGTAATACCCGTCATGCTCAGCCTTGGTGAGAGCCATGGTGGCATAGGTCACGCGGCCGGCATGGCTGATCCGTGTCCCCTCCTCGGCCGCTTTCGCCGAGATCGAGCCGCTCCAGCCGAACCACACCCCGCCCTCTCGCTCGAGCAAAGGCTGCAGTGCGGTTGCAAGCCCGCCCGCCTGAGCGCCTTTTTCCGGGAGCGGCACACGGTTCGAGACAACGACAATCCGGTTCATCTTTCCACCCCTCATGGCAACGGCCCCGACAGCGTCGCCACCTGCTTGCCCGCGCGTTCCACGCCGGGTGTGGCGACATTGCTCCCGCCCCTGCGCGCACACGCAAAACATGCGCACGCCTCGCTTGCGGGTTTTCGATCGCTCGCCTGCGCCATTGCCGCCAAAATGTGCCGCGCGAGGGCGTGGCGAGCGGACCGGGGGGGGCCGAAAATCCTGCCCAGTGACGAACTGCCAGCCTCACGCGTGGCGGTTCGACCTGAACAGCGTATTAAGTCTCTGTTAGCTAAGCGCGGCGGGCGCATGGGACAACCCCCAAATTCATTCCTTGGTGGGTATCCAAGCCCCTGATTGCGGCGTCCTTATGGCGCAAGCGGGGCAGCAGCACGGCAGCGCCGCCGTCTCAGCGGGAGATTGGCGGCGTTTGCGGCGGAATCTCTGCCGTCGGATCGAGAAGGCCGGTCGGCGCGAGTAACGCCAAAGTGACCTCATGCGGCGGCGGGGTGAGAAGAGGCGCGATGCGCGCGCGGATAGCGGCCAGTGCCGCTTGCCACGTTCCCGGGCGCGGCGGCCGAGGCGCGGCATCGGCGAGTGCCCCCCCCTGACGCCAGGCAAGATAGTCTGCCCAGATGAAATGGCGCGACGCGGTGGAGGCTTGCGGCGGCGACGCAACACGGGCAAGGCGGAGCAGCGTTCCAGCACCCGGCGCATCGAGCCTGGTATCGAACCCAGCGCCGCCCTCGCCCTGCCAGCGCAGCATCTCGACCGCCAGCACCCCACGTCGTGCGCCATCGGAACCGATGACCGCGAGGAGATCGAGCGGCCCGCGCGACGCCGCCCCGTCGCCGGCAAACGTCGCCACGAGCACCTCACGGCCGGCGAGCGGCAATTTGACCAAGATTCGCGCGCGCGCCCCGGGGAGGAAAATGGGGGCAGCGCTACCGGCGATCTCGATGCGCAAGCGACCATTGTCACTTTGCGTCCGAAACGGCACCGGGGCGATACCAGGATCGACGCGAAACGCGCCGCTCCAGAGATCCGCGCCTGGAACGGCGGCAAGCGGTGCTGCAAACAGCGCGCGGCGTGTGAGCAAGGAAAACGAGCTCAGCATTTGGCGAGTGGTTCTTTCTCTCCCTGCCCGTCACTGTGCGAGACGTCACGCCAATCTTGTTCTACCCAAGTCCAATTTGCACCAATCCGGGCGGCTGCGGAAGCCCGATCTCAACCAGGCGTAGAGCAGGGGAGCCCGGACGCATGGGGCAGATCGATGGTCGGTTTCCATGCCCGCTTCGCAAATAGCCCATTTTTCCGACGAAGACGACCATCGCGGCCGCGAAACGCCGCGATCGCGCTTGACCTTCCCGCCCGGCGAGACCATCTTCCGCGCCAATCGCATTGTCGCAGGGGTCTGATGTCAAAAGAGGATATGATCGAATTTAGCGGGACGGTCACCGAACTGCTACCCAACGCCATGTTCCGCGTGAAACTCGACAATGAACACGTCATCCTTGCCCATACCAGCGGCAAGATGCGCAAGAACCGGATCCGCGTTCTCGCAGGCGACCGGGTAAACGTGGAAATGACCCCCTACGACCTCACCAAGGGACGGATCACGTTCCGCTTCAAGTAACGTGTCGCCGTGCATGGATGGGCCGATGACGGCAGAGCCACGGCTCATTCTCGCCTCCGCGAGCGCGCAACGCCTGGCTCTGCTCGCCCAAATCGGCGTCATCCCAGACGACGTCATCCCCGCCGATATCGATGAGAGCAAGCGCGACGACGAGACACCGCGCGCACTCGCCATCCGCCTGGCACGGGCGAAAGCGGCGCAGGTTGCCGCGCGCCAGCCCGGCGCCTTCATTTTCGCCGCCGATACCGTCATCGCCACCGGCCAGCGGAGCCTCGGCAAGCCCGAGGATGCGGCGGCGGCACAGGCGATGCTTGCGCGCCTGGCGGGGCGGCGGCATCGCGTTTTCGGCGCGGTCGTGTTGCGCGCGCCGGATGGACGTCTCGGCGAGCGCCTGGTGGTCAGCCGCGTCACCTTCGCCCGGCTCGATTCCGCCGAGATCGCGGCCTATGTCGCCGGCGGGGAATGGCGCGGGCGCGCCGGCGGCTATGCCATCCAAGGGCGTGCCGGCGGCTTCGTGCGGCTTCTCTCGGGAAGCTATAGCAATGTCGTCGGGCTGCCGTTGTTTGAGACACGGCAATTGCTGCGCGGGCTCGGCGCCCGGCGCCTTGCATGATGCCGGGCATGACACCGGGCATGATACCGGGTATGATGCCGTCCAGCGAGACCGCTGACCGGTCTTGCGGTCGAGCGCTATGAGTGTTGCGCTGCGCGTCGCGGCTTCGCCCGGCGAGCGGCACATTGCGCTCACGGCCGGCGAGGACACGCTGCTCGACTACGCGATCTGGCGCCCCGGCGCCCCGGATGGGATCGGCGATTGGCATTGCGGCAGGGTGATCGCGCGCGTCCCGGCAATGGCCGGGCTGTTCGTTGCGCTCTGCGGCGGTATCGAGGGTTTTTTGCCGGAAACCGAAGCCGCGCGCGGCGTGAGTGCTGGCACGTTGATTGGCGTTCGCATCACCCGCGCGGCACAAGGGGGAAAGGGGCCGCGTCTGGCACGCGCCGACCTCCCCGAGGATCACCCAAAGCGTATCGCCCGGCTCGCGCTTGGCCCGAGCCCGCTCGACGAACTCGCCGCCCGCCATCGCGAGGCGCCGATCCTGGCCGATGACCCGGCGCTGATCGCCGAGCTGCGCGCGACCTTCGGGGCGCGGGTGGCGCGCGTCGGCGCCGCATTCACCCCTGCGATCGAGGATGCGGTGGCCGCACTCGCCATGTCAGAGGTCGTGCTCGCAGGGGGCGTTCGCGCCCATTTCCAGCCGACCGAGGCGCTGACCGCGATCGATCTCGACACTGGCGCTGCGACTGCGGCGCGCGCGGAAAAGGGTGCTGCGCAGCGCGCACAAAATATCGCCCACATCGCCGCCCTTGCGCGGCAAATTCGCTTGCGCAACCTCTCTGGCGCCATTTTCATCGATTTCGCTGGCATGAAGTCGCGCCATCGCGCCGCCCTCGGCCCGGCGCTCGCCGCGGCGCTCGCCGAGGATCCGCTGAAACCGCAGCTGCTCGGCTTCACCGCGCTCGGATTTGCCGAGATCACGCGCCCGCGCCGCCGCCCGCCCTTGCATGAATTGCTGCGCGGCCCGCATGCCTCCGGGCTCCGCGCGCTTCGTGCCACGTTGGCGGCGCTGCAAGAAAGACCGGGGCCGATGCCACGCCTGATCGCCGCCCCGGCGGTGATCGCAGCACTCAGCGCCGACCCCGTGGCGCGCGACGATTTTGCCCGCCTCTCCGGCCAGGATTGGCGGCTGGCGAGCGATCCCACCTTGTCCCCCGAGGCTTGGCGGATCAGCGCGTGAGGGGCAAAATCGTGGGTCCGCGACGGCTGTCCCCTGTCCTCAAATGAGCGGTCATTCTTTCGGCTGGTCTGTGCGTGGCGTGAGTGTCGCAGCACCGCAGAGCAGGGGGCCGGCGGGCGGCGGGTTGGGAAGCCATGCGAGGGCGGCGCCGTCGCGGCCGGTGCGAATTTCGCCGACACACGCACCCGCGGCGAGGATCGGCGCTCCCGGCGGCGGGCAAGGCCCCTCGACACCGACCGCAACCAGGCGCCGTTTGACGAGGCCGCGATAGCGGGTGCGCGCCGTCAGCTCTTGGCCCATATAACAGCCTTTGGTCCAGGAAATCGCGTCGAGTTCGTCATACCGCGCTTCCAAAAGCAAGGTTTTCCCCGCCTCCAGGTCGCGCGGCCCATCGGGAAGACCAAGGCCGAGGCGGTGGGCGTCCCAGTCCTCGGCGCTAGCATTGGTTGGCAGCGAAACCGGGCTCAAGATCCGCGTGCCCGCCTGCGCATGACGCGGATCGGGCGCAAAGAGCGCTTCGGCCGGCAGTGGCGGGGGTGCGCCATGCCAAGCGACATAGACGCGCAACGCTGGCGCCGCTGGGGTTAGGGCCACGTCCATGCGCAAGCGGTAGCGCGCGAGTTTCGACAGGAGATCGGGCAGTTGCGCCGCCGCGCCTTCGAGGAAAAGCCGCTCATCATCGGAGAAAACGAAAAAATCGGCAAGCCAACGCCCCTGTGGCGTGAGCAAAGCGGCAAAAACCGCGCGCCCCGGCGCCGCCATCGCGACGTCGTTAGAAACAAGACCTTGCAAAAATGCCACCCGATCGCCCCCGGCGAGGGTGATTACGCCGCGATCGGCAAGCTCGGCGATGTTTGTCATCGCCAAAACATGGGGCGCTGGCCGCGTACGGCAAGGAGACGCGGCGAGAGGTGAGACGAAACGGGCTGCGGGGCCGGACTCCTGTGTCTTGATTTTTGATTGACGATGAGACGCCTTGTGTTAATCTCTCGCCTCCTTCGCTCTGAGACGGGTGGCTTCGGCCCGCCCGGGCGGGCAATGCACCGCGCTCGTATTTTTCCGTATCGGGGTCGCGCGCCGTATCAGAGGCCGGCCACGGGTCGGGGCAAGTCAGAGGAACAACGCTGTGAGCGGCTCCAATTTTCTTGTTCTTCCGAATGAAAGCGGAACCCTCGATACCCTCACCGCGACCCAGGATTATTTCGTCGTGGCGATCCGACAGGGGGCGACGCTCGATGTCGCCGCTGGTGGCGCGGCGAGCGTCGATCTGTTGTCCGTCCAACAAGGGGGTGTTCTGGAGGTCGCGGCGGGCGGCGTTGTCGATGCGAACCTGCTTGCCCTTCAGCAAGGCGGCGTTGGCACCAACCTCAGTTTATATCCCGCCGGTACCATTCTTATCGATGGCGGCACGCTCGAGACGACCAATTTGGCGAGCATTGGCGGCGTCGTCGCCATCGAGAATGGCGGCGCGGCCGATCTGCGTCTCGCGCCCCCGACCGCAATCATCAACGGGGTCGCGCAGAATTCCGGCACGATCGACATTGCCGGCGCAAGTTCAGCGACCCTTGGCTACGCCTCTGGGATCACGCGCTTTGGCGGTCTCGTCAATTTCTCTGCCGCGGATGGCACTCCGGCGCCGGGCGGCACGGCGGTCGTTGACGATGTCATCGCCAATCTCGGCACCTTCGCTGATTTCACGGCCGGCGACACGATCGACCTCAGCGGCTACGCCTCGGGCACCCGCTTCGCCGTCACCGCGTTGCCTCCCCCTTCCTTGCCGGCCTCGGTGCCGAGTGATCTCTCGACCCTCTATGCGCTCACCGATACGGCCGGCGGCGTTACCGCCACCATCGCGACGCTCGCGGTTATCGATGGCGCGAAGCCTCTGCTTAACGCCAACAATGACACGATCACCGCCTGTTTCGCTGCCGGGACGCGGATTCTCACGGTGCGTGGCGAGGTCGCCGTCGACGCTTTGCGGGTTGGCGATCTCGTCGCCACCTTCTCCGGCGCTGGCGCGGCGCTAAAACCCGTGCGTTGGATCGGCTATCGCCATGTCGATCTCACCGCCCATCCGACGCCAGAGAAAGTGCGCCCGGTGCGCATGATCGCCGGGTGTTTGGCGCCTGGTCTGCCGCACCGGGATTTGGTGCTGTCGCCAGGACACGCGCTTTGCATCGATGATCATCTGGTCGACGTCGAATGGCTGTTGAACGGCGTCACGGTGACGCAAGACATGACGGTCGATGCCGTCACCTATTATCATATCGAGCTCGATCAGCATGATCTCGTGCTCGCCGAGGGGGTATTTTCGGAAACCTATCTCGATACGGGCAATCGCGGGCAGTTCGTCAATGCTGGGGCGGCAATTGCACTGCATCCCGATTTTTTGCCGCACCAGGACAAATCGGTTGGCGCGTGCCGGCCATGGCTGACCGGTGGCCCGTTGCTCCGCGAGATCCGCGCCCGGCTGATCGCGGCGATCGAGGCGGATGGCTA
The DNA here is from genome assembly GCA_021801465.1 of Pseudomonadota bacterium. Taxonomy (GTDB): domain Bacteria; phylum Pseudomonadota; class Alphaproteobacteria; order Acetobacterales; family Acetobacteraceae; genus Acidibrevibacterium. Next base: position 26,309 of record JAJYXY010000091.1, read on the forward strand.
TCGGCTGACGGAACAAGCCGATCTTCATCTCGTGAGCGGTGGCTTGCCTCTCCGCGCAGAGCGTGTTGGCGAGGGCGTGGTGCGCTTTACGCTTCCCTCCCCGGCGCAAGAGTGCCGCCTTCGCTCGCGGGTTTGGATCCCGGGTGGGGTTGACGCGTCGAATGAGGATATGCGCCGCCTCGGTGTCAGGATCCGGGCGTTGGCGGCGATCGGCCCGGCGGGGCGGCGCGCGATTGCCCTCGATGATCCTGCATTGCAGACAGGGTTTTATGGGCTGGAACGTTTCGGCGATGACGCGTGGCGCTGGACCACCGGCGATGCCATGATCCCGGCAGTGCTTTTGGCGGATGCTGTCGCGTTGGAGCTGGAGATTGTCAGCACCGGCCTCTATTGGGATTTGCCAGAGGCCGAGGAATTCGAGGAACCCTATCTCCTCTCCGCCTAACCCCTGAAATCAAAAAGTCTTTTTGCTTCTTTTTCTTCAGAAAAAGAAGCCCTTATCCTGTCTCCACCCTTCCCCCTTTCCCCTCCCCCACGGTCATGAACGATACGCCAGCTTTTCTCGATACCGATCGCCCAAACGTACCCGACCTCGTCGTGCCGCGCGCGGTGATCCCGTTCACGCTCACGAACGCGCCAGCGCATGGCCGGCTAGTGCGGCTGGGGCCGCTCGCCGACGCGCTCTTGTCGCGCCACCCACATCCAGCGCCCGTCTCCGCGCTCGCGGGTGAAGCGCTGGGGCTGGTTGCCGCACTCGCGGGTGGGCTGAAATTTCGCGGCTCTTTCAGCCTGCATGCGCGTGGCGACGGGCGGCTGCGCACCTTGGCGGCCGATTGCACCGATCAGGGGGCGCTCCGTTTTTACGCCGGCCTGGCCAAAGATTTCCCCCCCCTGACAGACGTTGCCCCGCTTTCCGCGCGCGACCTGCTCGGCGAGGGTCACGTCGCTTTCACCGTCGATCAGGGTGCCGACGGCGCGCGCCATCAGGGGATCGTCGCCACCACCGGCACGTCTCTTGCTGACATGGCCGAACATTACTACGAGACCAGCGCCCAGCTCGCGGCGTCGATCTCTCTCGCTTGCAGCCATTTGCCCGAAGGCTGGCGAGCCGGCGCGCTCATTCTGGAGCGCATCGCCGGTCAGCCGGGCGTCGACCACGCGGCCGCCGAGGAAGGATGGCGCACGGCGCGCCTGCTCGCCGCAACCCTGACGAAGAGCGAATTGCTCGATGACGCGCTTGCCGCCGAGACTTTACTCTATCGGCTATTCCATGAAACCGGGGTTGATGTCGGCCGGCCGCGCGCGCTTGCGTTCGGCTGCCGTTGCTCGCGCGCCCGGCTCTCGGCCATTTTGGAGGGGTTTCCCGCCGACGATCTCGACGACATGACGATCGATGGCGATATCGTCATGACCTGCGAGTTTTGCGCCGTCGATTTCCGCTTCCGGCGAGAGACATTTCGCGGCCGAGAGGCTTGACCGGGGCTGCCGGGTTCCGCCATTTTCCGGCGCCCGAGACGTCCTTGCCGGTTGGCGGCGCGGGTGACATGGTCTTTAGTGCATTTTCACGCCAGGATGTTTCCCGCCCATGCAACGCCTCCCTCATCCCACGCGACGCTTCACCCTTGCCCTGCTGCCCGCCCTTGCCCTCGCCGCCTGCTCGCACGAAGCGGCCGGGCCGTCCTACCCCCTGCTGCGGTATAACTATCTGACGCAGCTTCATCTCAGCGTTGCGAGCATCGATATCAACGATAGCTGGGTGCCAGAAAGCCAAGCCGACGTCGCGCGCCTCTCCCCCGAGCCGCCGGAAGACGCGCTCAAGCAAATGGCGCGTGACCGCCTGATCGCCGCCGGCAATAGCGGCCAGGCGGTGTTTAAGATCGAGGATGCGAGCATTCGCCGCGAGGGGCCATGGCTCTACGGGCATCTCGCCGTCCAGCTCTCCATCACCGGCGGAAACAACCAGCCGAGCGGCTTCGCTGAGGCCGCCGTCGCGCGCAACGTCGCGGTCCCGGAGGAAGGGGGCGATACCGCGCTTCGCCAAACGCTCTACGATATGACCAAGGCGATGATGGATAACATGAATGTGGAGTTTGAGTACCAGGTGCGGAAGTCACTCCGCGATTGGCTGCAAGACACCAGCCCGTCCTCGACCGCGATCCCGCCGCCGGTTGAAGAAAAACCATTGAATTGATAGAGAGGCGAGACAAAACCAGTTCTCTTTTTTAAAAAAGAACCAAGATTTTTGTCATAAAAAACGGGGGCAGCCGATGGCGCCCCCGCTTCTTTTTGAGATGGTTATTAGTGGAGATCTGACCAGACGCGGCGCTTGACCGCATAGGTGACGCCGGTCAAGAATACCAGAAACAGAATAACGCGCACACCCGTCTGCTTGCGCTCCTCCATCTCAGGATTGGCCGCCCAGGTGAGGAAGGTGACGACGTCTTTCGCCTCCTGATCCAGGGTCGGTTTCACACCATCCGTGTATTGGACGGAACCATCCTGTAACGGCTGCGGCATCGCGATCTGATGGCCTGGGAAATACGTGTTGTAGTTCATCCCAGACATCATTTTCACGCCCGCCGGCGGATCGGAATAGCCGGTCAGGATCGCGTAGAGATAGTCTGGCCCGCCCTCGCGCGCGAGTTCGAGCACCGATTGATCGGGCGGTAAAGCCCCACCATTGGCGGCCCGCGCCGCTTCTTCGTTCGGGAACGGCGCCTTGAAATGATCGGAGGGCTTGCCCGGTCGCTCGATCGGCTGGCCTTGGTCATTCACCCCGCCAGGCACCTGAACACTCGCGGCGATCGCCTTGATTTGCTCCTCGTTCAGCCCAATGCCTTCCAGATTGCGATAATAGAGCTGATTCATTGAATGACAGCTCGAGCAAACTTGCTGGTAAATCAGAAAGCCACGCTGCGCCGAGGCGCGATCGAATGTGCCAAAGGGGCCATCGAAACTCCACGCGATATGCGGCAGAGGCGGCACCGGAATATCAGCGGTGCTGATCTCATGCGCCGGCGCTTTGGCTGCCGCATCCTCTGCCCGCGCGGCTCCAGCGATGAATGCCCCGGCCAGCGCCGCAACGACTGCCGAAACCCCAAAGATGGTCACGCCACGCATCACGCTTTCTCCATCGGCTTGGCGGTCGCACTGCCCGGCATCCGCCCGCCGCCGAGCACTGGCCGGCTGATACTCTCGGGCAATGGCAAAGGCCGCTCCAGCTTGCCGAGAATAGGGAGGATCACAAGAAAATGCAGGAAATAATAGAGCGTCGCCAGGCGGCCGATCACCACCCAAATCCCCTGCGGGCGATGGGCGCCAACGGCCCCGAGCGCGAACACCGAAATCACCAGCAGCCAGAAAAGTTGGCGATAAATCGGCCGGAAACGCGCACTGCGCACCGGGCTGGTGTCGAGCCAAGGCAGCACGAACAGCACCATGATTGAACCGAACATCATCAAAACGCCGCCAAGCTTGTTCGGCACCGAGCGCAGGATCGCGTAAAATGGCAGGAAATACCATTCCGGGACGATCTCCGCCGGCGTCTGCAACGGGTTGGCAGGAATGTAATTATCGGGGCTTGCAAAGAAATTTGGCGCAAAAAATACCAAACCCGCGAACACAATGAAATAAACGCAGATGCCAACACTATCCTTGATCGTGTAATAAGGGTGGAAGGGGATAGTGTCCTGCGGTGTTTTCACCTCGATCCCGAGCGGATTGTTTGACCCGGTGATGTGGAGCGCCACCACGTGAAAAAAGACCACGCCGACGATCAAGAACGGCAACAGATAATGCAGACTGAAGAAGCGATTGAGGGTCGGGTTATCAACCGCGAAACCGCCCCAGAGCCACGTGACGATGGATTTCCCGACCAACGGAAACGCCGAGAAGAGGTTGGTGATAACGGTCGCCCCCCAATAAGACATCTGCCCCCACGGGAGAACATACCCCATGAACGCGGTTGCCATCATCAGGAGCAGAATAACGACACCAATCATCCACAATAATTCGCGCGGCGTCTTGTATGAGCCATAATAGAGGCCGCGAAAGATATGCACATACACCACGATGAAGAACATCGAGGCGCCGTTCATATGGACATACCGGATCAACCAGCCCCAATTCACGTCGCGCATGATATGTTCGACGCTGTCGAAGGCGAGCGCCGCATTCGGGGTATAGTTCATCGCGAGAAAGACGCCGGTTGCGATCATCACCATCAGGTTGACCATCGCCAGCGCGCCGAAATTCCAGAAATAATTGAAGTTTTTCGGCGTCGGGAAAGAGCCGTATTCCTTCTGCATCATGGTGAACACCGGCATCCTGGTGTCGATCCAGTTGATCACCGGGTTCTTGAACTCGCTTTTATGCAGGCCGACCATCGTGCGCCACTCCGTTCAGATCATCAGAGACAAAGAAACCGCCTCAGCCGATTTTGATCTTGGTATCGTTCTCGAATGCGTAAGGGGGGAGATAGAGATTGAGTGGCGCCGGCCCGTGCCGCACCCGGCCGGACGTATCATACTGGCTGCCATGGCAGGGGCAGAACCAGCCGCCCCACTCGCCGCGCGGATCGGTCGGCTTATTGCCGAGCGGGATGCAGCCGAGATGCGTGCAAATGCCGATCAGAACGATCCATTGCGCGTGCCCAGCCTTGACGCGATCGGCATCGGATTGCGGCTCGATCAGTTCGCTCAGCTTCACGTCTTCGGCAGCCTTGATCTCGGCCGGCGTGCGATGGCGAATGAAGATCGGCTTGCCTTGCCAAAGAACGGTGATGCCGGAGCCCTCGGCGATCGGGTCGAGATTGACCTCGACCGAGGAGAGCGCCAGCACGTCCTGAGACGGGTTCATACTGTCGATCAGCGGCCAGGCGATCGCCCCAGCGCCGACCACGGCGCCGGCGCCCGCCAGCATCTTCAAGAAATCGCGCTTGGTCGCGCCGTCCCCATGTCCGGCGCCAGGATGGGAGGGGTGAGCAACGGTATCGGCCATCGTTACCTCGGTCTCCGCGCATGTCGCGGGGTCATTGCCAAAAAAACGTCGCACAAACGGGGCGGCAAGAGGAAAAGACGCAAAATGCAGACCGCCCGCATGTTAGCCGCTGCAACAAACCCGCTCATGCGGCGCCCGTCAACCCCGGAATCCGGCTTGACATCGACAGAATCGGGAGCAGTCTGCATATGGTACTATCATGAACGACCGCCAAACCCCTTCGCCGCGCACGCATCTCGCCCTGCAACAGCCCGCACGCGCCTGGTTCGAGACGCTTCAGGGGCGCATTTGCGCCGCCTTCGAGGCGATCGAGGACATGGCGACCTTCGCCGGGGGCGAGCCTGGGCGCTTTGTCGCAAGCCCCTGGCGGCGGCCGCACGAGGCGGGGGAAGATGGCGGTGGCGGCGAAATGCGCGTCATGCGCGGGCGCGTCTTCGAGAAAGTCGGCGTCAACGTCTCCACCGTCTGGGGGGAATTCAGCGCCGATTTCGCAGCGCAAATTCCTGGCGCCGCCGCCGATCGGCGCTTTTGGGCCAGCGGTATCAGCCTGGTCGCCCATATGCGAAGCCCGCGTGTCCCGGCGGTGCATATGAATACCCGCCTCATCGTCACCACCGAAGGCTGGTTTGCGGGCGGCGCCGACATCACCCCGGCATACCCCGAGAGCGAGGCGGCGCAGGCGGATGCAGCGGCCTTTCACGCCCGCCTGCGCGCCGCCTGCGATTCCTTCGACCCATCCTATTATCCGCGCTTCAAAGACTGGTGCGATCGCTATTTCTACCTCCCGCATCGCGGCGAGGCGCGTGGCCTCGGCGGTATTTTCTATGACCATTTGCGAAGCGGCGACGCCGACGCCGATTTCGCGTTCACCCGCGCCGTCGGCGAGGCATTCCTCGCCGCCTACCCCGAGATCGTGCGCCAGCGCATGCATGAGAGTTGGACGAAAGCCGAGCGCGAGCATCTCCTGGTTCGCCGCGGCCGTTACGTCGAGTTCAACCTGCTTTACGATCGTGGCACGTTATTTGGCTTGAAAACCGGCGGCAATATCGAGGCGATCCTGATGAGCCTGCCGCCGGAGGTGCGCTGGCCCTAACCCGCGCCATCGCCCCGCGATCAGCGCACCCCCCCTGGCCAAAGCACCACGCGCAGCGTCTGCGCAATGATCAGAAAATCAAACAAGATATTGAAATTTTTTACATAATAGAGATCGTAGCTGAGCTTCGAGCGCGCATCGTCGATCGAGGCGCCATAGGGATAATTGATCTGCGCCCAGCCGGTGAGACCCGCCTTGACGACATGGCGCTCGTGATAGAGGGGCAATTGCTCGGCGAGCATGGCAACGAATGCCGGGCGCTCTGGGCGCGGCCCGACGAGGGACATATCGCCGATCAGAACATTGAAGATTTGTGGCATCTCATCGATGCGGGTCCGCCGCAGAAAGGCGCCGATACGGGTGATGCGGCTATCCTTTTCCGCGGCCCACACCGCGCCCTCACTCTCGGCATCGAGGCGCATGGTGCGCAGCTTCATAATGCGAAAGACGCGTCCGTTCCGCGTGACCCGCTCCTGGCGATAAAAAATCGGCCCACCATCATCGAGTTTGATCGCGATCGCGGCGGCGAGCAAGAACGGCGTGAAGGCCAGCAGAAAAACGACGCTCACGCCGAGATCGAGGGCACGCTTCAAAACGCGGGTGACGAGGCCGAACTGAAAACCATCGGCGTAAAGCAGCCAGCCCAATTCGATCCGCTTGAGATCGATGCGGCGGATCTCCTTCTCGACGACGTCGAGATATTGCTTGACCGGGAAGCCAGCGATCTTGCAGGCAAGCAGAGTATCGAGATCCATGCCGCGCCGCTCATCCGGGGCGACGATGATTTGCTCGGCGGCAAACCGCCGCGCCGCGAGAAGCAGCCCCTGCCCGCGTGCGGCCATGATCGGCCCGGTGGCGCCATCGGCGAGACGGGGATCGACCTCGCCGAACACCGGATCGTGGGCGAAGGCGATCTCGTAATGAACGCCGCGCCCCTCCTTGCCGAGCATCCACACCAAATCCCAGGCCCGCCGCCCGGCGCCGACGATCAGCACCCGGCGGCGAAACAGGCCCCGCCGCCGCAGCGCATAAAAGACGAGTCGCGCCAGCGTTCCGCTGATCACGCCGCTGCCGAGCGCGATGGTGAATGCCACCACCTGATCGCGCGGCACGCTGGCGGGGGCGAAAATGGCGAGGGCCACCATCGATGCGGCCGCCAAGGCGGCGCCGAAACCAACCGCGAGCGGCAAACGGGCCAAAGCTTTGCGGGTCTCGAGCATCATATCGCGGCGGTAGAGCCCGAGCGCGTAGAGCCCGCCGAGCAACGCCGCCGGATAAGCGAGCCCGACCAGCACCGCCGCGGGCATCAGTGCCGTGAAGGCGAGGCGCGCGCCGAGCCATGTCAGCGCAAGCAGCACGACATCGAAGAAAAACAGCGCAACCGCGGGGGACGGGCCAGACACCCGCGCCCTCTCATCCCATCCGCCAGGCTCTCCCGCCGCGGCGAGCGGCGGCGCGGCCTGGTCGTTATGCGTCTCGGCCAATCCGGTTTCGGCACTCGCCATCAGAGACCCCACCCTGTTCTCGCGTGATCGAGGTTACCCTCGAGGCCTTAACAATTTGCTGACATGGCGCGGTTTCACCCCGCCGCGCGGCGGGCCTGCTCCCAGAAGGCGCGATAATCATAGGTCGGGTAGAATTCCGTGCTATAGCCGCCCCAGGCGGCGCTTTCGACGACGACATTGACTTCGCGAAGCTTTTCCGGCGGCAGGCTGAGAATGACGACCTGGCCGATGCCCATCATCACATACCAGCCGACGATCTCGACCCCGGCCGGGGGGAATTTTTTGAACCAGCCGGTCTCTTTCAGGTGAGCGTTGATTTCGCCGAGCGTCTTCTTCTCGTCATGGCGCAGGAAAATCGTCAGCATGACCCGCCCGGGAGGCAAATCGCCCGGTGGCGCGCCCGGTGGCGCGGCCGGCGGTGCATCGGCGCGGGCACGATCGGGCTTGATGAAGGCCGCGAACGGCAGGCAAGCGAGCAGGCGGGCGAGGGTGCGGCGCGGCGCGGCAATTGCGGTCGGTTGGGTCATCATCACTCCTCCGTTTGGGACAGCAAAAGCCCGACCGCCGCCGCAGGCGCGTGGGCGGCAGCGGCGCGATCGGCGAAAAGCGGCTGGCATCGGCGCCCGAGCCGGGCGGCGAGGCGGCGCATCAGCGCCTCCCCGACGCCCGCGGTGATCACCGGCGCCGCCGCCGGGAGCGGGCAGCGCGAGAGCACCAGGAGGGCCGCGTCATGGATCCGGCGCAGCTGCGCCTCGGCGAGAAACGCGGCGAGATCGCGCCAGGCCTCCCGGCTTGCGGTGCCGGCATCGCGCCCGAGCATGCGGGCGAGCCGGGCGATCGACGCGGCCACGGTCTTTTCCCGCCCATCGGCCGCCGGCAACTGATCATCGGCCTCGTCGAGTTCGCCGAGAATCCGGTAAAGATCGG
>JAJYXY010000165.1 GCA_021801465.1 Pseudomonadota bacterium
GATCGATGTCGAAAAACGTATCGAGGGTGCGGCCGAGGTCGGCGCACACAAGACCTCGATGCTGCAGGATCTCGAGCGCGGGCGGAAAATGGAGATTGATGCCCTGCTCGGCGCGGTGGTCGAACTCGGCGATCTCACCGGCCATCCGATGCCGACCTGCCGCACCATTCTTGCCCTGGTTCGCGAACGCGCCCGCCAGGCGGGATGTTACTGAAATCCGGCGACGATTTCCGTCTGCAAAGAAGCCAGTCGTTCTTCCGGCCGGCCGGTATAAATCATTTCGTAAACTTTGCATGGCAATCATGCGCGGACTTCAGAGTCGTGGAAGGGGAGTTCGCTGTGCCCGCCGAGTTGCGTATTCTCAAATTTTCCATTGACGAGGTTCGCCTCATCATTAGCGAATTTATATCGGCGCGCGGGAACATCATCCAGAGTTACGAGATCGAGGATGTCCAATTCATCACCCTCGCGCCCGACAAAATCGAGGCGCGCCTGGCGCTGAAGCGCGCGTTCTCGGGGAAAAAAGAACAACTCGCCATCGCGCCCGAAGGGCTCATCGCCGCAGTGCTCTTTTATTGTGTCAATCACCGGATTCCGATGTCCACCAAGGCCAACAAGCGTCTTTGCCTGCAAGAGGGTGTTCTGAGCTTGGTGATGAGCCTCGCTATCCCGCGAAACGAAGCCAAGCCTGCGGCCGTGGTGGCTTAGCCTCCGTCGCCGGCACCTGGGGCGCCGCGCTCGGCCGCGCACAGGGCGGCGTTTGGTGGTCTCGGCGCCGAGCCGCCACACCAACCCTCCGCGCGTGCCGGCCAGCAATCTCGCTGGCTGGCTATTTTCGTGATCAGGCAGGTTTGCGCGGTTTCCCATCGCCGCAGCCGTCGCTGGCATGGGTCGCGCGCCAGCGCGTGCGAATAACGGAGCTTTCGGGCGCGGGGGCGAGGCGGGCGCAGTAGGCGGCGTTTTGCCACCAAATGCGTGGCAAATCGCCTCTGCGCTCGGGGATCATATCCGTCTGGCCGGTTCGTCGGAACCAAAACAGACAATCGCGACAGGCGATGATAGCAGCCGTGGCGGCGGGTGCGGCGAGGCCTTCGGCGCAGCCGTCCTCGGCAAGGGTTTCCGGCCAATAACTCCTGTCATCGATCTGCTCGCCCGGGGGTGGCGCATGGCGATGACAGGTGCCGACGCTAGCAGCTGCCGTGCCAAACATGCGCCAAAATACGCAGGCGTGGCATGTGACGATAGACATGATAAGCCGCCCCGCTCAGCTCGGGCGTCAATCCTCCGCTGGCGCAGCAGAGCTAACACGTTGCACCGCCTCGCCGCAACGATCACCGACATGCGTTGCACGCCAATGCGCGCGCGTCACGCTGCGCCACTCCCATTGATATTCGGCGCGCGGCGCGAGGCGGATACAATAGCCCGCGTCACGCCACCAATCCGCCGGCAGATCGCCACGCCGGAGCGGGATCAGCCCTTGATCGGGATTATAGCGAAACCAGAACGCGCAGTCCCCGCAAGAGACCGAGGCCGCGCCGTCGCCGGCGGTTTTGGCGACACCCTCGCCACACGCGTTGACGGCGAGGGTCTCCGGCCAGAAGCCGGTATCGTCGGCGTGCTGGCTCGGCGGCGGCGCGTAGCGGCGGCAGCTTCCGACATCCCGGCCAAACGCATGCCAGAACCTGCAGTCCTGGCAACGGACGATGGCCGGTTGCGGGGGATTGGGCGCGGGCATCAGAGCGGCTTGAGGTTAGTCGCCGCTGCCTTCCCTCGCTCCATCGTGATTTCGAAAGAGACCTTCTGGCCGTCATTCAAGCCCTGGAGGCCCGCCTGATGCACGGCGGTGATGTGCACGAACACATCCTTGCCACCATCCTGCGGCACGATGAAGCCAAATCCCTTGGTCGCATTGAACCACTTGACCGTTCCCACAGGCATTGACATCTCCCTCATTCGTCCAAAAGCCAACACGTCCCGACGCAAAAAACCGGGCGCAACCGGGGTCTCCGGTCGCGTCCGGGTCAGAAAAATCCCGATGGCCAAACACGCTGACCTCGGCCGTAAGATGGAAGAATCAGGCGACCCGAAGATTGGTCGCGGCCGATTTGCCACGCTCCATCACCACTTCATAGGTGACTTTCTGGCCTTCATTGAGGCCACGCAGCCCCGCCGCCTGAACCGCGGTGATGTGCACGAACACATCCTTGCCGCCATCCTGCGGGACGATGAAACCAAAGCCCTTGGTCGCATTAAACCATTTGACAGTACCGGTAGGCATCTCTCTCACTCCGTCAATGACGCCCCACAACAGCGCGGGACAAGGCAATCGGGCTGGTTGGACGTCTTGAAGGCACCCACAGACGGAAGCGCAGCAAGAGAAGCCAAACGGCGATCGCGCGTTATCTCGCGCAGAATCCGCCGCGTTTGTCAATCATAACTGCGAACCCGACGTGCGCGCCTGCGGCCAAACGGAGACAGGCGGGCGCGCCGCCGCCCCATTTCAGCCAAATACCGCGCCGAACGCCTCGGCGAGCGCCGCATCCGCCGCGGCCATATCGCCGGCAAGGCCGAGGGCCGCGAGGCTAGTGACGCCGTGCTCGGCGATCCCGCACGGCACGATGCCGTCGAAATGGCCGAGATCGGGGGCGATGTTGAGGGCGACGCCGTGCCAGCTCACCAAGCGCGTCACGCGGACGCCAATGGCGGCGATTTTCGCCTCGCCCCCGGCGCCGTCCGCCACCCAGATGCCAATTCTCCCCTCGCGCCGCTCGCCGGTGACGCCGAGCCGGGCCAGCGCCCGGATCAGCCATTCCTCGAGCCCGTGGACGAAGGCGCGGATGTCGCGCGCGCGAACCGCGCCGTGCTGGCGGGTGAGGTCGAGCATGACATAGGCGATGCGCTGGCCGGGCCCGTGATAGGTCCATTGTCCGCCGCGCCCGGCGTGATAGGTCGGAAATCGCGACGCATCGCGCAGATCCTCGGCCCGCGCCGAAGTGCCGGCGGTATAGAGCGGCGGGTGTTCGAGAAGCCAGACCTGCTCGCGCGCCTCACCCGCCCGGATCGCCTTGACGCGCGCCGTCATCGTCGCGAGCGCTGCGGGGTAGGGGGTGAGGCCCGCGGTTTTTACCCATTCGATCTCCGGCATCGGTTCCTTCCGGATTGAACCCAAGGCGATCATCGGCTATATCCCGCCCGCGTGCGGCGCCGAGGCGACGCGCGGGATGCGGTCGTGGCGGAATGGTAGACGCGCAAGCTTGAGGTGCTTGTGGGGGAAACCTCGTGGAAGTTCGAGTCTTCTCGACCGCATAACTCCTCTCTCGTCAGACGCCTTTCTTCGCCACGCCGTTCCGGCCATCCTCATGGCCCGGCGATCCGAAGGAGGGAATGGCGATGGACGAGGATATTCGCAAGGCGGCGCTCGATTACCACCGTCTGCCGCAACCTGGGAAGCTCGCCATCGTCGCGACCAAGCGCATGGCGACGCAGCGCGACCTGGCGCTCGCTTATTCCCCTGGCGTTGCCGCCGCCTGCGAGGCGATCGTCGCTGATGCCAATGCCGCCCATGATCTGACGGCGCGCGGCAATCTCGTCGCCGTCATCTCGAACGGCACGGCGGTGCTCGGGCTCGGTAATATCGGCGCGCTCGCCGGCAAGCCGGTCATGGAGGGCAAGGCGGTTTTGTTCAAGAAATTCGCCGGCATCGATGTCTTCGACATCGAGGTCGATGCCGCCGATCCCGCGCGTTTCTGCGACGTCGTCGCGGCACTCGAGCCGACCTTCGGGGCGATCAATCTCGAGGATATCAAGGCGCCCGAGTGCTTCGAGATCGAGGCCAAACTCCGCGCCCGGATGGGCATTCCGGTGTTTCATGACGACCAGCACGGCACCGCCATCACGGTTGCCGCGGCGATCCGCAACGGGCTGCTTTTGCAGGGAAAATCGCTTTCCGAGGTCAAGCTGGTCACCTCCGGCGCCGGCGCCGCGGCGCTCGCCTGTGTCGATCTTCTGGTCGAGATGGGCTTGCGGGTGGAGAATGTCACGCTCACCGACAAAGACGGCGTGGTCCATGCCGGGCGGGCAGGGATGCTTCCCAACATGGCGCGTTATGCGCAGCGGACCGATGCCAGGCGGCTCGATGAAGTGCTGGCGGGCGCCGATATTTTTCTCGGGCTTTCGGCGCCGCGTGTTTTGCGCCCGGAATGGCTCGCCCATCTTGCGCCCAAGCCGCTCATTCTCGCGCTCGCCAATCCCGAGCCGGAAATCGCCCCCGACGCCGTGCGCGCCGCCCGCCCCGACGCCGTGATCGCGACCGGGCGCAGCGATTATCCCAACCAGGTCAACAACGTTCTCTGCTTTCCCTTCATCTTTCGTGGCGCCCTCGATGTCGGGGCGAGCACGATCAACGAAGCGATGAAGCTCGCGGCGGTGGAAGCGATGGCGGAACTCGCCCGCATTGAGGCGAGCGAGGTGGTGGCGGCGGCTTATGGCGGGGCGGCGCCGGTGTTCGGGCCCGATTACATCATCCCGAAACCCTTCGATCCGCGCCTGATCCTGCAAATCGCGCCGGCGGTGGCGCGGGCGGCGATGGCGAGCGGGGTCGCGCGCCGGCCGATCGCCGATTTCGACGCCTATCGCCGCGATCTCGAGCGTTTCGTGTTTCGCTCCGGCCAGCTCATGCGCCCGGTCTTTGAGGCGGCGCGGCAGGCGCCGAAACGTATCGCCTATGCCGAGGGCGAGGATGAGCGGGTGCTGCGCGCGGCGCAGATGGCGCTCGATGAGGGGATCGCGCGGCCGGTGCTGCTCGGCCGGCGTGACATCATCGCAGCAAGGGTGCGCGAGATGGGGCTCAGGATGGATCTTGCCGGCGCGGCGCGGGTGATCGATCCCGAGCGCGACGAGGCGACGATCGCGCCGCTGATCACGCCCTATCAATGCCTGGTCGGGCGGCGCGGCGTGCCGCCGGCGGCGGCGGCGCGCCGGATGCGCAACCGCACCAGCGTCGTTGCCGCCATGCTGCTCGCAACCGGGGCGGTTGATGCCGCGATCGTCGGCGGCTCCGGCGATTGGTGGCAGCACATGAAATATGTCCTCCCGATCATCCCCGCCCGCGCCGAAGTCTCGCGCGTTTATGCGCTCTCCTGCATCATCCTGCCGGCCGGCGCCTTGTTTCTCTGCGACACCCACCTCAATGTCGACCCGAGCGCCGAGCAGATCGCCGAGATGACGGCGCTCGCGGCGCGCGCCGTCGCCGGGTTCGGCCTCACCCCGAAGGCGGCGCTGTTGTCGCATTCCAGTTTCGGCGCCTCGAACACGCCGTCGGCGCGCAAGATGCGGGCGGCGCTGGCGCTGATCCGGGCCCGCACACCAACGCTCGAGATCGATGGCGAGATGCACGCCGACGCCGCCTTGAGCGCTGCCATTCGCGAGCGCGCCGTCCCCGACAGCCGGCTTTCCGGCACCGCCAATCTCCTGGTGATGCCCAATCTCGACGCCGCCAACATCGCCTTCAACCTGCTCAAGGCGGCGGCCGATGGTCTCGTCGTCGGTCCGCTCTTGCTTGGCATGAGCAAGCCCGTGCATGTTCTGGTGCCGAGTGTCACCGCGCGCGGGATCGTCAATATCAGCGCCATCGTCGCCGCCGAGGTCGAGGACGCGGCCAATATGCCGCCGCAATCGACCGGGAAGTGATCCCGGCGCCAAGAGGGAAGGAAACCGTGATTTGAAACCGTTGCGCAAAGCCGTATTGCCGGTTGCCGGTCTTGGCACCCGCTTTCTGCCGGCGACCAAGGCGACCGCCAAGGAAATGCTGCCGGTCGTTGACAAGCCCTTGATCCAATATGCGATCGAGGAGGCGCGCGCCGCCGGCATCGAGCAATTCTGCCTGATCACCGGCCGCGGCAAGACGGCGATCGTCGAGCATTTCGATATCGCCTTCGAACTCGAAGCGGTGTTGCGCGAACGCGGCAAGACCGAGGCCATGGCGCTGCTCGAGGGCACCCAGCTCGAACCCGGCGCCATCGTCACCGTCCGCCAGCAGGAGCCGCTCGGCCTTGGCCATGCGATCTGGTGCGCGCGCGCCTTCATCGGCGAGGATCCCTTCGCGATCCTCCTCCCCGATGACCTCATCCTCGGCGAGACCCCGTGTGTCGCCCAGCTCGCCGCGGTTTATCGTGAGACCGGCGGCAATGTCGTTGCGGTGCAGGACGTGCCGCGCGAACACACCAACCGCTACGGCATCCTCGATATCGGCGCCGATGATGGGCGCTTGGCCGAGGTCAAAGGGCTCGTCGAAAAGCCGGCGCCCGAGGTCGCGCCATCGACGCTCTCGATCATCGGCCGCTATGTGCTGCGCCCCGAGGTCATCGCCCATCTCTCGCGTTTCGAGCGCGGCGCCGGCGGCGAGGTGCAGCTCACCGATGCGATGGCCAAGATGATCGGCGCGCT
>JAJYXY010000103.1 GCA_021801465.1 Pseudomonadota bacterium
TTGCGAAGGGGGCATTTTCGATATTCGTGGCGACTATGTTTATGAAATTCGCATCACTGATTGCAAGCTCACGCGGTATTCCCACAACAGCGTTATTTCGCCCAACCCCGCCCTGCGCATCGATGCCCCCAACGGCCGGCTTTCTTTCATCGGCAATGAGGTTTTGCCGCAAGATGGCGGGGTGGGCGTACAAATCACCAACATTCTCGCGGCAACGCTTGTCGGCAATGACTTTTCCGGCTGTGCGATCCCCGTCGATATCGAGACCGCTCTCGGCCTGATCACGCTGTCGGGCAATACCGCGACCGCGACCTCGGGCGTGAGCACGATCGCAACCGGGCTGTTGGCGGCCAACACCGTTTCGGTTTCCGGGAGCATCACCGCGGGCGACGTCTTGACGCTGACGGCGGCGAGTGCGGCACTCGCCGGCGGCGCGGTTTCGGTGAGCTATACGGTCCAAAGCGGCGATACCGCGGGGAGTGTCGTTCTTGGCTTGGCGCAAGCCTTGACCGGCGCGAGTGCCATCGTCCCCGCGACCATTCTCGCGACAGCGACCAGTGGCGCAAGCACCATCACGCTTTATGATGCAAGCGCGCTTGCCCTCGGCATGGTCGCGTTCGGCAATGGCGCGATCCCGGCGGGCGCGCGCATCACCGCGATCAGCGGCAATACGGTAACGCTGAGCGCCGCCCTTTCCGCAGAAATTCCTTTCAATTCTTCTGTGACGTTCGCAAGCCCCCTCGCCGTGTTTGCTGGCCAGTTTGCCCCCGCCGCCGGGGCTTTCGTTGCCGCCCACCCGGGTTCGGCGAATTTGGTGCTGTTTGCCCCGGCGGCGGCCTCGCTCACGCTCTCCGCTGCGACCTCGGCGAATGCCACCGAAACGCTGGTCGTAACTGCCGGAAGTTTTCTGGCCGCGAGTAACGTGCACGATGTCGGCAACGGGTGGGACAAGCCGAGCTACGTCTATGCGCCGGCGCTCGCCAGCGTAACCGCCGGTGCGGTCAACGGGCTTCAATTTTTTGGCGCGGAAAGCGGTGGCGCGCCCGGTATCGCGAGCGCGGGAAGTGACGCGCATGTCGATCTCTTGCTCGGAACGACGGCCAACGGCACGCTGCATGTCACGACCAGTGGTGGCGATTTCCTCCGCGCGTCGCCGATCAGCGGCTTTGCGAATTACCTCGCCCTTTCGCCGGGAAGCGCGAGCGCGCCGGCCAGTGTCGGGAGCGCCGGCGCGCTTGCTGCCAATCCGCTCGCGCTCGCAGGCGCGGGAGACGGGGCGGTGCTGCTCGGGAGCGCGGGCGCAGGTGGCTCGCCGGTCGCACTGCGCGGCGCACGGGCCGAGCAATCCTATAGCGCCGAGACGCCGGCGAGTGGTGCCGTCGTCACGGTTCCTAATAATTGCTCGCTGCTGCTGATTGAAGGATCGGCGACGCTTGCGGCGCTGACCGTCACGCTGCCGGCATCACCCATCGATGGCCAGGAAGTGACGATCGCAACCCTCCCCGCGATCAGCGCTTTGTCGCTCAGCGCCAATAGCGGGCAGACGCTCAATGGCGCGCCGGCGAGCCTTCCTGCCAATAGCGCGGTTCGTTTTGTTTATCTCGCAACTGGCGCGTTCTGGGCGCGCTTGCAATAGGAATTTGACGTCATGGCTCTGGTGAAATCGCTCGATCGCGACAATCTCGGCGCAAGCGCGCAGTATTGGCGCATTCTCCATCGTGAGGATTTTTTTGATCCGCAGATGATCGAGATCGCGCTCGGCGGCTATGTCTCCGAGGCGGCGCGGCGTGCCGGCTGCCGGCCGATCGGTGCCTTGCTGCGTTATCGCTTGCGGCTCGAGGATTTCCCGCCGGGGACGAATTTCCACGCCATCACGACGGCGATGCTCTATACCGCGTTGCGTGATAAAGTGGCGAAAGCGGCAGCTCTTTCGCCCAATCGCAACCCCCATCGCCTGCCCGAGATTGCTGGCGTCGGCGTCGATCCGTGCCTCGCCCAGGCCGAGGATGCGTGATGGAGGAGGGAAGAAGCCATCATGTTCGTTTTGATGGTGTCGTCACGGCGGGAAATCTTCTCTCTCTGGTTGGTATGATCGGCGCCGTCATCAGCTCGGTTTTTTATGTCGCGCTTGCCGTCGGTCATGAGGATGAGCGCATTTCCGCCGAAACCACGCTGCGTGAAAAATCGATCGAGAACCTGCAACAGCAATTGCTCGCCGAGCGCGCCGACGAGGCCGATCGTTTTGCCGGGATCGGCCGGCGCATCGATGAAAGCGTCGATGCCGAGCGCGCGGTGATCGCGCAGATCAACGCAGCACTCAGCCAAATCAATGCCCGCCTCGATGGGGCGATCATGAGTGGCCATGTGCGCGCCGGCGACAACGCCGAACACTGAGGATTTTCCATGAATTTGCGAGCGTTCCTCCGCCAGCCGACGACGGTTGGCGGGCTTGCCGCGCTGTCGGGCACCATCGCCGCAGCGCTGTCGGGCCAGATGACATGGCGCGCGGCACTGCCGCTCGTCGTCGGTGCGATCGTCTCGATTCTGCTCCCCGATGACAGCGCCGCAAGCGCCAATGCCGCAGCGCTTGCGCGCGCGGCCGAAGCGCTGGCGTCCAGCCTTCCCCCGCCTTCCCCAAAACCCCCCGAAAATTCGATGGAGAAACCCTGATGCGTCGTATGACGATGACGATGTTGGCGAGCGCTGCGATGCTCGTCTCGGCCTGTGTCAATGGCACGATGTCGCTGCCGACGGTCGCGAACGATGCCGACTCGATCGCAACCGGCCTTGCCGCCGCGGCCAAGGATTTGCGCGCGGCGAACCTGTTATCGGCAGCCCAACTCGTGCAGGTCGATAATGCGCTCTCGGCCGTGCAAGCGGCGGCGAGTGGGGTCGCGATGGCGAGCAGCAAAACGGCAGCGCAACCCGAGGTGGTGCAGCTTGCCGGCGCCGTCAATGCGATGGTCGCAGCCCTGTCCGAAGTGCCGACGCTGCCGGCGCCGGTGCCGGAAATTCTCGCCGCGGCCAATGTGATGTTGCCGGTGCTTGAGACCGCGGTCGGCTTGCCGGCGCCGGTCGGGGGGACGCCCTCGGCGATGACGCCGGCCGAGGCCGCGCACATCCTCGCCGAGCAGGCTGCCGACTTCCGTGCCGGTGGCTGATAGTTTCGCGCGCGCCTTCCACGTCACCATCGGCGAGGAAGGCGGCTTCAGCGCCGACCCCGCCGATCCCGGCAACTGGACCGGCGGCGCGGTCGGAGAAGGTCTTTGCCGGGGCACGAAGTTTGGCATCAGCGCGCGTGCCTACCCGACGCTCGACATCGCGGCGCTGACGCTCGCTGAGGCGCAGGCAATCTATCGCCGCGATTACTGGGCGCCGGTCGGCGGTGATGCGTGGCCGCTGGCGCTCGGTATCCTGCTGTTCGATGCCGCGGTCAATGCCGGGGTTGGCGCTGCCATTCGCTGGCTGCAAGAAGTCGTTGGGGTCGCAGGCGACGGCGTGATCGGCCCCGCAACCCGCGCGGCGGTGGCGCGGGCGGCGCTTTCTGATCTCTGCGCGCGTTTTCAGCGTGCCCGTCTCATCGCCTTGCCCGATGCGCGCGCGTTTCGTGCGGGCTGGGAGATACGGCTTTTTCGCGTGACGCTTGCGGCTGGGGCCGTTCTCGATGTTGAATGATGCCGCGCTCGCAGAGTTCGCAGCCTCCGCCTATGACCAGCGCCCGTGCTTTGCCGTCAGCGACGTGCATGCGATCGCCGGAGAGGCCGATGGGGCGCGCGTGCTCGCCATTCGCGGGACAACCGCCGACCCGCGTGACTGGCTGCGCGATCTCGCCGCACTGCCGCGCCATGATCCCGATCTTGGCTGGTGCCATGGCGGATTTTGCGATGGTGCGCGTGGTCTGCTGGCCGCGGGTGGCGGGCGCTCGGCGTTCGGCGCCGGGCTCTGGCTCACCGGGCATAGCATGGGCGGCGCGATCGCGCTTTTGCTCGGCGCCCTGCTTTGCGCGCACGGGTTGGCGCCGCAAGGCATCATCACTTTCGGCGCGCCGCGGTGCGGCTCATGGCGGCTGCGGCGGCGTCTCGCGCGCCTTCCCGTGCGGCTTTATCGCAACGGCGACGACCCGGTGCCGGAAGTGCCCTGGCTTCCCGCCCTTTATCTCCACCCGCGCAAACTCATCGCGATCGGCGCGGCAAGCCCCGACCCGTTCGCCGATCATCACATGACCGCCTATCAGCGCGCCCTTGCTGAGGAAAAAATCGCGACATGACCGACCATTCTGGCATGAAGCTCGGCCGCGTGCGCGCGTGCCCCGACCCGCGCGCGCCGGCACTGGCGACGCTTTGGCACGCGCCGGCCGAAGCGCCTGCCGCCATCGATTGGTTTTCCCGCGTCCCCACCTGGCCGATGATGGCCAATGACACGGTGGGCGATTGCACCGCGGCCGCCATCGGCCATGTCATTATGCAATGGACGTGCTACACCGACCACGCCCCAGTGGTGATGGGCGATGATGCCGTGCTTGCGCTCTACAGCGCTGTCTCGGGCTATGTGCCGGGCGATCCGGCAACCGACAGAGGCGCGCTCTGCGCCGACATGCTGCGCTATTGGATGGGTCCGGGCGTTGCCACCCCCGATGGCGGGCCCGATCGGCTGGTTGGCGCGGCATCGGTCGCGCCGGCGGATTTTGCCGCCGTGCGCGCGGCGATCGCGACCTTTGGCAATCTCTATACCGGGCTCGCGCTGCCGATAACGGCGCAGACGGAGGATATTTGGGCCGCGACCGGCGCGGCCCCGGGCTCCTGGGGTGGGCATTGCGTGCCGCTGGTGGGCTTTGACACGACCGGGCCGATCTCTGTGACCTGGGGCGCGCTCAAGCGCATGACATGGGATTTCTGGCGCGCCTATGCCGAGGAAGCCTATGCGCTACTCTCGCCAGATTGGCTGCGCGCGACCGGCACCGACCCCGCCGGCCTCGATTGGGCGGCACTCGCCACCGCGATGGTGGCCATGGGCGGCTGATCCACCCACCCCGTCTTTGGCCGCGGACGCGGATCGGCTAAGCTTTCCCCCTCATCGGGATACAGCGATCGCCAAATCAGCTCCCATTTTGAAACCACTCACGGCAGCGTGATGGATGAGGTTGAGGACAACCGTTCGGCTGCCAGTTTTTGGTGCTGGTGCAGTTCTGGTCCAGATGATTTGTCCGGCTTTTGACTATTGTCAGGCGCCTTCACCTGGTGAAGTGGGCTATCCAAGGCGGCATGAGCGAGGGATCACTCTTCCCAGCCCGCCGAGAGGAGTGCTGCCTGCTCCAGAACGGTCTGGGTTGCTTTTTCCTGCTTATCGGGCGGGTATCCGTATTTTCTGAGTATATGCTTGACCAGCACACGCAATTGTGCACGGACGTTCTCGCGCAGGGTCCAGTCGATGGTGACGTTTTTACGCACAATCTCCACCAGTTGGCGAGCGATGGTGCGAAGCGTTTCGTCGCCAAGAACCTCAACGGCACTGGCGTTGGTTGCCAGCGCGTCGTAGAAGGCAAGTTCATCCTCGTTTAAGCCGAGTTCCTCGCCCCGCTGTGCGGCGGCCCGCATCTCCTCCGCTAGCGCGATGAGTTCCTCGATGACCTGCGCGGCCTCGATGGCTCTGTTCTGATACCGGTGCAGCGCCGCCTCCAGCATTTCCGCGAAGGATCGTGCCTGGACGAGGTTCTTGCGGCTGCGTGATTTGATTTCACCTGAGAGCAGCTTCTGCAGCAGTTCCACGGCCAGATTGCGCTGCGGCATGCCGCGCACCTCGGCCAGAAATTCATCGGATAGGATGGAAATATCGGGCTTTTGTAGGCCGGCTGCGGCGAAAATGTCGATCACGCCTTCAGGGCTCACGGCACGGGCGATGATCTGCCGCACCGCGTGATCCAGTTCCTCGTCGGACTTGGCTTCGCCCGGAGCCCGTTTGGAAAGCGCGGCCTGCACCGCTTGGAAGAACGAGACGTCATCGCGGATACCGAGCGCCTGCTCGTGCGGCACCGCAAGCGCAAATGCCTGGGAAAGTTCGCGCACCGTCGTGACGAAGCGATTCTTCCCATTCTCCTGCGAGAGGATGCGCTCCTGCGCCGCCGGCAGCAGGCTCACGCGCTCTTGCGCGCTTCCCGTCTTCCACGTCGACCAATCAAAGCCATGGAGGAGCCCGCAGCAAATCTCGTATTTCTCCAGCATCACCGCTACCGCCTCCTCTTGGTTGAGCGCGGTGCGGCCGGTGCCGCCGCTTTCGGTGTAGGTCGCGAGCGCCTGCTTCAGCTCCTGCGCGAGGCCGAGATAGTCCACCACAAGTCCGCCGGGCTTGTCCTTGAATACACGGTTCACGCGCGCA
>JAJYXY010000006.1 GCA_021801465.1 Pseudomonadota bacterium
GCCGCCGAAAAATCCCTGCATCAGCCGGAAGATGATGATTTGCGGAAGCGAAGTCGCAACCCCGCAGAGGAAGGAGCTCGCGGTAAAGGCTGCGATGCAGATCATGAAATAGCGTTTGCGCCCGATCAAGCGGCCGAACCAGCCGGAGATCGGCAAGACGATGCCATTGGCGACGAGATAGGAGGTGAGGGTCCAGGTGGCGTCGTCATAGCTTGCTGACATCGAGCCGGCGATATGCGGCAGGCTGACATTGACGATGGTGGTGTCGATGATTTCCATGAACGCCGCCATGGTGACGACGACGGCGATCGCCCATGGATTGGCGCGCGGGCGCCAGTGCGCATGATCGGCGGTGGTTGCGCTCACGGCCGGTCGCTCTCTCGTCTCACGTCGTCAATCCCCCTCAGACCCTCATAAAGAGCAGCGGTGCCGAGGGCACCGCTGCCACAGGCAAAGTCTTCTGGCGCTGATCGTCAAAAACCGACCGCTTGTCCGCAAGCCCGCGGCATTACGCGGCTTCCTCGATTTCGCCGTTGATCATCAACCCGTCGCGCCCGGCGTCGATACGCACGGTATCGCCGTCTTTCACGCTGCCTTCCAAGATGTGTCCGGCGAGCGGGTTTTGCAGGTTGCGCTGGATCACACGTTTGAGCGGCCGCGCGCCATAGACCGGATCGAAGCCTTCACGCGCCAGCCACTCGATCGCGCTTTGATCAACGACGAGCGAGATATGCCGGTCGGCGAGCAGTTTCGCCAAGGCGCCGAGCTGGATATCGACGATCGCCGCCATGTCGCTGCGCTGCAGGCGCCGGAAAAGGATGATCTCGTCGATGCGGTTCAAGAATTCCGGCCGGAAATGCGCCCGCACCACCGCCATCACCTGGCCATGGACCATCGCCGTGCTCTCATTATCGGGCTGGGCGGCGAGGATGTCGCTGCCGAGATTGCTGGTGAGCACGATGATCGTGTTCTTGAAATCGACCGTCCTCCCTTGGCCGTCGGTCAGTCGCCCATCATCGAGCACCTGAAGCAGCACATTGAAGACATCCTCATGCGCTTTCTCGACCTCGTCGAACAGGATCACCTGATAGGGCCGGCGCCGCACCGCTTCCGTCAGTACGCCGCCCTCGTCATAGCCGACATAGCCAGGGGGCGCCCCGATCAAGCGCGAGACGCTGTGCTTTTCCATGAATTCGCTCATGTCGATACGCACCATGGCACGCTCGTCATCGAACAAAAATTCTGCCAAAGCCTTGCAGGTTTCGGTTTTGCCGACACCGGTCGGGCCGAGGAAGAGGAAGCTTCCGATCGGGCGGTTCGGGTCCTGCAATCCTGCCCGCGCGCGGCGCACGGCATTGGCGACGGCGCGGAGCGCGTCCTCCTGGCCGACCACGCGCTTGCGCAATTCGTCTTCCATGCGCATCAGTTTCGCCCGTTCGCCGGCGAGCATGCGATCGACGGGAACGCCGGTCCAGCGCGAGACGACACCGGCGATCTGTTCCTCGGTCACCGCCTCGTTGACGAGATTGCCCTCTTGGTGCGAGGCGGCGAGTTTCTTCTCGAGATCGGGGATGACGCCGTAGAGTAGTTCGGAGGCACGGGTAAGATCACCACGGCGCTGCGCGATCTCGACTTCGCTTCGCGCTTGGTCGAGTTTTTCTTTGAGCTTTTGCGATTCGACGAGCTGCGATTTCTCGGCGATCCAGGCGGCGCTTTGCGCGGCTGATTTTTCCTCGAGATCAGCAAGTTCTTTCTCGAGCTTTTCGAGCCGCTCGCGCGACGCCGCATCCTCCTCGCGTTTCAGCGCCTCGCGCTCGATCTTGAGCTGAAGGATGCGGCGATCGAGTTCGTCGAGTTCCTCGGGCTTGCTGTCGACCTGCATGCGCAGCCGGCTCGCCGCCTCGTCGATCAGATCGATCGCCTTGTCGGGCAGGAAGCGATCGGTGATGTAGCGGTTGGAAAGCGTCGCCGCGGCGACGATGGCGCCATCGGTGATGCGCACGCCGTGATGGAGTTCGTATTTCTCCTTGATACCGCGGAGGATGCTGATCGTATCCTCGATGCTGGGCTCATCGACATAGACCGGCTGGAAGCGCCGCGCCAAAGCCGCGTCTTTCTCGACATGTTTCCGATATTCATCGAGCGTTGTCGCGCCGATGCAATGCAGCGCGCCGCGCGCGAGTTCGGGCTTCAGAAGATTGGAGGCGTCCATTGCGCCATCGGCGCGGCCGGCGCCGACGAGGGTGTGCATCTCGTCGATGAAGAGAATGATCTCGCCGCCGGCTTCCTCGATTTCCTTGAGCACCGCTTTCAAGCGCTCCTCGAACTCGCCGCGGAATTTGGCGCCGGCGACCATGGCGCCGAGATCGAGCGCCAAGAGGCGCTTCCCCTTCAATGCTTCCGGCACATCGCCATTGACGATGCGAAGCGCGAGCCCCTCGACGATCGCGGTTTTGCCGACGCCGGGCTCGCCGATCAGCACCGGGTTGTTCTTGGTGCGGCGCGCGAGCACCTGGATCGTGCGGCGGATTTCCTCGTCGCGCCCGATCACCGGGTCGAGCTTGCCCTCGCGGGCGACCTGGGTGACGTCGCGGGCATATTTCTTCAGCGCGTCGAAATTCGCCTCGGCATTGGCGCTGGTGACGCGGCGGCCCTTGCGGATATCGTTGAGCGCTTTTTCCAGCGCCTGCGCCGTTACCCCGGCGCTTGCGAGGGCGCGGGCGGCGGGGCTATCGACGCTGGCAAGCGCGACCAGAACGCGATCTTGCGCAACATACTCATCGCCCGCCTTGCGCGCCGCTTGCTCGGCGGCGTCGAGCACGCGCACGAGATCGGGCGCGGCTTGTGGCTGGCCGGCGCCACTCCCTTGCACTTTCGGCAGTTTCGCAACTTCGGCATCCACCGCCGCCTTGGCCTGCTCGGGCCGCCCGCCGGCGGCGCGGATGAGGCCGGCGGCGGCGCCTTCCTCGTCGTCGAGCAGCGCCTTCAGAAGATGTTCGGCGCCGAGCCGCTGGTGGAATTCGCGGATCGCGATGGTCTGCGCGGCCTGGAGAAACCCTTTAGCGCGATCGGTGAATTTTTCGATGTCCATGTCTTTGTCCCTTATGAGTAAGGCGACGCCCCACCGGCCCCGGCAATGGCAGCCGATGGGGGTTTCCAAGAATCATCTGGGCGATCGGCCGCATCGTCTCAAGAGGGTGCGACGTGACGAGAAGCACATGGCAGATGGGCTTGCAGGCGGGCGCGGACCTGGCCGATGGTTTTCAACCCGGCGAGGCGTCGGTCGAGAAAAGCAAGGGCTGCCGCGTCATCGGGGCTGGCGTCGGTGAGCCAATAAAGCAGCGTCGTGCTATAGATGCCGGCGAGCGTCGCGCGTTTGGTGTACCAGGAGAAATCCGTGGCCTCGTCGCCGGCGGCGTGCCAGATCGCGTCCACGCTGCGGGCAAGCAGGCGAAGGGCGGCCAGCCGGTGGCGGCGAAGCGCGAGCCGGCCGAGCGCGTGCTGCACCGCCTCCTTGTGCGGCCGCATGACATCGAGCCGCGCCGCGATCAGCGCCCGCACGCGCCCGGTGAGGCCGCGCCCGGCGAGATCGGCGCGCTCAGCCATCAGCCGGTCGACGCGGGCGGTGAAGGCATCGATCATCGCGAGCGCGCCGCCGGGAAAAAGCCGCGCCGCCTCGGCTTCGGGCTCGCCATGGCGGGCCAACAGGTCGGCGAGCGCCGCCACCGACCAGCCCGGAAACGGGGTTTCGCCGAGCAGGCGCTCGATCGCCGCCTCGCGCGCGGCGCTCAGAGGATCGATCGGTTGCTCGGTCATGATGTTTGCTCCGCCGCCCGGGTCAATTCCTCATCGAAGCCAAAAAGCCGGAAATCGCTCATGCGCATCGGATAGAGAATGCCATCGAGATGGTCGGTCTCGTGCTGCACGACGCCGGCATGGAGCCCCGCGGCGATGCGTTCAACCGGCGCGCCTTCGCCATCAAGGCCACGATAGCGGATGCGCCAAGGGCGCGCCACGGCGCCGCGCAGGCCGGGGATGGAAAGACACCCCTCCCAGCGAAGCCGGATATCATCGTCCAGCGGCTCGATTTCGGGGTTGATGAGGACGCTCGGGGCGAGCGGCGCGTCTTCCGCATCATCGCCTCCACGCGCCGCTGGAACGCGATAGACGAAGAGCCGGAGCGAGACATGCACCTGCGGCGCGGCAAGCCCAACCCCGGGCGCGTCCAGCATCGTTTCCATCATATCGGCGATCAGGCGGCGGATTTCCGGCGCCGTTGGGTCATCGACCGGGGCGGCTTTCTGGAGCAAGACGGGATGACCCATGCGGGCGATCTTCAAAATGGCCATTCTCCCCACATAGGCGCTGGAAAAAGCTTTGGCGAGAGGCCGGCACGTGTTATAGCGCCTCGCCCGGACGGCGGACGCCATCCCCGGCCGTCTTTTGTTCGCGACCCGGGATGGGCCCGCAGCCGCGATCCTGTGAGAGGAGAAAGCCGCCAAGTGCAAGTCGTTGTTCGTGACAATAATGTCGATCAGGCGCTGAAAGCGCTCAAGAAAAAGCTGCAGCGCGAAGGCGTGTTCCGCGAGATGAAGCTGCGGCGCCATTATGAGAAACCCTCTGAACGCCGGGCGCGTGAAGCCGCCGAGGCGGTGCGCCGGGCCCGCAAGATGGAGCGCAAGCGCCTGGAGCGCGAGGGATTCTGACAACATTGCCCGGCATCGAGACGCGTCCGGCGCGAGCGCGGCAGGCGTCATGACGAAGTCTTATTCACCCGAAGTCGGTACGCGGTATTTCGAGGATTATCCACTCGGGGCGGCGTTCGAATTCGGCCCGGTCAGCGTGACCGAGGCCGAAATCGTCGCCTTTGCCCGCCAATTCGACCCGCAGCCGATCCACACCGACCCCGAAGCGGCCGCCGCGGGCCCATTCGGTGGCCTGATCGCGAGCGGCTGGCACACCGCTGGGCTGATGATGCGCCTGCTTGCCAGCAATTTCCTCTCGCCCGCCGCCAGCATCGCTTCCCCTGGCGTCGATGAGCTACGCTGGCGGGCGCCGGTGCGGCCGGGAGATCAGCTGCGTATCCGGGTGCGGATCACGGAGGCGACGCCGTCGCGCTCCAAACCCGATCGCGGCATGATCCGGAGCGCGATCGAGGTCATCAATCAGCACGATACCGTGGTGATGTCGCTTTCGGCGATGAATTTGATGCGTTGCCGGCCGGGGTGCTGAGCCGGGCCGCAATTTTCAATAATCTTTTCAATATTGAAGCTGATAGCTGAGGCCGACGCTGTTGGCGCCGTAGCCGCTGCCGGCGGTGGTGTCGAGCTTGACGCCGCGCCCGAGATTGACCTGCAGCTCGGCCTGGGTGTCGTTGGTGCCGGTGGTGCCCTGTTTCGCGCCCAGATAAACGCCGGGGGCGATGTAGCGGCCGGCCTCCAGCGTTGGCACCGACTGCGCCGCGCCCGGTCCGCTCGCCGGGCCCGGCGTCTGATTGGTCGGCGTGCCGACGGTCAGGCGATCGAGGCCCAGCGAGCTGCGGAGACTATCCATTGCCCCACTCGGCCCGGCCGCGCCGGAAAGCTGCGCGACTCCGGCGGCGATCTCGGCCAATTGCAGCGCGCTGAGCTGCGACGCTGATTGCCCGAACAGGAGATGGGCGAGAATATCGTCCTGCGGCAGTTCCGGGGCGCTGGCGAGGGTGATTTTCGGCGCCGAGGCAAAGCCGCCGACGGTGAGCGTCGCCGAAACATTGCCGTTCGAGCTGGTGGCGACGAGGTTGAGCGCCGGATCGATACTATGCCCGCCCTCGAAGCCGATCGTGCCGGAGGTGAAATTAAGCGAGGTGCCGCCGAGACTGACAAGACCGCGCCGGAGCGTGAGCCCGCCCTTCACCACCGGCGCACTGGCCTCGCCGCTGACATCGAGGCGGCCGCCGAGTTCGGCGTCGATGCCGCGGCCATGGATGAAGACAGCCTCCGGCGCGATGATGGCGAGCGCCAGCGTGATGTCCGGACCGCTGGCCGAGGGTTGCGCCGGCGCCGGTGGCGCGCCGGCGCGCCGGACCTGAAGGGTCGTGACCGTGGGCGGCAGCGAATCGGGGATGGTGATTTCGGCGCGCTTGATCGTCACCGTGCCGCCGAGGGCGATCGCCGTCAGCGCCGCGCCGGAAATATGGAGGTCGCTGTCCAGCCGTTCGGTGAGCTGATCGGTGGTGATCGGGCTCGCGTTCTGAGCGCTGAGCTTGAGATCGAGCGGGATGTTGGGGGCGAGGGCGCCGATCGTTCCGGAAGCGGTGATGGTTCCCTGCCCGGCCTTG
>JAJYXY010000168.1 GCA_021801465.1 Pseudomonadota bacterium
GCTGCCCGCCCCGCCGCCAGCGACATTGCCGCCGACATGCGGGCCATATTGCGCCGCATGCGAGCCAACCATCCCCGTGCCACCGACGCCGGTATAGGCGGGAAGGCCGGTCATGGACGTGAAGGGAGAGGCGCCGCCGATACTGCCGCCATGGGCATAGCCGCTCATACCAGGGGTGCCCGGGCGCGCGGATGCCGACGCAACGCCCGCCATCAGCAAAATGCTGATCGCGAGTGAGCCGAATTTGATCATATCTGTTTCTCCTTGCCTGCCGCGTCGCGCATTAGTCGGCGCCGGTCAAGCAAAAATCACGTTACTTAGCCGCCGGGCTCGCGCTGCCGCCGTTTTGCGGACAATCTTTCGGCGGATGAAAATCCTTGCTTCCCGCCCATTGCCCGGCGGGATAGCAGGGCCAGTTCTTCTTGCCATACGCGTCGACCTTTGCCGAGCTGCCGCCGGGCCCGCCATAGCCGGCCCAGCCTTGGTCGGTGGTATCGGTGGTGCCGAAGGGAAGATCGGTATCGCCGTGTTCCCCCGGCGAGAGCCCACCCCCTAACTGCGCCGCCGCCGGCGCCGCCGCCGCGGCCACCAAGCCCGCGAGGAAAAGAGCTTTCCAGACGGTTCGTTTTACGAAAATCCGCTGCATGACACATATCCTCTCTCCCCATCAGATGTGCCTTGCCAGCGCCCAGCGCAACCCCGCGCCGGTCAGTCACGGCGGGTGATCAGCACCGCATCGCCGTTATGGCTGCGCGGGAGGCAGGCGATTTGCGTCCCGGTGCGCTCAAAGAGAAGATCGATCCGATCCTTGCCGAGCGAAAGGCCGCGCAGATGTAAAATATCGACCCCCTCCGGCAGCGCCGGCCGATCGAGCGCGATGCCGCCTTGCCAGCCATCGACCGTAAGGCCGAGGCAGGATTGCAATAGCATGAACACCGATCCCGCCGACCAGGCTTGCGGCAGACAGGCCACGGGATAGGCGATCGGCGCTTCGCCCGCGGCGCGCGGAAAGCCGCAAAAAAGTTCCGGGAGCCGCATGTCGAAATGCACCGCGGCCTCGAACATTTGTCCCGTGAAATGCAACACCGCGTCCCGCAGGCCATAGCGCGCGAGGCCGGCGATGCAGAGCGCGGTATCGTGCGGCCAGACCGAGCCGTTGTGATAGGATATCGGGTTGAACCGCGCCGCGCCGCGCGCGAGCGTGCGGATCCCCCAGCCGCTGTCAAAGCGCGGCGCGAGCAGATGATGGGCGACGCGGGCCGCGCGCTCGGGTGCCGGCAGGCCAGAAAATAGCAGCTGCCCGGCATTCGAGGCCGCAACCCGGCAGAGTTCGCCCGCGCCGTCGATGGCGATGCCGTAGCAGCCGGCCTCGTGCATCCAGAATTTGGCCTCGACCGCGCCCCGAAGCGCCTCCGCCCGGGCCCGCCAACGCTCGGCCTCGGGCGCCGCGCCACGCCGCTCAGCGAGGCCGGCCATGGCGGTGAGAGCAGCGAAAACATAGCCCTGAACTTCGACCAACGCGACCGGCCCGTCGGGAAAGCGGCCATCGGCATGGAACACCGAATCCTCGCTGTCCTTCCAGCCCTGATTGGCAAGCCCGCTCTCGGCGCCGCGGGCATAGGTGAGAAACCCGTGCTCGTTGCGATCGGCGCACCGTTCGACCCAACCGAGGGCGGCGAGCAGCGATGGCCAGAGGGTCGCGATGAAGCCGAGATCGCCGGTGCGCGCGGCATAGGCGCCAGCAAGGAGGAGAAAGAGCGGCGTGGTATCGACGCCGCCGTAATAATGGCCGAAGGGCAGTTCACCGAGCGCCGTCATCTCGCCCTTGCGCGCCTCGTGCATGATCTTGCCCGGCTCGGCATCGCGAAACGCCGAGGTTTCGGTTGCTTGGGTTTTGGCGAGAAAGCTGAGCACGCCCTTGGCCAGGCGCGGATCGAGCCATAGAGTCTGCAAAGCGGTGATGATGGCATCGCGCCCGAACGTCGTCGAAAACCAGGGGATGCCGGCGTAAGGATAGGGGCCGGTCGGGAGTTCGGTGGTCAGCAACGCGAGATCCGCGGCCGAGCGGTCGATCCAGGCGTTGAAAAGCCGGGTCGGCGTCGCGAGCCGCGCAGCACGGCGGCGCTCGCGCCACATGCTCGCCCGCGCTTGGGCCGCGGCGGCGCGAAACCGCGCCGGTGACGGCGCCGGCTCGTCGCCTGGCCCGATCACGAGATGAAGCGCACTGGTGCCATCGGGGGCGAGAGCGACGTGAAATTCGGCCTGCTCGGGGGTGAGGCTTACCGGTCGCGCCGAAAAGGTCAGACGCGATTGCCGGGTAACCCCGTCGAGGCCGTGATAGACGAAACGCACGCCATTCTCGGCGACCGCGGGCGGCGCCATCGCGCCGCGGGCCGCGCGCTCGCTGCCGCGCACCTCGAACATATCGCGGAAATCGGCGGCAAATCTCAGCACCAGCGGCACCAGCGCCGGGCTTTGGCCATAATTGGTGAACAGCAATTGCTCATGGAGATGGCGCTGCCAGAGAAACCGGCGGCGCTCGATATGGATCACCCCCTCTGGCAATGAGTGCCCGCCGAGCGGCGGCAACGGCCGGTTCGAGAGGTTGGCGGTGAAAAATACATTGTCGTGGCTGATCGCGGTGCTGAGAAGGGACGGCGTCGTCTCGCCGAGCAGCAGGCGGAAATGCGACAGAAGCCGCGTGTCGTCATCGAAAAGCCCGTCGCCGTCGCCGAGGATATCGCCGACCGGATCCGAGACGACGAACGTATCGCCGCGTTTGAGGGCGTGCAGGCGAAGCGGCTCGCGTGCGGGCGCGGGCTCGTTGCCGTTCATCGGCGCGGCGTCCGAGCGGGGCGGAAAGCGGGCTGCGATCGGGGCATGGGGCGCGTTCCTACGGCGTTGCGGCGGGCGTGACCTATTCCGCCCCCGATCATAAGGATGCGCGGGTTAATTTCACCCAAAATTCAGCGCGGCAGCACTTTCCCCGGATTCATAATCCCGTGTGGGTCGAATGCCGTCTTGAGCGCGCGCATGAGGTCGAGTTCGACCCCGCCGCGCCATTCCGGCATCAGGTAGGTTTTGAGCTGGCCTACTCCGTGCTCGGCCGAGAAGCTGCCGCCCAAGCGGCGCACGACGCCGAGCACGGTGTCCATCACGGCGTGGTCCTGGGCGAGGAAATCCTCGTCCGCCATGCCCTCGGGCGGGCGCAAGTTGAAGTGGATGTTGCCGTCGCCGAGATGGCCGAAGGCAACGACGCGGATGCCCGGCATGAACGCGGCACAGGCGGCAGGGGCGTCGCGCAGGAAGCGCGGCACCAGCGAGACCGGCACCGAGACGTCGTTCTTGATGCTGGCGCCGGCGCGCTTTTGCGCCTCCGCGTGCTCCTCGCGCAGCCGCCACATCGCCCGCGCCTGCGCCTCGCTCGCCGCCAGCGTCGCGTCCAGCACCTCGCCCGCCGCCATCGCTTGCGCCAGCATCTCCTCGACGCCCTCAGCGAGCCCGGCCGCAGGGCGGGGCGAGGCGAATTCGGCCAAGACGTAATGCGCCGCGGCGGCGATGGGAAGCTGCGTGTCCGGGATGTGGCGGAGCACGAGGTCCATGCCGTCTCCCCCCATATATTCGAAGGCGAGCAGCGCCGAGGGGTCATGACGCTGGCAGCGGGTCAGCAGCGCGAGCGCCGCCTCGGGGCTCGGCAGCGAGGCAAACGCAACCAAGCGCTCGCGCGGCGCCGGCACCAGCTTGAGCACGGCGGCGGTGATGATGCCGAGCGTGCCCTCGGCGCCGAGGAAAATCTGGCGAAGACAATAGCCGGTATTGTCTTTGCGCAACCGCCGGAGCCCCTCCCACACCCGGCCATCGGCGAGCACCACCTCGAGGCCGAGCACGAGATCGCGGGCATTGCCGAAGCGGAGCGTCATATTGCCGCCGGCGTTGGTCGAGAGCACGCCGCCGATGGTCGCACTCCCTTCCGAGGCGATCGAAAGCGGCAACTGGCAGCCGGCCTCGGCCGCCGCATCCTGCGCCGCCTTGACCGTCGCCCCGGCCTCGATGGTGAGGGTGAGATCGACCGGGTCGATGGCGCGCACGCGGTTGAGCCGCGACAGGGTGAGAACCACCTCGTCGCCGCGCGCAGACGGGGTCGCGCCGCCGACCATGCTGGTATTGCCGCCCTGGGGCACGATGCCAAGCCCGGCCTCGGCACAGATGCGGACGGCGGCGGCGAGTTCGGCGGTGCTCCCCGGGCGCAACACGGCGGGCGGGCGGCCGCGATAGAGCCGCCGCCAATCCTCGGCATAGGGCGCGATATCGGCGGGGTCGGTGATCAGCCCGCGTGGCCCGAGGCACTCGGCGAGCGCGGCGAGGGCCTCGGCCGCGTTCATGCCGGCTGCCCGGCCTTGTGCGCCGCCAGCGCCATCAGCCGCCGATCACGCCAGGCCTGGCGGGCCGGGTGTTCGGCGAGCGGCAAGGCGGCGCGGCGGGGGGCGGCGAGCCGGGCGACGAGGTCGGGTGTCAGGTCACAGGGCGTCATCTCGCGCTCGATCTGCGTATAAAGCCCGCCATAGCGGGCGACGTAATCGGCGAGCCCGCCCGGCGCGTTGAGGTCGATGGTCTCGAACGGCCCCATGAACGACCAGCGCAGACCAAGCCCGTGCTTGATCGTCGCGTCGAGATCCTCCTCGCTGACGACCCCGTCGCGCACCAGCCGGAACGCCTCGCCGAGCAGCGCCATTTGCAGCCGGTTGAGGACGAAGCCGGTGACCTCCCGGTTCACCGTCGCCGGCACCTGTCCGGCCGCCTCCATCAACGCCCGCGCCCGCGCGACCACCGCGGGATCGGTCCACGGCGCCGGGCAGAGTTCGACCACCGGCACGAGATAAGGCGGATTGACCGGATGCGCGACGAGACAGCGCCCCCGCCCGGCGAGATTGCCGGTGAACTGGCTCGCCGGGATGCCCGAGGTCGAACTCGCGAGGATGGCGTCGGGGGCTGCGAGGCGGTCCATCTCGGCGAACAGGTCAGCTTTGGCCTCAACCCGCTCGGGGCCGTTTTCCTGGACGTATTCGGCGCCGGCGAGCGCTTCGGCGAGGCTGGGCGCGAGGGTGATGCGCGCCAGCACCGTCGCCGGCGGATCGGCGAGGAGACCGGCTTCCGCAAGTTCGGGCAGCCGCGCCGCGATGAACGCGCGCGCCGCCGGGAGTGCCGCCGGCACCGCGTCCCACAACGCGACGGCGAATCCGGCGCGCGCGAAGACGATCGCCCAAGAGCGTCCGATCAGCCCCGCCCCGATCACCGCGACTCGGCGTTGGCTTTTTTCGTCCATCGCTTGCCAGTCCTCTTTCCCCGGTTCACCCTGCCGGCACCTCCCGGCAACCGAGACAAAGAGGAAACCCGATGGCGTCATTGGTCAAGATCGCGGTGCTCGATGACTGGCAGGGCATCGCCCGCGCCAGCGCCGATTGGCGGGCACTCGAAGCCCGCGCGACGGTCGATTTTTTCCCGGCCGCCTTCGCCTCCGAAGACGAGGCGGCTTCCCGCCTCGCGGCCTACGACATCCTGCTCCCGATGCGCGAGCGGACGGCGTTTCCCGCATCCCTCATCGCGCGTCTGCCGCGCCTCAAGCTGATCGCCATGACCGGGCCGCGCGCCGGCACCCTCGATCTCGCCGCCTGCACCAAAGCTGGCGTGCTGGTGTGCAACACCGGGAGCGACGCGTCAGGCGCAGCGACGGCGGAACTCGCGCTTGCCTTGCTGCTCGCCGCCGCGCGCCATGTCCCGGCCGGCGATGCCGCGATCCGTGCCGGGCGCTTCCAGGAGGGGGTCGGGCTGGGCCAGACGCTCGCCGGTGCGACGCTCGGCGTGATCGGGCTCGGGCGGATCGGCGCGCGCATGGCCGGCTACGGGCGCGCGCTGGGCATGCGTGTGCTCGCCTGGAGCGCCAACCTGACCCCCGAGCGCGCCGCCGAGGCCGGGGCGGAGTCTGCGACGAAAGAGGCGCTGCTTGCGCAGTCGGACGCGATCAGTCTCCATCTCGTGCTCTCCGCCCGCACCCGCGGTGTGCTCGGCGCTGCCGAGTTGGCGCGGCTCAAGCCGGGGGCGATCGTCGTCAATACCGCGCGCGGCCCGCTGATCGAGGAGGCGGCGCTGGTCGCGGCGCTCCGCGAGGGGCGCATCATCGCGGCACTCGATGTTTTCGATACCGAGCCGCTGCCCGCCGACCATCCGCTGCGCACTTTGCCCAACACCGTGCTCACGCCGCATCTCGGCTTCGGGACGGGCGCGATCTTCCGCCAGTTCTATGGCGAGGCGATCGAA
>JAJYXY010000035.1 GCA_021801465.1 Pseudomonadota bacterium
AAACGCTCGCGGATCCCGGGTTTGACGATGTCTTTGAGTTCGATCGCCCCCATCAGCCGCCCATCTTGCGCAACCGCGAGCGGCGTTCCGCCAGCGCGCGCGATCCGCTCGATGGCGGCGGTGAATTCCGCCGGCGCCTTCTCCATCTTGAGCCAAGCAAGCACCGAGTCGACGGCACCCTTGCGAAAGGCATGACCATCATGGTCGAGGCCGGAGAGCCGGGTCTGGGCGGTGAATGGCACCACGACCGCGCCCTCCGGCCGCTCGGGCGCGATACTAAAGCGGTCGCGCGCGAAGGCGAGGATCGAGCGTCCCTCCGGCGTTTCGTCACCGAGGGTTGCGAGCGCGATCGCACGCGCGAGCTCGCGCTCGCTCACGCCGGGGGCGGGGATGAAGGCGCTCGCCATGCGGTTGCCGAGCGTGATGGTGCCGGTTTTATCGAGGAGCAGGGTATCGACGTCACCCGCCGCTTCCACCGCGCGGCCCGAGGTCGCGAGCACGTTAAAGCGCACCAGCCGATCCATCCCGGCGATGCCGATCGCGGACAACAACCCGCCGATCGTCGTCGGGATCAGGCAGACCAGGAGGGCCGCGAGCACCGGAACGCCGAGCACAGTGCCGGAATAGCGCGCGAAACCGACCAGGGTCACGACGGCGATGAGAAAGATCAGCGTGAGGCCGGCAAGAAGAATATCGAGCGCGATCTCGTTTGGCGTCTTGCGCCGCTCCGCCCCTTCGACGAGGCGGATCATGCGGTCGAGAAAGGTCGAGCCGGGGGCTGCGGTGATGCGCACGACGAGCCAGTCGGAGACGATCTCCGTGCCCCCGGTGACGGCGCTGCGATCGCCGCCGGATTCGCGGATCACCGGTGCCGACTCGCCCGTGACGGCGCTTTCGTTGACGCTCGCCATCCCCTCGACGACATCGCCGTCGGATGGGATGAGATCACCAGCTTCGACCAACACATGGTCGCCGACGGCCAATTCGCTCGCCGCGACCGGCTGGAAGATGGCGCGGTCGGCGGGATTGACGAGACGTTTGGCCAGCGTCTCGGTGCGTGCGCGCCGCAAACTCTCAGCCCGCGCCCGCCCGCGTCCTTCCGCGACCGCTTCGGCGAAGGTTGCGAACAATACTGTCAGCCACAGGAAAAAAGCGATCGTGATGGCAAAGCCCGAAGGCGCGCCGGTCGCGAGATTGCGCAAACCAAGTATGGTCACGAGGATCGAGATCACCTCGGTCACGAAAATCACCGGATTGCGGATCAGCTGCGCGGGATTGAGTTTGCGGAACGCATCTCCGGCGGCGCGAGAGAGAAGGGAGCCGTCGAATAGCGCCGGGCTCGCGGATTTGGCATGCGATGCCATGA
The DNA here is from genome assembly GCA_021801465.1 of Pseudomonadota bacterium. Taxonomy (GTDB): domain Bacteria; phylum Pseudomonadota; class Alphaproteobacteria; order Acetobacterales; family Acetobacteraceae; genus Acidibrevibacterium. The sequence goes on from JAJYXY010000035.1 coordinate 1,367, forward strand.
GCGTTCTCCTTAGAATGTCTTGCCGGCGAGCATGGCGAAATGCTCAGCCAGCGGGCCAAGCGAGAGCGCCGGCATGAACTGCAGCCCACCCATGATCACGATGACGCCGCAGAGCAGACCGACGAAAAGCGGCCCGTGGGTCGGAAATGTGCCGGTTGAGGCCGGCACCTTGATCTTTGCCGCAAGCGAGCCCGCGATTGCCATGACGGGGACGAGAAAAGCGAAGCGTCCGAGCAGCATGGCAATGCCGAGGGTGGTGTCGAGCCAGGGTGTATCGGCGCTGAGGCCGGCGAAGGCGCTGCCGTTATTGCCGGTCGCCGAGGTGAAGGCATAAAGCATCTCGGAAAGCCCGTGCGGCCCGGCATTGCCGAGGGAAGCGGTGGCCTCCGGCATGACCAGCGAAAGCGCGGCGAAGCCGAGGATCGAGACCGGCAGGATCAGCACTGCGAGCATCGCAAGCTTCACCTCCTTCGCCTGGATTTTTTTGCCGAGATATTCCGGTGTCCGCCCGACCATGAGCCCGGCGACGAACACCGCGATGAGGGCGAAGATAAGCAGGCCGTAAAGCCCGGAGCCGACGCCGCCGGGCACGATCTCGCCAAGCTGGATCAGGAACATCGACGTCATGCCGCCGAGCGGCATATAGCTATCCAGCATCGCGTTCACCGCGCCGCACGAGGTCGCGGTGGTGATGACGTTGAAAAGAGCGGAGAGCGGGATGCCGAAGCGGAGTTCCTTCCCCTCCATGTTGCCTTGCGCGGGATCGACGCCGAGCGCCGTCAGCAGCGGATTGCCTTGCGCCTCGGCATGATAGGCGACGGCGATGGCGGCGATGACGAAAACGCCGATCACCGCGAGCAGCGCATACCCCTGGCGCGCATCCTTGACGATGCGCCCGAACGTGAAGGTGAGCGCAATCGGAATGAGGAACACCAGCCAGGCTTCGAACATCGTCGACCAGGCATTGGGGTTTTCAAACGGATGGGCGGAGTTCGCATTGAAATAGCCGCCGCCATTGGTGCCGAGATTTTTGATCACCTCCATGAAGGCGACGGGGCCCATTGAAATCGTCTGTTTCGCGCCTTCCAGCGTCGTCGCGTCGGCATGGGTTGCGAGTGTCTGCGGCACGCCGAGCGCGACCAGTATGATCGTCCCGACGACCGCGATCGGCAGCAGGAGATAGAGCACGATGCGCGTGAGATCGGCCCAGAAATTGCCGAGCGTTTTCACCCCGCCTTGCCCGAAGGCGCGCGAGATCGCGAGCGCGGCGGCGATGCCGGTCGCCGCCGAGACGAACATATGCGACGTCAGCCCCCACATCTGGCTGCCGGGCGAGAGCGTCGTCTCGCCGCTATAGGCCTGCCAGTTGGTGTTGGTGACGAAGCTCATCGCGGTGTTGAAGGCAAGCCGCGGCGACATGCCGAGGAGATGATCGGGATTGAGCGGCAGATAGAATTGCAGCCGCAATATCGCATACAGCATCAGAAAATGGAGCGCGTTGAGGAGCAAGAGCGCGATTGTGTAGCCCTGCCAACTCATGCCGCGCGTCGGATCGACCCCGGCCAGCGCATAAAATCCGCGCTCCAAGGGCCCGAGAATGGGGTGGAGAAAACACCGCTCGCCGTCGGCGATGCGGGCGATATAAAGCCCGACCGGCCAGGCCGCGAGCACAATGAGAGCGAGCACGAGCAGAATCTCTGCCCATCCGCTGAAGGTCATGGAAAGCGCTCCTCAGATCAGATCTTCGGGTCGGATCAGCGCCCAGAGCAGATAGATGAACAAAGCGAACGCGACCGCGCCGCCGAGAATGAGATCGAGCATCGCTCAGATCCGCGCACAGAATTCGGCGTAGGCAACCATCAGCAAGATGCCGCCGACGCCGAGCACAATGAAGACGATATCCAACACGCGGCCCTCCTATCGACTAATTTTCCCCGATGAGAGGATGGCGGAGCGGGGCATTAAAATGCGATATGGTTTTTCAATGCGCCGCATTAAAAATTCGTTCGTGCTGACAAAGCGCAGAGCGGGCTGGCATAGCGCGAGATTTGCAACGGCATCGCTTTCATCGCCGTCCGCCCGGTGGTTGCGCGCGCAAATAGCGCGTTGGCGAACGTGCCTAAGCCGCGCGTGTCTTAACGGCGCGCGATATTAAGCCGACGGTAATCTCTGTCGCGTATCTTTGAGCCCGAAACCACCATGCTGCTTGAACGCAGAGAGGTTCGACCCCTTCATAGTAGGCCCGCAATAGAGTAAGCGGAAAGAGTTCCCATGCTTTCAAAAATTGCCACCGCCTATATGAATTCGTTAGATTATTTTATTCCGCCCCAGCGAAAAGAGGAGACGGAATTCTATAATCAGGCAAGAATGTTCCTGGTCAGCCATACCATTGGGCCATTTTTTGGAAATACAATTCCACTCGCGTTGTTTTTGTTCAACCCGACGCCGCATATGGATATTTTTTGGCTTGCAGTCTCGATAACAGGATTTTGGATTTTCCCGTTTCTTCTTAAATGTGGAATTAATTATGAAAAATTAGTCATTGCATCCGTCATAAATCTAAATTTCTGCATCTTCTGGGGTTCTTACTTCAACGGCAGCGTTTCTTCGCCGACATTGGGTTGGATTTTGATCGTTCCCATTTTGTCGTTTTTTTACATCGGCGGCGAAGTGCGGCTGCAATCGACGCTTTTACTCATCTTTGCGTCGAGTTTCGCCATTTTCCTTGGCGCTTATGTCTATTTTGCGCCGCCGCCCAGCAACGTGCCGCCTGATCGCATGATCGGCATCGGCGTCGTCTCGACCCTCGCGACCCTCGCCTATGTCGCCACGATGGCCATTTACTACTCCCGTATCTTCGACGCCGGAACCGAGCTCGAGAAAGAGGTGGCCCGGCGCCGACAAGCCTCAGACGAGCTCCGGCTGGCGATGGCCGCGGCGGATCGGGAGGGCCGCACGAAGGCGGAATTTCTTGCCCGCATGAGCCACGAACTGCGCACCCCGCTCAATGCGATCATCGGTTATAGCCAGATTCTGATGGAGGATGCAGACGAAATCGGTGATGACACAATGGCAAGATATGTCGCCAAGATCAACGATGCAGGCCAATATCTTGTGCGCCTCATCAACATGATCTTGGATCTCTCGAAAATCGAGGCGGGGCGAATGCAGTTTCGGCCAGAGAAGGCGCCGCTTGCCGAGATCATTACCCATGCCGTTGAGGCGGCGAAGCCTGCCATCCTCGAGAACGGCAACCGCATCGAACTCGAAATCGAGAACGGGCTCGGCGACGTCGAGACGGACACGGCGAGGCTACAGCAGATTCTCAATACGATCCTGAGCAATGCCGGGCAAAATACTAAGGATGGTCTTATCACCATCGCCTGCTCGGTTACGATGAGCGAAAATAAATTTCATATTTTTATCAAGGATACCGGAAAAGGCATTGCGCCAGACAGGCTCGCGATCCTCTTTGACAATCTCGCCGACATACGTGAGGCCGCGGAGAGCAAATATGGCGGCACCGGATTGAGCTTGACGGTCGCCCATCGACTGGCACAAGCCATGGGATGCTCGCTGGCAGCAGAAAGCCAACTGGGGCGCGGAAGCTGTTTCAAGGTGACGGTTCCCCTTACGTGGCAGGCGCCGCGGGATCCCGCGCGCGTCGAGGCAGCCGATAGAGCCGAAGCCCGCGATCAAACAATAGACGCCTGATATTTTCATATCAAAGGCCGCGATATCAGGACGCGCGCCTAAAACGCGAGAATGTACCCTCGGTTTGCGTCTCAGTCAGATAGAAAAAATTTTTTCTCTTTATCCATTTTTTAATTCTATAGACCTATAAAGTATCTGTTTCGCAAAAAGCGTCATTTTCATGTCGTCGGCCGAAAAGTCGATGACTCGTCAAAATAACGAAGGACCTCTATTGGATCAGGGAAAGAACAAGCCGATGCGTTCTGTGTTTAAAACCTTTGATGGCGTGCCAGAGGCCGCCCTGACAGGGAGCGTGCGCGATTTCCGGGTGATGGAAGGCCCTGACTTGCTGGGCCGCTGCGATGCGTTTTTCGACTGGCAGGACATACGCCGGCGTTCACAGACTTGGCCCTATGGGCGCTCGACCGAAACCGGCCCCGCCGCGAGCTGCGCAGTTCGTGACGACGCTGGCCGCCTGACCCAAGGGGTCAATTTCGCCTCGCAGGATTATCTGAGCCTCTCTTCCCATCCTGCGGTGCATGACGCTGCACGCGACGCGATCCGGCGATTTGGCGTCCACTCCGCCGGGTCGTCCGCGCTCGTCGGCAATATCTCCACATCCGTCGCCCTAGAGGCCCGGATAGCGGCGTTCATGCGTATGCAGGAAGCCCTTCTTTTCTCGACAGGCTGGGCCGCGGGGTTCGGTGTGATCAAAGGCCTGATCCGCTCTCACGATCATATCGTCATGGACGCGCTTGCGCATGCCTGTCTCCAGACCGGTGCTCAGGCGGCGACGAAAAATATCTCGCTTTTCCGTCATAACGATGTGGCGCATTGCCGTCAGCGGCTTGCCGCGATCCGCGCGCGCGATGCCAAGGCCGCCATCATGATCGTGACCGAGAGTCTATTCTCGATGGACAGCGACACGCCCGATATCGCAGCCCTTCAAGAGGCGGCGCATGAGTTCGGCGCGGTGCTGATGGTCGACGTTGCCCATGATCTCGGCTGCCTCGGCGAGGATGGCACCGGGCATATCGGCATGCAGGGGATGCTTGGCAAAGTTGACCTTGTGATGGGCAGTTTTTCCAAGACCTTTGCCTCAAATGGTGGCTTCGTCGCCACCAACAGCCGCGCCGTCAAGGAATATCTCCGCTATTACAGCCCGAGCTGCACATTCACCAACGCCCTTTCTCCCATTCAGGTTG
>JAJYXY010000203.1 GCA_021801465.1 Pseudomonadota bacterium
CGCCTCGGCGTAGGAAGGCTGGAAATGAAATTGCAGCAGGTCAACCCCCTCGGGGCCAGCGGGAAAGGCCGCCAGCAGAGCGCGCGAGAGGCCGCGGAGAACGATCCGATAGCCGCGGGCGCGGGCGAATTCGCGTGCGAAGCGATAGGCCGCGGGATCGGCAAGGATATCCGCCGGCCGCAGATTGATCAGCGCCAAGCCGCGCAGCCCCGCCGGCAAGGCGCGGTCAAAACGCAAAAATTCCGCCGAGAGCACGCTTTCCACCCGCAGATTGAGCGAAAACGGCAGCGCCTCGCGGATTTCCTCGGGGGCGGCAAGTAAGGCGAGGATGCGGCGGTCGAGAATGCGGCTGAGTGAGTGAAGCAGCCACGGCGCCGCGGTCAGGCTCCGCCCCGGCACCAGCATCGCGGCGAGATCGCCAAGCGCGAGCCCCCTTTCCTCCCATTGGCGCACCATGCGCCCATCCGTTTCCAGGCGTGAGACGGGGCGGCGACGAACGAAGGAAGAGAGATCGACCTGAGCGAGATTGCGCGCAAGGAGCGGTAGCAGCGCGGGGTCGATCGCGGCGCGCGGGGTGGCTTGCCCCTCCCCTCCCGACCCGCCGTTTGCGCGAAAAGGGGCTTCGCTCTCGGCGATCAAGCTGAGGAGCGTGTCGGATGCCGCTGGCAGCGCGATGGTTTCGGCGAGGGTTTCCCAGGCCGGCAGGTGTTCGGGCATGTCGGCGAGAAGATGGCGCAGCGTCGAGAGCGCGCGTTGCAAATGATGCCCGGCCTCACCGCGCCACATCACCACCACCGCCTCGCTTCGCAGGCGAAAGGCGCTCGCGCGATCGGCTTCGAGCAGGGGATCGAGGGCGGCGCGAAACAAGCGCAAATGATGCGGTTTGGCGCAGGACGGCGGCAATAGATCGAGGCGTAAGACGAGGGCTTGGCGCTCGATCCCGGCGGTGAGGCAGGATTGCACGGCGGCGGCGAGCGCATCGCCGGCGTCCGCGGTGCTGGTCCAGGCGGAAAAATGGAAGGCGCTCATCCGCCGAGCCCGGATGATGGGCCGCGTTGGGCGGTCGCGCCGTCGAGCAAAGCGGGCTCGGCGCAGCCGAAACGCCCCTCGGGCGATGCCGCGGCCGCGCGCGTCATGCAGGCCGCCAGTGTGCATTGGCGCGCGGACGGGCAGGTAAACATGCGTGCCGCCGCCGCCATCGCCGCCGCGTGGCGCCCCTGGAACAGGGAAATCCCCCGCGCAAGGCCGAAGGCCAGCGCCGCCTCGTCATCGGCGCCGCGTAGCACGACCTGAGCACCTTCGAGCGGATGAAACAGCCGCGCGCAGTCATGGGCCGAAAGGTCGGCGAGCGCGGGGCCGTAATCGATCACCAGCAGATCAGGGTCGAGTTTCGCCGGCGCGGCACAGGAAAATGTCTCGGCGCGAACCTCATCGAGCACGAACAGGGCGCCAGCCTCGGCGATGGCCGCCCGTGCCCTCTCCATGGTTTTGGCGTCGATACACGCATCGGAGAAGGCGATGGCAACGCCAAGATCGACGCCGCCCCCGCGACAAAGTGCCGCGAGGTGAGCAAATTCGTCTGTAAAGACGCTCGCCGGCGAGAGATGGAGATGAAGCGCCGGCGGCAACTGGTCTGGCCATGCGGGGTGGATGGCGCGGTGAGGAACCGGGTCGAGCGGCATGCCGGTGCCGGCACCGGCATGGAGCGTGGCCAAGAGATCACGCTCCAGCGCGCCGAGATGATGGCGCAGCAAAGCCGGATCGGCACCGGCCACGGCGCTGAGATAGGTGCTGTCTGCACGCCAGTCGCGAAAGGCGAGCGTCATGCGGCCATGGGCGAGGCGGATCGCCGTCTCGCGGCGCATTAAGGCGCCGAAATCGGGCCATTCCGAGGAATTGGCCGAGTCCTGGGCCGGCTCGCTCGCGGGCGATGTCGTCGACGTCGGTGCCGCGATGCGCTCGGCGGGCGCGACGGCCTCGGCAAGCCGCCCCGCGGCATAGGCCACCAGCGTCAATGCTTCGCTCTCGAGCGGCCAGAGCGAGATCAGGGTTTCGGGGAACAGGCGGGCCAAAACCATTGTCACGCCGCGCAGCGTCCCCGCCTCCTCGCGGCAAAAAAAGACGAGATCGCCGTTGCCGAGGCCATGAATCTGGCCATCGAAGCGCGGCGCCGCTTCTTCGAGGAGGGCGCGGGCGATGCGCCCGTGATGGGCTTTTCGCTCCGGCAGTCGCGAGAGATGGAGCACCAAAACCCGCCATCCCGCCGGCCGGCGCAACACCCGGCGCACGTCTTCGAGAAGCGTCCGCTCCGCCGGCAACGCGGTTCGCCCCTCCCCCCGTGCGTCGGCGAGGGTGGGGGCGCGGTTTGCCGGCGAGATCGCTGTTTGCGAGCGGATGGCCGCCATCATATCTCCACGTTGAGGCAGTCAGTGTGGTGTGAAACGATGACCGAAAGGTTAAATTTCGCCGCCTGGCGCCGCGTTTTCCGAGTTCAGTGGCGATTGGCGGCGCCGCCGTCGATGGTGACGATGGTGCCGCTGATATAGCCCGCGCGCTCAGAGGCCAGGAAGGCGGCGAGATCGGCGACTTCGCGCGCCGCTGCCATGCGCCCGAAGGGAAGGTTTTTCACCTGCGGCAATTCCGCCCAGCGATCGGGGGTTCCGAAGGCGGTGCGGCTCCAGCTTTCTACCAGCATCGTCGCCCGCTCGGTCGCGGTCAGCCCGGGATTGATGCCGACGACGCGCACGCCATCCGCCGGTGAGGCGCTGCCGAGTGCGCGGGTGAAGGCCATCAGCCCGGCATTGCCGGTGCTGCCGAGGATGTAGTTGGCGTTGAGCCGCTCGCCGGCGGCGCCGATGATGTTGATGATGACGCCGGTGCGGCGCGCCGCCATGCCGGCGTAACAGGCGCGGGTGAGATTGATGAAGCCGAACATTTTCAAATCCCACGCCGCCCGCCAGGTGGCGTCATCGATTTCGGCGAGGGTTCCGGGCGGGTTGGCGCCGGCATTGTTCACCAGAATGTCGATCTCGGGGCAGGCGCGCGCCAGCGCCTCTTGGTCTGCGGTGCGCGAGAGGTCGGCGGGATGGATCGTGATCGCGATCCCTGGGTGCGCGGCGCGAAGCTCGGCCGCCGCGGCTTCGAGTGCGCTGCGATCGCGGCTCGCGAGCGCGAGCGCGCAACCCTCGGCGGCAAAAACGCCGGCGATGGCGCGGCCGATCCCCCGGCTCGCCCCGGTGATCAATGCTTTCTTACCCGCCAATCCCAAATCCATTTTTAGCTCCTTGCCGATAAAAGTTTTTGGTTCTTTTTTTCAAAAAAGAACAACTTACTTACTATTGCTCCTATTTTTCCCTACTCCGCCGCTGCGCGCAAGGCCGCCCCGGCGGCGAGTGGGGCGAGCGGCAGTAGGACCGCGAGCACCGCGAACAAAAGCAGGAGATGTGGCCTCACCGGCAGGTGGGTGGCCGCTGCTGCCGCTGCGGTGGTTCCGAAAATCAAGACTGGGATGGCGAGCGGCAAGACGAGAAGCGGCAGCAGAACGCCGCCGCGCCGCGCCCCGAGCACGATTGCCGCCCCTGCCGTCCCGAGAAGCGAGAGCGCAAGCGTCCCCGGCAGGAGGCCGCCGAGCAGCACCGGCAAAATCTCTGCCCGCACGCGGAGCATGAGCGCGAGCGGTGCGGCGGCGAGCAGCAGCGGGAAGCCGGTTGTCAGCCAATGCGCGGTTGCCTTGGCGAGCGCGATCGCGGCGGCGGGGAGGCCCGAGAGCAGCCATTGGTCGAGCGCGCCGTCCTCAAAATCGGCGCCGAACAGCCGATCGAGCGGCAAGAGGGCGGCAAGCAGCGCCGCGACCCAGACGATGCCGGGCGCGATTCGCGCCAATTCCGCCGGCCCCGGCCCGATTGCTAGCGGAAACAGCATCCCCGCGAGGAAAAAGAACAGCAAGGCCGCGAGCGTATCGGCGCCGTGGCGGAGCGAGAGGCGAAGTTCTCGCGTAATGAGTTGAAAAAACAATTTCATGAAAGAAAAAGCTGAGATGCGCTAGGAAATGGCAGATCGTGATGGGTCGCCGCGATCACCATCCCGCCCGCGGCGCGATGTCGGTCCGAAATCGCGCCGAGAGCGATGAGCGAGGCGTCATCGAGGCCGTTTCCCGGCTCGTCGAGCAGCCAGAGCGGCGCCCGGGCGAGCAGAAGCCGCGCAATCGCGAGCCTTCGCCGCTGGCCGGCGGAGAGGAAGCGCGCCGGCAGATCTGCCAGTGGGGCGAGGTTGAGCGCCGCCAGCGCCACCCCCACATCGCCGCCGCGCGCCGCCAGCCCGAGATTTTCCGCAACCGAGAGCGCAGGCTTCACCGCATCCTGATGGCCGAGATAGCCCAGTCTCCGCGCGTGCTGGGAAAGATCGGCAAGCGCGTCCTCGCCCTCCCAGAGGAGGGTTCCTGCTGCGAGCGGGATGAGGCCGGCGAGGGCGCGCAAAAGTGTCGATTTTCCGGCCCCATTCGCTCCGCGTAACAAGAGCGCGCCACCGGCCTCGAGCCGAAACGATACCCCCTCCAGCACCAGCCGCTCGCCGCGAAAGGCCGCGAGACTGCGCGCTTCGAGCCGCATCCGATCTTTTTGCCCTGCCTCGTGCCCCGCCATCTCTGTGTCGCCCATTTGGCCCGCCCATCTGGCTTGCCCCGCTTGTCGCTGCGCGGGGTATGGTCTAAGCCCGCGCCTCATGCAATGCGGGCGATCATCGCGGTCGCCCCTCGGGCAGATGGAGCGCGCGCGCATGAAAACGGTCGGCCAGGACAGCCTCAAAACCCGTCGCACACTCTCGGTTGAGGGGAAATCCTACGAATATTTCTCCCTCCCTGATGCGGCGCGAACGCTTGGCGACATCTCCCGGCTTCCGGTCACGCTCAAGATTCTGCTCGAAAACATCCTCCGGTTCGAGGACGGCAAGTCCTATACCGTCGATGACGCCAAGGCGATCGCGGGCTGGCTGGAAAACGCCCATTCCGAGCGCGAAGTGCCGTTCCGCCCGGCGCGCATCCTGATGCAGGATTTCACCGGGGTTCCCGCCGTCGTCGATCTCGCGGCGATGCGCGACGGCATCACGCGGCTCGGCGGCGATCCCGCCCGTGTCAACCCGCTGGTGCCGGTCGATCTCGTGATCGACCATTCGGTGATGGTCGATGTCGCCGGCCGCGCCGACTCGCTTGCCCGCAACGTCGCGATCGAGTTCGAGCGCAATGGCGAGCGCTATGAATTCCTCCGCTGGGGCCAGGAGGCGTTCAGCAATTTCCGCGTCGTCCCGCCCGGCACCGGCATCTGCCATCAGGTCAATCTCGAATATCTCGCGCAAGGGGTGTGGACCGCCGAGGCCGAGGGCAAACATGTCGCCTATCCCGACACGCTCTATGGTACCGACAGCCACACGACGATGGTCAACGGGCTTGGCGTGCTCGGCTGGGGGGTTGGCGGCATCGAGGCCGAGGCGGCGATGCTCGGCCAGCCGATCGCGATGCTGATCCCCGATGTCGTCGGCTTTCGCCTCACCGGCCGGCTCCGCGAGGGCATGACGGCGACCGATCTCGTCCTCACCGTCACCGAAATGCTGCGCAAAAAGGGCGTGGTCGGCAAATTCGTCGAATTCTACGGCCCTGCCCTTGATCATCTGCCGCTCGCCGATCGCGCCACCATCGGCAACATGGCGCCGGAATATGGCGCGACGTGCGGCTTCTTTCCGATCGACCGGGTGACGCTCGATTACATGCGTCTCACTGGCCGCGATCCGCACCGGCTCGCCCTCATCGAGGCCTATCTCAAGGCGCAAAACATGTGGCGCGACGAGACTGCGCCTGAGCCAAAATTCTCCACCACGCTGGAACTCGATCTCGGCAGCGTCGTCCCCTCGCTCGCCGGGCCGAAGCGGCCGCAGGACCGGGTCGCCCTCGACAAGGCCGCCGGCGCGTTTTCGGCGGAATTGGCCAAGAATTTCGCCGTGAGCGCCGAGCAGGCGGCCAAAAAGGTCACGGTCGCCGGCAAGAATTACGAGATCGGCCATGGCGACGTCGTCATCGCCGCGATCACCAGCTGCACCAACACCTCCAATCCCGCGGTGCTGATCGCCGCCGGCCTTCTCGCGCGCAAGGCCCGCGCGCGCGGGCTCGCGCCAAAGCCCTGGGTGAAAACCTCGCTCGCGCCCGGCTCGCAGGTGGTCACCGAATATCTCAAAAGCGCCGGGCTCGATGCCGATCTCGACGCGCTAGGC
>JAJYXY010000023.1 GCA_021801465.1 Pseudomonadota bacterium
CGCCGCGATCACCGCTTGCGGCGTAACCCCACAAGCCCAAAACACCGGCACTTCATCGGCCATCACCGCGACCGGCGCGCCATAATCCGGCCGGGCGAGATCCTCGATCCCGATCATCTGCGGAAGACCAAGATGCACGGGGGCGCCATGCACGAAGGGAAAGCGCGAGGTGATCTGCACCGCGCGGATTGCGTCCGCCGGGCGGAACGGCCGCATCGAGACCACCATCTTGCCCTGGAGCGGCCCGGCGGGGACGCAATCGATATTGGTGCGATACATCGGCACCTCGGTCCCCGCCGCGGCGTGGCGGAGCGTCATTCCCTCCGCGAGCAAAGCCGCCTCGAACGTGTAAGAACAGCCGATCGCGAAGGCGACGAGGTCATCGCGCCAGAATTCGCGCACATCCTCAGGCCCGGCGACCACCTCGCCCTCCCGCCAGACGCGATAGCCAGGAAGATCGGTGCGCAAATCGAGATCCTCGGCAAGGCCAGGCAAATCCACCGCCCCCGGCTCCGAAACCCCGAGCAGCGGGCAGGGTTTCGGGTTGCGCTGGCAGAACCGCAGAAAATCGTTCGCGAGGTCGGCGGGAAGAACCACGAGATTGGCCTGGGCAAAGCCAAGCGCGAGCCCCGCGGTCGCGCCTGAGAATCCGACCCGGCACGCGAGACGTGCCTCCCGCCCGGTTTTGAGTGTGGCGCGATCGCTGCGATCGGTTGCGAAATCCATGGCCAGTCCCTCCTGACTACATGCCGAGATAGGCGCGCCGCACCTCCGCATTGCCGGCAATCTCGGCGGCGGCGCCCGCGAGAACGATGCGGCCGGTCTGCATGACATAGGCACGATCAGCGATCGCCAACGTCTCGACAAGCCGCTGTTCGACGATCAGGATGGTGACGCCGCTCGCCCTGATCCGCGCGATCGCCGCGAAAATATCATCGACGAGGCGCGGCATGATGCCCTGCGAAGGTTCATCGAGCATCAGCAGGCGCGGCGCCGTCATCAAGGCGCGCCCAATCGCGAGCATCTGCTGCTCGCCGCCCGAGAGCGTCTCGGCGCGCTGACGAAGCCGCTCGCGCAGACGCGGAAAAAGCGCGAAGACGAGATCGAGCGGGCGAAAACGCTCCGGCCCGCGCCGCGCATAGGCGCCGAGGCGGAGATTGTCCTCGACCGCAAGGCGCGGAAAGAGCCGCCTCCCCTCGGGCACCAGCGCGACGCCGAGGCGGCTGATCCGATGCGGCGCCAGACGTGCGATCGGTTTTCCGTCGAACAAGATCTCCCCCGCGGTCGCGACCTGGCCGGCGATGGCGCGAAGCAGGGTGCTTTTCCCGGCGCCGTTGGCCCCGACCACGGCGACGATCTCGCCCGGCGCGATCGCGAGATCGACGCCATGCAGCGCGGCAAGGCCACGATAATGCGCGGACAAGTGGCGGGCTTCGAGTAAGAGCCGCTCATCCGCCATAGCGGTCTCCGAGATAGGCGCGGATCACCTCCGGATGGCGGACGATCTCGGCCGGCGCCCCTTCGAGCAATTTTCGCCCGAGATTGAGCACGACCGCGCGATCGATCAGCGGCAGCAACACCTCCATCACATGCTCGACCATGATGATGGTGATGCCTTGCGCGCGGATATCGCGCACCAGACGCATGCCGGCCTGCGCCTCGGTCGGCGTGAGGCCGGTGAGCATTTCATCGAGCAGCAAAAGCCGTGGCCGGGTTGCGAGCGCGCGGGCAATCTCGAGGCGGCGCTTCTCCGGCGGCGAGAGGCTATGCGCGGGCACATCACGCCGCGTGGTGAGGCCACAAAATTCGATCACCTCCCCTGCCCTCGCCATCGCCGCGGCGCTTCTGCGCGCACGCAGGAACGCGCCGACCATGACGTTTTCCAGAACGGTCATCGAATCGAAGCTGCGCACCACCTGAAACGTCCGCCCAATCCCGAGCCGGGCGCAGGCAACCGCGCCAATGCCGGCGATCTCCTGTCCCGCGAACCTGATTTCGCCGCGATCGGGGGCGATCTCACCGGCGATGATGTTGAACAGGCTGCTTTTGCCGGCGCCGTTCGGGCCGATGAGGCCGAGAATTTCGCCAGCCGCGACCGCGAAGCCGATATCGACATTGGCGGCGACACTGCCAAAGGATTTGCTGATGCCGCGGATTTCGAGGAGCGGCTCACCCATGCCCGGTTGCGCCCCGCGACGCGCGGATGTGGAAGAAACTGACCAGCCCCTCCGGGCGGGCGAGCGCCAACGCCATGATCAGCGCGCCATAGACCATGAGATCGATGCCGCCGGCGGCACTCCCGAGCCAGGCGACAGAAAGCTGCTGCACCGGGATCAGCACCGCAGCACCCAGAAGCGGCCCCCAGAGCGTGCCGATGCCACCGACCACGGCGGGGAGCGCGATCAGCACCGAAAGCGAGAGATCGAGCGTGCTGTCAGGATCGATGAAGCCAATATACTGCGCATAGAGCGCGCCGCCGATGCCGGTCGCCGCCCCGCTGATCGCCGCCGCGGCAAGCTTGCTCGGATAGATGCTGACGCCGAGGCTGCGCGCCGCCGCGACATCATCCTTCACCGCGCGCCAGAAAAACCCCCAGCGCGAGCCCTCGATCAGCCAGGCGACGAACCAGATCAGCGCGGCGTAGGCGAGCATGACATAATGAAATGGCAGGATCGCGGTGCGGAAGGCAAGGTTGGCCCAGCTTTCGCCGTGAAAGGGAATGGTGATCCCTTGCGCGGCATTGATGAAATCCCAATTCGCCGCGAGCAATGCCGCCATCATGCCGATGACCAGGGTCGCGATCGCGTAATAATGGCCGCTCAAGCGAAAACACGGCAGGCCGACCAGAAAGGCCGCGAACCCGGCAAGGCCGCCCCCCGCGAACATGCCAAGGAGCGGCGAAATCCCGAGCCGGGTGAAAAGCAGCGTCGAGGTATAGGCGCCGATCCCGAAATAAAGCGCATGGCCGAGGGAAATTTGCCCGCAATAGCCGCCGAGGATGTTCCATGCCTGTGACAGGCCGGCATAGAGCAATGTGAGCACGATCAACCCGCGCAGATAAGCATTGCCAACACCAAACGGCAGCGCGGCCAGCACGACGAGGACAACGATGCCGAGCCAAAGCTCGCGCCGACGCCGCGCCACGAGCGTTCCCCTCACCGCGCCCGCCATCAGAGGCGCCCGAACAGGCCGCGTGGCCGGACCATCAGAACCGCGAGATAGATCACGAAAATCCCGATCTGCTTTAAGGCGGGATCGATGAAAAGCGCGGTGAGCGCTTCGGTGAGCCCGATGATCAGGCCGGCAACCAGGGCCCCGAACATCGAGCCGAAGCCGCCGAGTGCGACGGTGATATAGGCGATGAGCGCGAAATTGGTGCCGACATCAGGGGCGATATAATAGAAGTTCGCCAGCATGACACCGGCGATGCCGACGCTCGCCGTCCCGATCCCCCAGCCGATCCCAAACACCCGGTCGCGATCGATACCGATCAGCGCGACCGCTTCATGATCCTCGCGCGTCGCCTCCAGCGCCCGGCCAAATTCGGTGCGCGACAGCAATGCGAGGGCAAGAAAGACCAGAAGCGCGACGATCCCGCTCACCACCAGCGGCAGCGGCAGGATGATCCCGTTCAACGCAAATGTCCGGCCGCCGAGAAGAGTGTTATTGATGCTTTGAAAATCACTGCCGAACAGAAACTCCGCGGCACCGACGAGAAAGATCGAAAGCCCGAAGGTCACGAAAATCTGCACCATCCCGGCATTGACTCGGACCGCAAGAGTGCGCGCGATCAGGCCGCGATAAATCGCAACCCCGGCGATGAACAACAGCAAGGCGACCAATGGCAGTTGCAAAAGCGGGTCAAGGCCGGTCGCGCGATGGATGAGCAAGGTTGCATACATCGCGACCATGAGCAGGGCGCCATGGGCGAAATTGACCACGTCCATCAGGCCGAAGATCAGCGTGAGCCCGGCGGCAACGACGGCGTAGACCAGCCCCATCAGCAGGCCGCCAAGCGCCACCTGAGCGATCAGGGCGGCACTCATGGCGCGGCAAGCCGGAGCACGCGCGTCACCGCGTGATATGCCAGATCGGCGGCGCGGTCGCGATCTCGAACGGAAACACCGCCCGCCACTCGCCTTTTTGTTGCTGCAAAATCACCGGATTGCTTTTGATGTTTTGCCCGGTTGCATCGAACTTGACGCCCGCCCACGGCATAATCGTTTGGTCGCCCGGGATGTCGGTCGCGCGCAGCGCCTCGCGCAGCGCCATGTTATTGGTCGATTTCGCGCGGTTGAGCGCATCGGCGAGAACCTGCAGCGCGGTCAGTTCGCGCGCCGTCAGATCATTGAGATCCTTGTTCGCACCGCTCGCTTTGAAAAGCGCGTTGACCGCCGGAATCGCCGGGCGTTGCGTCACGGCATCGATCGCGAAGGCGGAGCGGCTCATCACGCCATCGGCAAGCGGGCCGACCGCGGCGATGAAGGCGGGATCGATGAAACCGGCGTCCTGGGCCATGATCGCGCGCGGCGTGTAGCCGACATCATGCATCGCGCGGACGAGCAGGATCGCATCGCTGGTGTAAGACGACGGCATCAAAACATCGGCATCGGCGGCGCGCAGTCGCTCGGCTTCGACCGAGAGGGAGGGGATGTTGGCCTGATACGAAATATTGGCGAGCACCTTGATCCCGGCGGCCTCGGCCATGCTCACCTGGAGCTTCGCGCTGTCGCTGCCGAACACCGAGTTTTCGTGAATGATCGCAACCGTTTTCACCTTCTCGCCGGTCTTTTCGCCGAACGCCGCGAAACAGTCGAACATCGCCTTGGTGAAATCGATATCGGTCGGCGAGGGGCGAAAAAACCAGTCGAGACCCTGCTTGTTGAGGCTTGGTGAAGAATTGTCGGCGGAGATATAGGGAATTTGATAGCGGTTGCAGATCTGGCTGATGGTGACCGCGGTCGCGCTGGTGTAACTCCCGATCACCGCGACCACGTGGTCTTCGGTGATGAAGCGTTCGGCGGCGCTGCGGGCGATTTGCGGGTTGTTCTGGCTGTCGGCGAAAAGCAACTTGACCTTGGCGCCGCCCAGCCCGGCAAGGCCGCCGCCTTTCCCGAGCAGCATCGGAATATCATGATCGCCGTTAATGATAGCGGCCATGGTTTCGAGGGCGTGCTTGGCGTCCTGGCCGATCGCCGCGGCATTGCCGCTCAGGGGAAAGACAGCGCCGATCGTGATCTCGTCCGCCGCCCGCACGGCGCGCGCAAATCCGGCGCCGAGCCCGATCGCCGCGGTTCCCGCGAATAAATGTCGTCGTGTGACGCCGGTCATCTCGATCACTCCTTCCGGTTGTTCCTGCGCAAATCACGGGTCGCGCTGTCATCGACAGCACCCGCGGCGGTGAGGGCGACACGATAGACGACGCGCGCCTCATCCTCGCTCACCACGCCGTCGCGGACATCGCGCGCCACCGCCTCCGGCGCACGCGCATCGGGCGGGCCCATGCCGCCGCCGCCGGGGAGTTTTAAAATCAGCCTGTCGCCATCGGGAATAATCTGAAATCCCTTGGCGCGCAGCGGCGCCCCGGATTTGAGCCCGACATAGCCGGCGGCGCCCTCATGCCCGCCATCCCGCCCGCGCGGCGGATGCTGAATGCGATCAAAAATCGCGTTGCAGGCGAATTCCATGTCGTCAAGGGCGGCGATTTCCATGATCTGGCCGAGCCCGCCGCGCGTCCGCCCGGCGCCGCCCGAGCCCGGCCGCAATTCCTTGCGCCAGATGACGATCGGGGCGACGTTCTCGGTCGCTTCCACCGGCATCGTCCGCACGCCAGAGGGGAATGCCGTGGCGTCGAGCCCGTCGCGCTGTCGGCGCGCGCCGGTGCCGCCGGAATTGAAGGTGATGATTTCGAAATCCGGCGGCATACGATTGCCCTCGCGCCGCGAGGACACCCCGGCGCCGCCGCGCAATGGCGGGTTCCAGAGGCAGGACGAGCCCTCCGCCGCGACCCGGTCAGGCACCGCCTGATGAAGGCACCCCATCATCAGATCGGGGAGGAGCTGGCCGATGACATGGCGGACCGAAACCGGCGCCGGATGTCGCGCATCGAGGATGCAGCCCTCGGGAATCTTCATACGAAACGGCTGCAAACTCGCCCAGTTGTTCGGAACCTCCGGCGCCACCACCACCTTGATGCCAAACGACGCATAGGCGCGGCAATAAGCCGCCGGAACATTGATCCC
>JAJYXY010000250.1 GCA_021801465.1 Pseudomonadota bacterium
CTGGATCGCCTGGTACAAACGCCGGATGCCGCTCTGGCGGCGGCCTTGGTTCTTGCTCAAAACCGCCGCTGTCTGGCTGTTCCTGATTTGGGAGCGGATCGGCATCGCGCGTGATGTCAACGGCACGCCGCAAGACGCCAATTTCACCGCCAAGGGCTCAGAGGCCGTCACCGGCGAGATCGACCCCGCGGAATTGCTCGATATTTGTCTTACCGAAAACGACCGTCGGCTGTCGGGCTATGATCCGCGTCTCGTCAAACCGACGACCGTACCGCGGCTTGCCCGGCTCGCGCGGCTTTTCATGCGCCGCAAGAAACGCTGAGAGCGAGCAAAGACAGCGCCAGCGCCAGTTGCCGCCGCACGGGAAAGGCTTTACCCCTTCGTGCGAGGGTTTTTCGTGATTTGGGTGGATGATGGCTGAAAATTCCGCGGTCTCTCCTGCTTCCCGCTGGTCGTCCGCGAGCTGGCGGGCGCGGCCGATCTGGCAGGCGCCGGTCTACCCCGACGCCTCTGCACTTGCCGCCGTCGAGCAAAGGCTCACGCGCTATCCGCCGCTGGTCTTCGCCGGCGAGGCGCGCCGGCTGAGCGCGGCCCTCGGCGAGGCAGCCCGCGGCCGCGCCTTCGTCCTTCAAGGGGGTGATTGCGCGGAAAGCTTCAGCGATTTCACCGCCAATATCATCCGCGACACGTTCCGTGTCCTTCTGCAAATGGCGGTGGTGCTGACCTTCGGCGCCCGCGTGCCGGTGGTGAAACTCGGCCGCATGGCCGGGCAATATGCCAAGCCGCGCAGTTCCGACACCGAAACCCAAGACGGCATCACGCTGCCGAGCTATCGCGGCGATAATATCAACGGCGCCGAATTTACCCAGGAGGCGCGGATTCCCGATCCCGCGCGGATGGAAACCGGCTATTTTCAGTCCGCCGGCACGCTCAATCTGCTCCGCGCCTTCGCCTCCGGCGGCTATGCCGACCTGCATCAGGTGCATCGCTGGAATCTCGATTTCGTCGAGCGCTCGCCGCTCGCCGACCGCTATCGCGACCTTGCCGCGCGCATCGATGAGACGCTCGGCTTCATGGCCGCCTGTGGCATGACCAGCGCGACCACACCGCAGATCCGCGAGACCGATTTTTACACCAGCCACGAGGCGCTGCTCCTCCCTTACGAACAGGCGCTGACCCGGGTCGATTCGACGACCGGGGACTGGTACGCCTGCTCGGCGCATTTCCTCTGGATCGGCGACCGCACCCGCCAGCCCGACGGCGCCCATGTCGAGTTCCTGCGCGGGGTGAAAAACCCGATCGGCCTCAAGGTCGGCCCGTCGATGGCGCCGGACGAGCTGGTGCGGCTGATCGAAATCCTCAATCCCGAGGCAAGTCCCGGCCGCCTTACCCTGATTACCCGCATGGGGGCGGAAAAAATCGCGGCGAAATTGCCGCCGCTGGTGCGCGCGGTGAAAAGCGCCGGCGTCCCGGTGCTCTGGGTTTGCGATCCGATGCACGGCAACACCATCACCACCGCGAGCCGCGTCAAGACCCGCAGCTTCGATGCAATTCTCACCGAGGTGCGTGGCTTCTTTGACGTCCACCAGGCGGAGGGCACGCATCCGGGTGGGGTGCATGTGGAAATGACCGGCCAGAACGTCACCGAATGCGTCGGCGGCGCGCATCAGCTCACCGAGGCTGATCTCGGCGTCCGCTATGAAACCTTTTGCGACCCGAGGCTCAATGCCGGCCAGTCGCTCGAACTCGCTTTCCTGCTCGCCGCCGAGTTGCAGGCGCGCCGCGCTGGCCTCGACCCCGCCCCGGCGGTCGCCGCGCAATGAGCGAAACCGCTCCGGGCGCGGCGCTGGAGCGCGACATCGCGGCCCGCACCGACAGCTATTTCAACCGCACGCGTGAGATCGCGGCGCGCTTCGGCGATGCCCGCGTGACCTACGCGCTCTTTCTCCGCCGCCCGGTGATTTCGGCGCCGCGCCTGATGATCGACTGGCTGCACGCGGTGGAGCGCGCGCGCGCCACGCGCTTTGAGATCGAAGTGTTGCACCCAGAGGGGACCTGGGTCGGCGCCGGTGAGCCGATCGCCTATCTCAGTGGCAGCCTGACCCAGCTCGCCGATCTCGAAACCCTGTTTCTCCAAAAGCTCGGGCCGCCCTGTGTCGCCGCGCATAATGCGTATCAGATGAGCCTGGCACTCCCGGAAATCGGCTTTCTCGCCATGGAAGCACGGCATTGCGCCGGCGCCGAGATGCAGGAGATGATGGCCTATGCCGCCGCCATCGGCAGCGAGGCGGCCAAGCGCGAGGGGGCGCGCGGCTTCATCGGCAACGCCAATGACGCGACGGCCCATTGGTTCGGCAATGCGCGCGGGCTTGGCACCATGCCGCATGCCTTGATCGGGTATGCCGGCTCGACATTGCGCGCCGCCGAAATGTTCCGCGCGACCTACCCCGATGAGAACCTCACCGTGCTCGTCGATTATTTTGGCCGCGAGATCACCGACGCGCTCGAGATCTGCCATCATTTCGCCGATCTCGCCGCCAGCGGCGCGCTCGCCGTGCGGCTCGATACCCATGGCGGGCGCTTTATCGAGGGGCTCGATCCCGGCGAAAGCTATGCGGTGCTCGAACGTCACGCCCCCGGTGCCATCCGCCGCTATCGCAGCCATGCCGAGCTGCACGCGCTGATCGGCACCGGCGTTTCGGCGGCGGCGATCTGGCGGATGCGCGAGGCGCTGGATGAGGCGGGATTTCGGCGCGTGCGGATCATCGTCTCGTCTGGTTTCACGGTCGAGAAATGCCGCGTCATGGCCGATGCGAAAGCGCCACTCGATCTCATCGGCACCGGGAGTTTCATCCCTGATGCCTGGAGCGAAACCTACGCCACCGCCGATGTCATTGAATATAATGGTATTCCCCGGGTGAAGCTCGGGCGCGAATTCCTCCTTCGCCGCAAGGCCACCGGCGAGCCGGGCTGAGGCGCTCGCATGCCGGAGACGCTCAAAATCGCGCTCGCCCAACTCAACCCGCGGCTCGGGGCATTGGATGAGATCGCGCAAAAGCTCCGCGCCGCCCGCGAAGAAGGCGCGCGCCTCGGCGCCGATCTCGTGGTCGCGCCGGAATTCTCGATCTGTGGCTATCCGCCCGAGGATCTCGTGCGCAAGCCCGCCTTCGTCGCCGCCTGCGCCGAGCGGATCGCAGCACTGGCGGCCGAGACCGCCGATGGTGGGCCGGCGCTTCTCCTCGGCGGGCCGTGGCGGGAGGGAGAAAAACTCTATAACGCCGCTTTCCTGCTCGGCGAGGGAAAAATCCTCGCCCGCCGCGCCAAGCACGAATTGCCCAATTACGGCGTATTCGACGAAAAACGTCTGTTCGATGCCGGCCCCGCGCCCGGCCCGATCGCCTTTCGCGGCTTTCGCCTTGGCGTTCTGGTGTGTGAGGATTGGTGGCTGCCCGCCGTTCCCGAGACGTTGGCCGAAAGTGGCGCGGAAATGCTGCTCTCGCTCAACGCCTCGCCGTTCGAGGTTGGCAAACAGGATCAGCGGATCGCGCTCGCGGTTTCGCGCGTTGTCGAAACCGGGCTGCCCTTCGTCTTCTGCGCGCAAGTGGGCGGCCAAGACGAATTGGTGTTCGAGGGCGCTTCCTTCGTGCTCAACGCCGATCGCACCCTGGCCCATCAATTGCCCTGGTTTCGCGAAGCGGTGACGCTCACCACCTGGCGGCGGGGCGAGAACGGCCTGGTGTGCGAGCCCGGCCCGCTCGCGCCCGAGCCCTCGGTGCTTGCCCAGACCTATCATGGCATGATGCTGGGGCTTGCCGATTACGTCGGCAAAAACGGCTTTCCCGGTGTCATCCTCGGCCTCTCGGGCGGGATCGACAGCGCGCTTTCGGCCGCCGTCGCCGTCGATGCGCTGGGGGCCGAGCGGGTGCGCGCGGTGATGCTGCCGAGCCCCTATACCAGCCGCGAAAGCCTCGAAGACGCCGCCGAGGTTGCGCGCCTGCTCGGCATTGCCTGCGAGACCATTCCGATCACCCCGGCGATGGCGGCCTTCGAGCAGGCTTTGGCGCCCGCCTTCGCCGGACATGCGGCCGATACCACGGAGGAGAACATCCAGTCCCGCGCCCGCGGGCTGATTTTGATGGCGCTCTCCAACAAGTTCGGCCAGATGCTGCTCACCACCGGTAATAAAAGTGAAATGTCAGTGGGGTATGCGACGTTGTACGGCGATATGTGCGGCGGCTATTCGGTGCTCAAGGATGTCTATAAAACCACCGTCTTCGCGCTCTCGCGCTGGCGCAACGACCATCGGCCGGAGGGCGCGCGTGGCCCGGCGGGTATGGTGATGCCAACGCGGGTGATCGAAAAACCGCCCTCGGCCGAACTCAAGCCGAACCAGACCGATCAGGACAGTCTGCCGCCTTATGACGTGCTCGACCGCATTCTCGCGGGCCTCGTCGAGGGGGAAGCCTCCGTCGAGGCACTGGTCGCGAAGGGGCTGCCGCGCGAGACCGTGCTCCGCGTCTGGAAAATGCTCGACCGCGCCGAATATAAGCGCCGGCAGGCGCCGCCGGGGGTGAAAATCACGCCGCGTGCTTTCGGGCGCGACCGCCGCTATCCGATCACCAACGGCTTCACCGGCCTTGTGCGATGAGTGATTTCGCCGATCTCTTCGCGCCCCCGGGCGGCTGGCGGGTGCGCATTCGCGATCATTCTGGCGGCGCCGAGGATGGTATCGTTGAGGAAATCGGTGGTTTTCCGACGCTGATGCACGCCAACGCCTTCGCCCGCGCCTATGTCCGCGACAGTATCGAGCGCTGCCGCGAGGCCGTGGGCGCGAGCGCGGGCGCTGTCCTTGCGGCCTGGCGGGCCTTCGGCGAGGATGCCGAAATTATCGCGGCAGGGGAGGGGGGCTGGCGCAGCGAAAGCGAATGCGCCGATTTCGCCGCCGAACCCGCTTCGGCCGAGGCACGCGACTGGCGCGCGCTCGACCCGCGCCGGGACGAGGGTGACGACGAGGACGAGCCGTGAGCGCCGCCGTTCGCGTCCGCTTCGCCCCGAGCCCGACCGGGCATCTCCATGTCGGCAACGCCCGCATCGCGCTCGCCAATTTCCTCTTTGCGCGCCGCCATGGCGGGCATTTCCTGCTTCGTCTCGACGATACCGACCGCGAGCGCTCGCGCCCCGAATTCGCCGAGGCGATCACGCAGGATCTGCGCTGGCTCGGCCTCGATTGGGACGCGACCTTCCGCCAATCCGACCGTCTCGACCGCTATCGCGCGGCGGCCGAGCGGCTGCGCGCCTCGGGGCGGCTTTATCCCTGTTTCGAGAGCGAGGAGGAGCTGCGCGCCAAGCGTGAGGCACGGCTCAAGCGCGGCCTTGCGCCGGTCTATGATCGCGCCATGCTGCATCTCACGCCAGCGCAAAGGGAGGCCGCCGAGGCCGGTGGCAAACGGCCCTATTGGCGCTTCCGTTTGTCTGATGGCGCGATCGCCTGGAACGATCTTGTGCTCGGCGCGCGGCAGGTGAAGCTCGGCGCGGTGTCCGATCCCGTCCTCATCCGCGCCGACGAGACGCCGCTTTATACCTTCACCTCGGTGGTGGACGATCTCGCCGAAGGCATCACCCATATCATCCGCGGCGAGGACCACATCACCAATACCGGCGTGCAGATCGACCTGCTCGGCGCCCTTGGCGGCGACCCGACGGCGCTCGGTTTCGCCCATCTGCCGCTGCTCACCGATAGCGACGGCGGCAAGCTCTCAAAACGTCTCCAAAGCCTTTCGCTCCGGACGCTGCGCCGCGACGGGATCGAGCCGATGGCGCTCGCCGCCTATCTCGCACGGCTCGGCAGTTCCGCCGATCCCGAGCCCTTGCCGCTCGCGACGCTGGCCGCGCATTTCGATCTCGGCGCTTTTTCCGCCTCCGCCGCGCGGTTCGATCTCCGTCAGTTGCTGGCGCTCAATCGCCGCGTATTGCATGGTCTGGCCTTCGCGGAGGTCGCGTCGCGCCTGCCTGCGGGGGCAACGGCGCCGTTCTGGCAGGCGGTGCGCGGCAATCTCGATTTTCTGCGCGAGGCGGAAGATTGGTGGGCGGTGGTCGATGGCGAGATCGAAACGCCGGCGCTACCCGAGGAGGCGGCGTTTCTCGCGCTCGCTGCCGATCAATTGCCGCCTGAGCCCTGGGATGAGACGATTTGGCGGCGCTGGACGGACGCTCTCAAGGATGCG
>JAJYXY010000082.1 GCA_021801465.1 Pseudomonadota bacterium
GCGCTATGTCACATTCCGCAAGCCGATCACCGAGGACGACGAGGCCAATCTCCAAGCGATCCCGCGCAAGCAGCGGGCGATGGTGCGCAAGGGGATCGGCAACGGGCTGGCCTCGCGCGTCGACGCCAGCATCGATCCATTTTATCGGATTTATGCCGAGAGCGTGCGCAATCTCGGCACCCCGGTGTTTTCCCGCCGCTATTTCCGCCTGCTGCTCGAGATTTTCGCCGATTGCACCGATATCCTCACCGTCCTCGATGACGGGGCGCCGGTTGCGGCGGTGCTGAATTTCTATTTTCGTGACGAGGTTCTGCCCTATTACGGCGGCGGCACCGAACGGGCGCGCGTGCGGGCGGCGAATGATTTCATGTATTGGGAGGTGATGCGCAGGGCTGCGGCGCGCGGTGTGCGGCTCTTTGATTTCGGACGCAGCAAGCTTGGCACCGGCGCGTTTTCCTTCAAGAAAAACTGGGGATTTTCGCCAACGCCGCTCCGCTATCGCTATCTCCTCGCCGAGGGCGCGGCGATCCCCGATACCAACCCGCTCAACCCGAAATACCGTTTGATGATCGCGACCTGGAAGCGGCTGCCGCTTGCGCTCGCCAATGTCCTCGGCCCGCCGATTGTGCGCGGGACTGGCTGATCCGCCATGGCCGATCTCCTTTTTCTCAGCCATCGCATCCCCTATCCGCCGGACAAGGGCGAGAAGATCCGCGCCTTTCACATCCTCCGCCATCTCGCGCGCCATCACCGTGTGCATGTCGGCTGTCTGATCGATGACCCGGAAGATTGGCGGCATGTCGCGGATTTGCGAACATTTTGCGCTGATCTCGCGTGTTTTCCGCTGCATCGTCGCCGCCGGCGGCTGGCGGCACTCCTTGCGATGCGGCCGGGGCGAGCGCTGACGCGCGATTATTTCCATCATCGCGGCCTCGCCCGCTGGGTCGCCGACAAATGGGCCGGCGGCGTTCGTGACGTGTTCGTCTATTCCTCGGCGATGGCGCCCTACGTGATGGGAAGGCGGGGCGGGCGGCGCATTCTCGACATGGTTGATATCGATTCCGAGAAATGGCGCGCTTACGCACAGGCGAGCGCATGGCCGGGGCGCTGGCTCTATGCCCGCGAGGCGCGCACCTTGCTTGCCCTCGAGCGCGCCGCCGCCGCCGAGTTCGACCATACGCTGCTGGTTTCGGCGGCGGAATGCGCGCATTTCGCGCTTTTGGCGCCGGACCTTGGCGGGCGCGTGACCGCGCTCGCCAATGGCGTCGATCTCGCTCGTTTCGCCCCCGATCTCGGCCTTCCCAACCCTTATCGTGAGGGTAGCCCGGCGATCGTCTTCACTGGCACCATGGATTACCGGCCAAACCAGGATGCCGTCATCTGGTTCGCCAAAGACGTACTGCCGGGCGTGCGCGCGGCACGGCCGGGCGGGAAGGCGCCGGTATTTTACATCGTCGGCGCGCGGCCCGGGCGGGGGGTGCGTGAGCTTGCGCGCCTGCCTGGCGTCGTCGTGACTGGCCGCGTGCCCGACACGCGCCCCTATCTTGCCCATGCCGCCTTGGTCGTCGCCCCGCTTCGCATCGCCCGCGGCATCCAAAACAAGGTTTTGGAGGCGATGGCGATGGCGCGACCGGTGCTCGTGACCCCCGCGGCGTTCGAGGGGATCACCGCCGCGCCGGGGCGCGATCTTCTGGTCGCGGACGACGCGCCGGCGATGATCGCGGCGGCCTCGGCGGTGCTCGCCGGGCGGCATCCGGGGCTCGGGCGGGCGGCGCGGGCGGCGATGCAACGCCATTACGCGTGGGAGGAGACGCTGGCGCCGCTCGATACCTTGTTCGCCGCGGCGCCGGTGACGCGCGGGGAGGTGCCAGCATGAGACCGGCGACGATGTCGGCGCCCGTGTGGTGGGCGGGGTTTCGCCCGGCGGCGCCGGCGCTGGCGGCGGGCTTCATCCTGCTTGCGCTCGCGTTTTACCGCGAGGCGGAAGCCGCGGTCGCGACCTGGTGGGATTCCACTGCCTATAATCATGGTTTTCTGGTGCTGCCGATCGCCGTCTGGCTGCTTTGGGAGCGGCGCGCGATGCTGGCCGGCGCGTTCGCGCGGCCGTGGCCGCTGGCACTCCTCGCCGCCGTGCCGCTGGCGGCGATCTGGTTCGCCGCCGAGCGCCTCGGCATCATGGAAGGGCGGCAACTCGCGGTGATGGCGCTGGTGCAAGTCTTGTTGCTTGCCAGTCTCGGGTGGGATTTTTATCGCCGCCTGCTCTGGCCGGCGCTCTATCTGTTCTTTTTAGTGCCGTTCGGCGGCTTTCTCGTGCCGGCTTTGCAGAATTTTACCCTCGGCTTCATCGATCATGGCCTCGCCCTGCTTGGCATTCCCTTTTTCTCGGATGGTTTTTCGATCGAGATCCCAGAGGGGCAGTTTTACGTCGCCGAAGCCTGCGCCGGGCTCCGCTTTCTTGTCGCCTCGATCGCCTTCGGGGTGCTCTATGCCGGCGTGATGTATCGCAGCCCGGGGCGCCGGCTGGTTTTCATCACCGCGTCCCTGATCGTCCCGGTGCTCGCCAATGGCATGCGCGCGCTCGGCATCGTCGTGCTCGGCCACATCGTCGGCAGCGCCCGCGCCGCGACCGCCGATCACCTGATCTATGGCTGGGGTTTTTTCGCTTTCGTGACCTTTATTCTCATTCTCGGCGGGCTGCCGTTCCGCGAGCCGATGGCGGTGCCGCCGGCAATGTCTGCCCGTCCTCCTCCGGCACCGCGGGTGCTCTGGCCCGGCCTTGCGCTCGGTCTCCTGGCGCTGGCCGCGCCGCTCAGCGCCATGGCGCTCGACGGGGCGGCGGCCGCTTCCGGGGTGCGGCTTGCCTTGCCGGTGCCAGCCGGCTGCATCGCCGCCCCGGACGAGACGCGGCCAGCCTTGCTCGTGGCGGCCAACGGCACCACGCGCACGTTGCTGTGCGCGGGTGGAGAGATTCGGCTGACGGTCGCCGCATTGCCGGCGCGGACCGATCCTGGCCTCGTTCTGCGGGTGATGCGCGTGCTCACCGGCGAAGCGGGTGCCGATGATGCGGTGATTTCGCCGCTCCCCGCAAAACCCTGGCGGCTGATCGCGACCCGGGCGGAGACCGAGGCACCGTTTCGCGTCGTCGCCGGCGCCTTGTGGCTGGCGGGTGAGCCCACCGGGCCGGGGATCACGCTCCGCCTGCGCCAAGCGTCGCGCAGTCTCGGGATTGGCGCTGCGGGCGGCGTGCCGCTGATCGCGGTGCTGGCGCCGGCCGGCGCGATCGGCGAGGCGGCGGCGGCGACAAAGCTCGAGGCTTTCCTCGCGGCCATGCCCGACCTCGCCACCACGCTCGCCACCGCTTCGGCGGCGGCGCGATGAGGGGGAAACTATCGCGCGCGCGCCGAGCCGGCGGCGGACAGCAGGGTGGCAAGCGGGTTCGCGAGGACCGCCGGCAAGGTCGCGACGGCATGTTTGACGGCGATTTTCCCGCCCCGCTCGGCTGCCGGCAGAAGGGCATGGATTTCCCGCACGGCGGCGAAATCGCGGCGGGCAAACGCGGTCTCCAACGCCTCCCGCCGGCGCCGCGCGATGCTCGCCCGGATCAACGCCGCGTGCGGGGCAAGGCTCGGGCGCGTGCGCAGCACATGTTCGAGGACGCGGGCATCGCCGAGATTCATTTTCTGGACATCGGCGGAGTAATTGTCGCCATGTTTCCTGATACCGACCAGCGGCGCGCGCAGGACGCCGAGCGGCGGGTGTTCGGCGTTGCGGAGATGGGTTGCGAAATCCATGCCGACGGTCCGGCTCACCGCTTCGTCCCAGCCGCCGACCGACTGGAAATACCGCCGATCGACGACCATGGCGGAGGGGAAAAACGGCTGAAAGGCGATCAGGCGCGCGATGATCGGCGCATCGAACACGCCGCTTTCCGCGCCGAGCGGGCGCAGACCCTCCCAGAACCCCGGCGGCGCGCTGGCGAATTTGCTCGTCTCTTCCCAGACGCCGTCGCGGACGATGACGAAATCGCCGTAGGCGGCGCGGGTGCCGGGTTCTGCCCGCCACAATGCTTCCATTGCCGCGAGGAAACCCGGGCGCCAGAGATCGTCGCTATCGCAAAACGCGACGAGATCGGTCGCGAGCGCCGCAACGCCGGTGTTGCGCGCGACCAGTTCACCAGAATTCGTGATCCGCAGCGCCTTGACCCTTGGTGCATAGCGGGCGAGGACGGATGGCGTCTCGTCGGTCGAGCCGTCATCGACGACGACGATCGCGTCCGGCGGCCGCGTCTGGCCGAGAATGGCGTCGAGGGTTTCGGGAAGAAAGCCGGCGCGATTATAGGTGGGCACGACGACGCCGATCGAAAGCGTCATCCCGGCGCGCGCATTTTGTTCGAGGGTTGTGTCATTCATGCCTAATTTCACCAGATTAACGGCGGAATTTCAAATCCGCGTGCTCGCCCGCTTGATTACGCGGATGGGGCCGGAGAACGCGGCGTGGCTCGCGCGGCGGGTGATGCGCGATCGCGGCACGCCTCGCACGCAGGCTTTCGCCGCATTCTCGCAGCAATGCGTCGAGGCGTGGAAAAACCGGCACTATGACGTCCATCTGAATGGCGAGGCGGCGCTGCTCGCGGCACTGGCGCCCTTCAAGCCATCGGTGCTGTTCGATGTCGGTGCGAATATCGGCGACTGGTCGCTCGCCGCCGCCGAATTGGTGCCCAACGCACACCTTCACGCCTTCGAGATCACGCCCGCAACCGCCGAAGCCCTCGCCGTCAACGCGGCGCCGTTCGGGGCGCGTCTCACCATCCACCCCTTCGGGCTCGGCGATCATGAGGGGGAAATCACGGTCTATCTCTCGCCGCGTGACGATACCGCCAACAGCACGCTCCGCGACGCCGTCGCAATTTCCTCTGACGGGAATGGTGATGCAACGATCGCCGAGGTCGCGGCACGCATCACCACCGGCGATGCGTTTCTTGCCGAGCACGGGATTGCGCATCTCGATTTTCTCAAAATCGATGTCGAAGGGGCGGAGTTTTCGGTGCTTAGCGGCTTCCAAAACGCGTTCGCCCGCAACGCGATAGACTTGGTGCAGTTCGAATATGGCGAAATCAACCTCAAAACCCGCGATTTTCTGGAGGATTACTATAAGTTTTTCACCGCGCGCGGCTTTGTGGTTGGAAAGCTCTATCCCGATGGGGTGATGTTCAAGGATTACACGCTCGCCGATGAGGATTTCCTCGGCCCCAACTATATCGCCTGCCGCGCCGAGCGCACCGACTTGATCGCCGCTTTGCGCTTTCCTGACATGCGCCGGGCCCGAGTTTGACCGCTAGTTCTTAAAACATCACGAGCATCAGTAAGTTGCAGGTGCGTCGTGGTCAGCGAGTATGATTTTTTGGACTGACGTCATTTTTATATTTCCGCCCGGATGACCGCATCTTTCGTCTGATCGGCCTCATCTCTTGGCATCGCCCCCAAAGTCGTTGCAAATCCAGAGAATGAAACGCCGCGCGGCCGGGCGCGCAGACGACGCAGCCTATTAAGCAAACTTTATAAAGTTCACAGATAGCGTCAACACATTGAACGAATTTTTAATTCACGCCTCGCGCGTTTGCCAATACCGTCGGCCGTGCTCACCAGCCTTCCGCGCACGCCGCGCGACGAGGCGGTGTTTCCTGTACAGATGGCGACACGGACGGCATAATGTGGATTGTTCAAGTCGCGTTGCGGCGGCCCTATACGTTCGTCGTCCTTGCGATTCTGATTCTTCTGTTCGGCACCATCTCGGCCGTTCGCACGCCGAAGGATGTCTTCCCCTCGATCGACATTCCGGTCGTCGCGGTGGTGTTCCAATATAACGGCATGATGCCAGCCGATGTCTCTGGCCGCTTCGTCTACTTCTTCGAACGCACGGTGATGGCGACCACGGTCGATATCGAGCATATCGAATCCAATTCGATGATCGATTACGGCATCGTGAAGATCTTTTTCGACAACCACGTCAATATCTCGGCGGCGTTGTCGGAGGTGACGGCGACGGCGCAGGTGGTGTTGAAATTCTTCCCGCGTGGCTCGGTGCCGCCTTTCGTCTTGTTTTACAACGCCGCGTCGATCCCGGTCATCTCGATGACCGCCTCCAGCACGACGGTGCCGGAGACGATCCTGTTCGACTATGCCAATAATGTCATCCGCCCGGCGCTCTCCTCGGTGCAAGGCA
>JAJYXY010000016.1 GCA_021801465.1 Pseudomonadota bacterium
CGGCTCGCCGACATAGCGCACGCGATCGCTCGCAAGCGGCGGGTAAGCGGGCGAGATCAGCGGCGCCGCGTCACTCCCCGGCTGCTGGAACCCGTGCGGGATGCGCGTGATCCCCGCTTCCTGCATCATCGCGCCGGTCATGATGAGGTGAACACCGGGGATGGCGCGTGCCGCCTCGAGATCGATCGCCCTGATCTGGCCATGGGCGTGGCGGCTCCGCAGCATCACCGCATGAAGCTGCCCGGCAAGCGAGAGATCATCGCTATACCGGCCCTCCCCGCGCAGAAGATGCGGGTCTTCAAGCCGTGGCACTGGCTGGCCAATGGCGAATTTCTCGAGCGCAAGATCAGGGGCATCAAAAGGCGGGTTCATCGCAAAATCTCTCCTCTCGGATGCTGGTCATGCGTGCGGCCGGCCGGTATCGGGCGTCAGGCTGAGCGGCGCGTTCTCGGGCAAGAAACGCGCGAGACGCACCGCGGTATGCCCAGCCAAGGGCCGAAGATTGGGCATCACCAGCAGACAATCATCATGCGGAGTGCGGATTTCCCGCGCCCCGTCGCGCGCGATCAGCGTCCCCGCCCGCGCGAGCACCGTATTGCCCACGAATGGTTCGGCGAAGCTGAACCCCGCCTGCTCTGCGGTCACCGTCATGCTGACACGTGCAAGGCGCGGCCGCGCCTGTTGCGGCGCCGGCAGCGCGGGATGGGCCGGCACGACGCCGGTACGCGCAAGACAACCGGCAATGCTCGCGAGCATGGTCTCGACCGTTTCGGCCCGCCAATGTTGCCCGGCTTCGACGAGGGCAGCGACCGCGTGTCCGGCCTGAAAACGCGCGTAATCGATCAGGCGCCGCCCGCTCGCATGGCCGGGGTCGATCACCACTAGATCCGGCACCCCGAGTGCCAGCGCGAAATCGCAACTCTCCCGCGTCGGCGCGCAGAGGGTAAGCGGCCCCGACAGCCACAACATGGAATGGAGATCGAGCAGCACGTCCACCGTCTCGATCAGCTTGCGGATCGCGCGCGCACGTGACAGCTCCGAGGAGCGCCGCGGCCCGTCGAGGATCGCCGCATCCCACAGCCGGTTCATGTCCTCGTCGACGAAGCGCGAGGCGGTTGGCTGGCGCGGGTCGAAACGCGCGAAGGCGGCGAGATTGACGAAGCCAAATGTCAGCCGCCCGCAAACCGGCCGCAGCTCGGCGTGCAAAAGCCGATCGAGGGCGATCGCGCCGGCGATCTCGTTGCCATGCACGAGCGCGAGGATCGCCACATGCGGCCCCGGCCTGTTTGATAAAAATGTTATAAAACCAGGAACTTGCTCGCTGTTCTTTAGCCAACGTGAAAGATCCGGGGGATCGATCTCCACCGGGCATTGCGCAATCGTGCCAAAATTCGATGAAGTTTCGGCCATCGCGGGCACTCAAACGCGGCCAGATCGAAAAAGCGGCAAAGGCATGAAAGACAGTCTAGCCCAGAGAGGGCGCCCGGCAACCCTTGCGCGCAAGAATTTCTCGTGACGGCACGCCTCGGCAGTATCGCCGACAGGCATCAAGCGCCATAAAGCGTCTCGGGTGCGATCAAAGGGGCCGCGATCTCCTGGAAAACGCCATCACGCATGGCGCGATAAAAACACGAGCGGCGCCCGGTATGGCAAGCGACCCCCTCTTGGCGCACCAAAAGCAACACCGCATCACCATCGCAGTCGAGCCGTAGTTCGATAAGATGCTGAACCTGGCCAGAGGTTTCGCCCTTGCGCCAAAGCTGGTTGCGGCTGCGGCTGAAATAGCAGACCCGGCCGGTGATCAGCGTCTCCTCGATCGCCGCGCGGTTCATCCAGGCGAGCATCAACACCTCTCCGCTTTCGGCCGCCTGGGCGATCGCGGGAACCAGCCCGGCAGCATCGAAGCGGAGCGCCGCAAAAAGCGCATCGCGTTCCGGGGCTGAATGCACGAGAGCTGCATCGGTCATGGTCGTTTTCCTGATCGGTCGATAAGATGGCGGGATGCACGCGAAAACCGCCTCGGAGCCAAGCCACATTGCCGCCAAACTCGCACGCGCCGAGGCGATCGTCGAGGCGCAAAGCGGCCGGCTGACGCCGTTGCGGCGAGAGATCTTGCACCTGATCCTCGCCGCCGATGCGCCGATCGGCGCCTATGAACTGCTGACCCGTTTGCGCGAAAGCCGCACCCGCGCCGCCCCCCCAACCGTCTATCGCGCGCTCGATTTCCTGCTGGCCTGCGGCCTCATCCACCGCATCAGCCGCCTCTCCGCCTTCATCGCCTGCATCGGCCACGCCCCCGGCCATGCGGCGCAATTCCTCATCTGCCGCGGTTGCGGCTTGGTTGCGGAAATCGACGCGAGCGCCGTCAGCGAAGCCTTGCGCGAGGAAGCCCTCCGGCATGGCTTCACCATCGCCGCGGCGACGATCGAGGCAGAGGGACTCTGCGCCGCCTGTGCCGCTAGACGCGACGAAGGCGCGCAAACGCCGCCGCAAGATCGGCGATGAGATCGGCGGGATCTTCAAGGCCGATGTGAAACCGCGCGGCGGGGCCAGCGAGCGGCGCCGAGACCGTCCGCCGGATGGTGCCGGTGGTCGGCAGTGCGAGACTTTCATACCCGCCCCAGGAGGCGCCGATGCCAAAGAGGGTGAGGCTGTCGATCATGTCGATCATCGATTGCGCGCTGATTTCGGGCCGAAAAACGACCCCGAACAGGCTGCAGGCGCCAGTGTAATCGCGCTGCCAGATGGCATGCCCCGGCGCGCCCGGAAGGGCGGGGTGAAGGACGGTTTGCACCTCTGGCCGCTCGCTGAGCCAGCGCGCGACGCGAAGCCCTGATTCCATCTGATGATAGAGCCTGACCGAGATTGTGCGCACGCCACGGAGCGCGAGCCAGCAATCATCGGCGCTCGCATATTGGCCGAACGCAAGCGCCGTTGCGCGCACCCGCTCCCAATCCTCATCGGCGCGCGTCGTGATGCCGCCGAGCAAAACATCGGAATGGCCGCCGACATATTTCGTCAATGCCTGGATCGAGACATCGACCCCGTGGGTGAAGGGCTGAAAGAAATGGATGCCCCAGGTGTTATCCATCAGCACCTTGGCGCCGCGCGCATGGGCAACCTCGGCCAGCGCCGGCACATCCTGCATCTCGAACGTGTGGCTGCCCGGGCTCTCGAGGAAGAGCACCTTGGTCGTCGGGCGAAACATCAGCGCCAGTGCCGCGCTATCGATCGTCGGCGGATAATAGGTGGTGGTGATGCGAAGCCCGCTCAGCACGACGTCACAAAAATGCCGTGTCGGTCCATAGACGCTGTCTGGCATCAGGCAGTGATCGCCCGCTTTGAGATAGGCCATCAGCGGGATGGTGCAGGCGGCAAGGCCGGTGGAGACGATTTGGCAACGTGTGCCGCCCTCGATCTCGGCGATCGCATCTTCGAGGGCGAAATGCGTCGGCGTCCCGAGCAAGCCATAGACCAGCGCTTGCTCGAAGCGGTGTTGGCCAGCCTCGGCGCGATCGGCGCAGGACGCGTGCAAGACCGTCGAGCCACGCACCAGCGGGGGATTGACGAAACCGTGCGTGCGAATGCCGGCGCGGCCGACGTGAACCAGTCTCGTATCGCTGCGATATTGCGGCACTGGCGGTGGCTCGGTCATCGCGTCATGGTCCTTTCGGGGTGTCGGGCCGGCTTCCCCATTCCGACCATGATCCGTCATAGAGCGCGCCGGTTGGAAAACCAGCGAGCGTCAGGCCAAGCGTCAGGATGGCGGCGGAGACGCCAGAGCCGCACGAGGTCACCACGGCGCAATTTTCATCGACGCCGCAGGCGATAAAACAGGCGCGCAATGCCTCGGGTGATTTCAGCGTCCCCTCCGCCGTCAGCAGTTCGCTGTAGGGAAGATTGCGGCTGCCGGGGATATGGCCGGCGGGGATTCCTGCGCGCGGCTCGGGGTGCGTTGCCGCGAACCGGCCAGCCGAGCGCGCATCGAGAACGAGTTCCGCCCCGGTCTTCACGTTTTCCAACATATCACCAAGCCCGCGCAGGCGCTTGGGGCGAAAGCGCGGCGTGAAAGGCGCCGGCGGGCGCGGGCGCGGTGGCCCGGCCTCGACCGCTCTTCCCTCCCGCAGCCATTTCGGCAAGCCGCCGTCGAGAACCGCCGCCCGGTCATGGCCAAACAGCCCCATCAGCCACCAGCCACGCGCCGCCGAAGAGAGCCCTTTCTGGTCATAAAACACCACCCGCGTTTCCGCGCCGACGCCAAGCGCGCCGATTAGGGCGGCAAAGCGGCTCGGGGTTGGCACCATATGCGGAAGATGGCTCTCATGGTCGGCGATTTCGTCGATATCGAAAAAACCGGCGCCGGGGATGTGGGCGCGCGCGAATTCCTCTCGGCCATTTTTGTTCTCGTTGGGCAAATACATCGTCGCATCGAACACGACGAGATCGTCCTCCCCGAGATGCTCAGCAAGCCAAGATGTGCTGACGAGCGGTTCCATGCTGTCCTCCAAGCCGTGGGTTCCGCCCAGCATAGCCCGCGTTCGCCCGACGCTGAAACCCCATGCGCGGGCAGAGCGGCATGATCACGTCTCCGGCCATGCCGGCTGGAGCCGTCCGCCCTGACGAAGCGGGGCGATTTGGCGGGCAAGACCGGTCGCATCGTCGGTTTCGACGAACAGGCCACACACTGTCGCCTCCCCTTCTGCCGGCTGCAGCTTCTCGCCCGGCAGCTTGCGCCAGAATCGTGCCGCCGCCGCTTCTTTTTTCATGCCTATCACGCTGTCGTAATCGCCGCACATGCCAAGATCGCTCTGATAGCCGGTGCCGCCGGGCAGAATCTGAGCGTCTGCCGTTGGGCAATGCGTATGGGTGCCGACGACGAGCGAGACTTTACCGTCGAAACTATGGGCGAAGGCCATTTTCTCGCTCGTCGCCTCGGCGTGGAAATCGATCACGATCGCCTGCGCGCCGGCGCCAAGCCGGTGTTTGGCGAGCACCTCGGCGGCGGCACGAAAGGGGCAGTCGAGCAATTCCATGAAAAGGCGCCCCATGAGGTTCATCACCACCGCCCGCCTGCCATCGCCGAGCGTGATCTCGGCCACCCCCGCCCCCGGTGTCCCGGGTGGGTAGTTGAGCGGGCGGATCAGGCGCGGGGTTTGCGCGATATAGGGGATGATCTCCTTGCGGTCCCACGAATGATTGCCGAGCGTCAGCACATCGGCGCCTGCCGCGAACAAGGCCTCGGCCATGTCGGGGGCGAGGCCGAAGCCGTGCGAAGCGTTCTCAGCATTGACGATAACGAGATCGAGCCTGAGCGCCTGGCGGAGCCCCGGCAGCGCAGCGACCGCCGCCTCCCGCCCGCTGCGCCCGACGAGATCGCCAAGAAAAAGAATGCGCATGACCTATTCCGTCTTCTTGCAAAAAATCACCCCGCGCTCGGTCGCGACCGCATCGAGCCGGGCATCAAAGGGGCCGGCGGGCACGCGCTCGATCTCCTGCGCGGCATAGGCGCAGCCGATCCGGCGCGCCCCGGGGAGCGCCGCGAGGCTGCGATCATAATACCCAGCGCCATAGCCAATGCGGTTGCCGGCGCGATCGAAGGCGAGCAGCGGGATGAACAGCACGTCTGGCGCCAGCGCCGGCCCGTCGGGATGGCTCGTCCCAAAGCGCCCGGCGATCAGCGCCGCGCCCGGCTGCCAGCGGCGGAAAATCAGCGGCAAGCCACGGCGCGGCGTCTCCGGCAAAACGATCGGATGGCCGCGCGCGGCGAGGGCGTAAAGCAGCGGGCGGATATCGATCTCATCGCCGATTGGCCAAAATCCGGCGACCACCGCACCCTCGGGCAGCGTGATGTCGCGGAGAACGACATCCCCAAGAGCCGCACCGAGCCCGGGATCGGCGCCGGCGCGGCGGGCGAGCGCCAGCGCACGGGCTTCGCGTTTGGCCGCGAGAAGCGCACGGTCAGCCTCCTCGCCGGTCATGGCGCGATCGCTTTGGCCGAAAGAGAGAAAGCGCGGAGCCACCCTGGCCGTTGGCCTGTCATCCTCCCAAGGCCTGCGTGTGCAGGTGGGCACCAGATACCGAGACCACGATCCCGGCAGAGCCAGTTCCCGGGAGGAATGCTTACTGGCCCCGGGGATGAATTGCCTGACGCACCGGGCAGCTCCGCGTCCATCATTTTAGGGCTGGTTGAGCTGATCGGCA
>JAJYXY010000087.1 GCA_021801465.1 Pseudomonadota bacterium
GGGGGTGCGCCGTGGCTGACGTAACGCCGGACGAGGACGCACCCCTCCCCGCGCTTGTTGCCGATCTCCTCGCCCCGCCCGATCAGTCGCGGCTGGAGCCGGCGGTCCGCGCGACCCATCCGCCGCGCATCCTGCTGCTCTACGGCTCCTTGCGCGCGCGCTCCTACAGCCGGCTTCTGACACTGGAGGCGGCGCGCATCCTGCGTCATCTCGGCGCCGAGGCGCGCGTCTTTCACCCCCATGGCTTGCCGTTGGTCGATAGCGTGCCCGCCGATCATCCGCGGGTCGCGGCGTTTCGGGCGCTCTCGCTCTGGTCAGAGGGACAGGTCTGGTGCAGCCCGGAGCGGCATGGCGCGATCACCGCGGTCTTGAAGAACCAGATCGACTGGCTGCCGCTCTCGCTCGGTGCGCTGCGCCCGACCCAGGGGCGCACGCTCGCCGTCATGCAGGTCTCGGGTGGGTCACAAAGTTTCAACGCGGTCAACACGCTTCGCCTGCTCGGGCGCTGGATGCGGATGGTCACCATCCCCAACCAGTCCAGCGTCGCCAAGGCCTACGAGCAGTTCGACGAGGCCGGGCGGATGCTGCCCTCGCCCTATTACGACCGCTTGGTGGACGTGATGGAAGAGCTGGTCCGCTTTACCTGGCTGCTCCGCGACCGCGCCGATTATCTCACCGACCGCTATAGCGAGCGGAAAGAAGCGTTTTCCTTGCCAACCGCGCTTTGACCCGAGGGCGAATTTTGCGGTATCCGGCGGAGAGGTTGCAGCAATATGCGCCAGAGGGCGAGTTCCGCTGGGTCGCTGAATTCTGCAAGCCCGATCTGCATCCCCTCCTGTCCCAAAGCCGGCGCTGCGCGGTAGGTTCCGAATAGCCAGTCCCACCACGGCAGGTTGAAGCCGAAATTGCTATCGGTCTCGCGCCGGATCACGGAGTGATGGATGCGGTGCATGTCGGGTGTCACCACGATACGCCGCAGTAGATGGTCGAGCGGGTCGGGGAGCCTCGCATTCGCGTGGTTGAAAAGCGAAGTCGCGTTGAGAACAATCTCGAACGCGGCCACCGCCCCCGCCGGGGCACCGAGCGCGATGATCGCCACACATTTGATGGCGAGCGAGAGAAGCATCTCCCCCGGATGAAACCGGATCCCGGTGGTCACGTCGAAATCTGGGTCGGCGTGGTGAACCCGGTGCAAGCGCCAAAGCAGTGGGCTTAGGTGAAAGAGGACATGCTGCGCATAGATCGTGAGATCGAGCAGCAAGAACGACGCGCCAAAGGCAAGCCAGCCCGGCGCGGACCACACGCCGAAGAGACCGAAACGATGCGACTCGGCCCAAAACGCAGCACCGACCGCGGAAAGGGGAAACAGCGCCCGCACGATCACGGTATCGAGAACGATCAACGCAAAGTGACGCGGCCAGCGCGACAGCCGGCCAATCACCGGCTGACGCCTTGGTGCCACGATCTCCCACAGTGCCATCACCGCGAGGATCGCGCCAAACACGCCCAAACGCACCGCCATCTCTCGCGCCATCATCATTGCGAGATATGGACGAAGGCGGCGCGCTTACAAGCGCCCGCCGCTATTTCGCCAATGGCACCTTGGTCCGCGAGCTGAGCGCGAGGCGGTCGAGGCAGGCGGCGCGCTCCTGATCGGCGTTGGTGGCCGGCTTGTCCCCGGCATGGCAGGCGAGCACGTCGTTGATCAGCACGCGCCCGATCGAGTCGCAGGCAAGGCCCTGCAGGTCAAACAGCCGCACGCCGGTTTTCTTCGGCGCCAGCGGCCCGAGATCGAGCGCGATCCGGCGCAAAATCACCCCATCGGTGCCGAACAGGATGAGATCGAGCCGCATCTGGGCGATGGTTTCCGCCTCGGGGTTGGTGACGACAAAATAGACCCGGCAGCCCGCTTCCCCTTGCGCCAAGGGTTCGAGTTTGTTGAGCTCGAGTGGCAGCGGCGCCTCCGCGCGCGCGCCCCCGCCCCCAGCGATCAAAAGTCCCGCGAACGCGACCGCGAAGATGGCGATCGGATCAAAAAAACGCCGCATCACTCGCCCCGCCTTCATTGCTGCTCCATCCTTCATTGCTGCCCCCTCTTTTATTGCTACACGCGATCTCGGCCCGAAGTTGGCGCGACCTTAGCCAAAGCGGTGCACAGCGACTAGGGGGCCGCGGACGGGGGCGAGTGCGTCGCGGTTCTCTCAGCCAGGGCGATCCTTGAGTTCGATTTCGAGAAAGGCGAGCGGCGCTGCGCCCGCGTTGCTGACATCGTGTTCGACGCCGGATTTACGAAAATATGGGCGGCCGGGGTGAAGCGGTGTCTCCGTCTGGCCGGCCGCGGCAATCGCCCGCAGCACTCCCTCCGTCAGCGGCACCACCAAATAATCGTAATCATGTCGGTGATGGCCGGTTGCAACGCCTGGCGCGAGCCGCCATTCGGTCACGCGGATTTCCTCGCGGTCGATCAGCACGGTATGTTCGGCGGTGGTGGCGGCGTTCATCAGGAATTGGTCTCCTCGTCGGTAGCCGGGTTGCGAAAGGGTGAAAAAGACTGGAGATCGGCCTCACGTGCTGCGATTGCCAGGCGCTCGGCCGCGAGAAAATCACCCACCGCGCGGCGAAGGCCGGGATGGGCAAGCCAATGCGCGGAATAGGTCGGGGCCGGAAGATAGCCTCGCGCAAGTTTGTGTTCCCCTTGCGCCCCGGCCTCCACCCGTGCGAGCCCATGCGCGATCGCGTAATCAATCGCGCGATAATAGCACAACTCGAAATGAAGAAACGGAAAATCGCCGATCGCGCCCCAGTTGCGGCCAAATAGCGTGTCACGGCCGCGAAGATTGAGCGCGCCGGCGACCGGGCGGCCGTCTTTTTCCGCCATCATCAGCACCACACGATCGGGAAGCCGCTCGCCGAGTAGGCTGAAAAAGCGGCGCGTGAGATAGGCGCCGCCCCATTTACGCTCAATTGTTGCGAGATAGAAGCGATAAAACGCATCCCAGTGCCGCTCCTCGATCTCGCGCCCCTCTAGGGTGCGGACGGTGAGGCCCTGCTCTTGCACTTCGCGCCGCTCGCGCCGGATGGTTTTGCGTTTGCGCGCGGCAAGAGAGGCGAGAAAATCCTCGAAATCGTGATAGCCGGGATTATGCCAGTGAAATTGTAACCCCTGGCGCTGGAGCCAGCCGGCGGCCCCGAGGGCGTGCCATTCCTCGGCGGTGCAGAAAGTGACATGAACCGAGGAAAGTTCGAGCGTGCTGCACGCTTGGCGGAGCGCGTCGGCGAATACCGCCAATGTCACGGCGGCACCGGGCCTGATCATGAGCCTCGGCCCCGGCACTGGCGAAAACGGCACCGCGACCTGCAATTTCGGGTAATAGCGCCCGCCGGCTCGCTCAAACGCATCGGCCCAGGCATGGTCGAAAACATATTCGCCGTAGCTGTGCGATTTGACGTAGAGCGGCGCGACCGCGGCCAGGGTGCCGTCGCGATCCCGTACGCTCGCATGGCGCGCAAGCCATCCCGTACGCGAGCCGACCGAACCGCTATCCTCGAGTGAGGAGAGAAAGGCGTGGCTGGTGAAGGGATTGTCGTCGGGCGTGGCACACCGATCCCACGCCGCCGGATCGATCTCGGCGATGCGGGTGTGAAGGGTGAGACGGGTTGTCGCTGCGCCGTCGGCCATCACCTTGCTCGCCCCAAGTCGTCGCCGCATGCCATGGGATCTCGATGCAGAAACTCAGGCGATCTCGACCATGGCCTCGACTTCGACGGCGAAGTCGAGCGGGAGCGACGGCACGCCGACCGTGGTGCGGGCATGCCGGCCACGTTCGTCAAACAGCGCTACCGCGAGGTCAGAGGCGCCATTCATCACCCGCGCATGGTCGGTGAAGGCGGCACTCGCCGCGATGAAGCCGCCGAGCCGCACGATCCGGCGCATTCGCGCGAAATCGCCAGCGAGAGCAGCACCGAGTTGGGCGACCACATTGACAAAACAGAGTTGGGCGGCGCGAATGCCGCGCTCGATCGTCACTTCGGCGCCGAGCTTGCCGAAAATGCGCTCCTCGCCAAGGATTGGCCCTTGGCCAGAGATCACGATCACGTTCCCAGAAACCGCGAATGGCACATAATTCGCAACCGGTGCCGCGGGCGCGGGAAGAGACAAGCCCTGCGCGGCGAGGCGCTGGGTAAGGATCGCGACGCTGAGCGGGGCGGTGGTCATGAAATTCTCCTGATAGCCGGGCAAGATGACGCCGCAGTTTCCACCGGCGCGCGTGCCTCGGCAAGCGCCGCAAAGCGTGAGATGCGAGCTTGGCAAAAACCGGGCTACACTCATTTCCTAGTCGGCCAGTGTTGCCGTCTGCCGTTGAGGAGTAAAAGCGCATGCGCGTTCGTTCGTCTCGTCTAGCCCCGGTGATTTGGCTCGCCTTCCTCTCACTCGCTGGCTTTGGCCCCGCGTTCGCCGAGTCCCCGACCCCGAACGCCGAGGATTTTCGCAACGCCGCGAGCGATGTCGAGAACTGGATTTTGCCTGCAAAGTCCTACGCCAATAATCCCTTAACCCCCTCGACCGAGATCACCCGCGGGAATATCGCCAAACTCCGCCTGGCATGGCGACATTCGGAAAAGCGGGGCGAGATTACCGCGCCACCGCTGGTCTGGCGTGGCACGATGTTTGTTGCGACCTCGGCGGGCGCGGTGATGGCGCTCGATGCCGCGACAGGCAATGCGAAATGGAGGGTCGAGGAAAAAGCGGGCGGGGGCTGGCTCGCGCTTTTCGATGGCCATCTGTTTTATGCGACCCGCGGCGGCGATCTCCTCGCGCTCGATCCGGCGAGCGGGCACACGCAATGGGAGGTCGCGGCAGCGCCAGGGTTCGTTACCGCCCCGATTCCCTATGACAACCCGGCGACGGGGGTGAACATGCTGGTGATCGGCATCGGTGCGAGCGCCGCGGGTGAGGCGGGCGGCGTCGGCGCGTTTGCCGCGCGCGATGGCAAGCAGCTGTGGTTCTGGCAGGCAATCCCAGGTCCGGGGAGTGTCGGACACGAAAGCTGGGGCGGCGAGTCCTGGCGCCGTGGCGGCGTGGCGCCGGCCGGTATCGGTATCTCGCCGGCCGCGCATACATTGTTCGTGACCCTCGGCAGCCCGGCACCTTCCTATGATGGCGCCCAGCGCCCCGGCGATAATTTTTATAGCGACTCATTGGTTGCGCTCGATATCATCGGCACATCGCCGAAGCTTCGCGGCTATCACCAGTTCATCGGCCATGATGTGTGGAATTGGGGCATGGCGACGGCGCCGATGTTGCTATTCGGCCGGGTCGGCGAGCGGGAGCATAATCTCGTCGTGACCGGCGATCGTGGTGGCAATCTTTGGGTGACGGATGGCGATAACGGTGCCTTGCTCGATCATTCGGCGCTGGCCTTCGTGAAAAATGGCGCGACGCGGGCGGCGGGCGGCGGCGCCGTCATTTGTCCCGCGATCGATGGCGGCATCCAAAGTTTCGGCGGCGCTTTTGATCCCAGCACCAATACCCTCTTCATCGCCAATACCGACCAATGCGCGACGGTTTCTTTGGGAAAAACCGGCGCCGATGTTAGCGTTCTCGGGCCGGGTGTGACCAGTTTCAACGCGATCGCACTTGCCAGCGGCACATTCCTCTGGCGCGAGCATTTTGCCCGACCGCACCAGAGGAGCGGCGAGGGCGGGGTTTCCGCGTCATTTGCGGGAATGCCACGTCTTGGCCCGCCGCTCGATAAGGCGATCAATGCCGGCGCGTTGCTGACGGCAAGTGGTTTCGTCTTCACCGGTGGACCCGACGGCGTGCTCACGGCCTTCGATGCCCATACCGGGCAAGTGGTTTGGCACGAGGTCGCGGGGGTGGAGATAACCACACCGGCGATCGCGTATCGCGCCGGCCATGGCGATATGATTGCGGTCGGTGCCGGCAGCGAAATCGCCGTCTTCGCTGAGCCCTGATGGTGCGCTCGCGCGCCATTGACCCACCTCCGAGGGCGCCGTAACGTCTGGCCCAAATGGGGAATGAGGGGAGGCGGCGATGATGGCGCGGTGGTGGTTGGCTCTCGCGGTAGTGGCGCTCACGCTCGGTGGGCTGGCGCCTTGCGACGCCCGCGCCGACGAGGCCCCTTCGGAGATCAAAATCGGCCATCTCCACGCCGGCTCCGGCCCCTATGCCAGCATT
>JAJYXY010000226.1 GCA_021801465.1 Pseudomonadota bacterium
TGGCCGACGTCACCGGCGAACATAAATGGATCGAGATCGAGCGCATCCTGGCTGCGGAGATGCTGGAGAAGAAGAACATCCATCCGAATCTCGATTTCCCCGCCGGCCCCGCCTACTACATGATGGGATTCGATATCCCGATGTTCACCCCGATCTTCGTCGCCTCGCGGATTTCCGGGTGGGCCGCGCATGTTTTCGAGCAGGCCGCCGACAACCGTTTGATCCGCCCGCTCTCGGTTTATAATGGCGTTGCCCAAAGGGACGTGCCCGATATCAAAAGTCGCTGATAAAAACTCGCGATTTTTCATTTATTAATGCCGCGGCCGCGCTGGCCGCGGCGAATTTTTCCCCCCTTATTCATGCTTGGACAAAGAATGCGGAAGAAAAAAAATCATCTCGAGGATACTCAGCATGCGTCTTTTTGTTGACATTCGCGTGTCATTTGGTGAATAGCCAAAGCAGGCATGCGCAGGTGCGATTCGCGCAAGACGCCGCAAACGGCGCAGGCTGTTGGATGAGGAACACGAGGCAGGGTGTGCTAGAGGCGGGCGCTCTTCATAGATGAGAGAAAAACACCCGCTCGACGCGTTGCTGCCGGTCTCGGTTCCACGCCGATGCTTTCGTGACTGACGATAACCTCGTGGCAGATGCCAACAGCGATGGAGAATTTCGCATGACCACGGATACCACCGAAACTTCTGAGGGCCGCGCGGCCGCTCTCGCGATGCGTGCGCCTACGCGACGCGCTGGCAGTGCGACGACACGCCGTGCCGCGGCTGCGAAAAAAGCACCGGCGGCTAAGAAGCCGGCGCGTGCGGCGGCAAAGACTGCGACTACGCGTAAGAAGGCGCCGGCGGCAGCAACAAAGAAGCCAGCGGCGCGCAAGGCCGCAGCGCCAAAGAAAGCGGCGGCGCCAAAGAAGAGGGCGGCAACAAAGAAGCCGGTGGCAACAAAGAAGCCAGCGGCAGCGGGCCGTAAGACCACGTCTCGTGCCACGGCGGCGCGGGCGACCGGGCGTGCTGCCAAACCCGCAGCGAAGGCGACGACGCGTCGTACCGCGACGGCCAAGACGGCGCCGAAGGCTGCGGCGCGCAAAACGACGAAGGCGGCGCCTGCAAAAGCAGTGTCGCGGTCAAAGGCAAAAGCGACGGTGGTACGCCGCTCGCGCAAGGCCGCGGCCGCTGAGATGGCCCCGCCGCCGAGCATGACCGAGACCGATACCTCGAATTCCTGAGGGGCCTGCCCGCCAGAGATTTTTCGTCTCCCGGCAAAAACAGGTTTTCAAATTCGCGACGCTTGTTGGGAGCGCAGGAGATTAAGTCCCCTGCGCTCTCTTCTCTTGTGCGTAATCGCTTAGCGAAGGCCTAATCCCATTGCGGCGCGAACGGGGGGCTGACGCGGCGCTGGTTTTTAGGAAGGGCGGCAATGCGCGCACGATCGTGGTCGTCGAGAGTGATCGTCCAGGCGGCGAGGTTGGCTGCCTGGCTTTCGCGCCTCCCGGCCTTCGGAATCGTGGCGACTCCCGGCTGATCCAGGAGCCATTTAAGCGCGATCTGCGCCGGGCTCGCCTGGTGTTTTTTGGCGATCTCGATGAGCGTCGGGTGGTCCGCGAGCGCGCCCTGGGCGAGCGGGCAATAGGCGGTAACAAATAGGCCTTTCTCGCGCGCGTAGGTCAGGACTGGTGACTGGTCGAGCAAGACGTGATATTCGATCTGGTTGCAGACGATCGGCGCCCGCACATCTTCCACCGCCTGGCGAAGCAGCGCTTTAGGGAAATTGGAGACCCCGATCGCGCGTGTGAGACCCGCCTCTCGGAGTTGCATCATCGCGCCGAGCGCCGCCGGCAGGTCCATCCCCGGCGCCGGCCAGTGGATCAAATAGAGATCGAGATGATCGAGCCGGAGCGCCTTGAGGCTGGCCTCGGCGGCACGGCGGATGCCATCTGGCGTCAGATGCTCCCACCACACCTTGCTGGTGACATGGAGATCGACGCGGCTGATCCCCGATTCCG
Organism: Pseudomonadota bacterium; assembly: GCA_021801465.1. Taxonomy (GTDB): domain Bacteria; phylum Pseudomonadota; class Alphaproteobacteria; order Acetobacterales; family Acetobacteraceae; genus Acidibrevibacterium. Next base: position 2,012 of record JAJYXY010000226.1, read on the forward strand.
CGATCGCAGCACCGATTTCGGCTTCGTTGCCATACATCTCGGCGGTGTCGATATGGCGATAGCCAAGCGCAAGCGCCTGCGCGACGGCAGCACGACAGGCCTCGCCGGTAAGCCGAAAGGTGCCGAGGCCAAGCCGGTCCATGCTGAGACCACCCACGGTGATTTTTTCCATAATGTCCCCCATCAATCAGTGCTTCGAGAAATTGATGCGGGCGGCAAAGCCAGTTTCCGTCCCGATCAGAAGATTGGCGCCATCCGCGCTCCAGGCAAGCGCCGACACCGCGCCGCGCCCGGGGGCGGCGACCGGCAGGATGCGCTCGGAGGCGATATCGGCGAGCACGACCAGACCATCGGCGAACCCGGCGGCAACCGTGTCGTGGACGGGGTGGCACGCGACGCGCGTGCAGAGCACGCCATCGCCGCCGGCGAGTTCGAGCGGTGGTTTTCCCATCGGCCCGCCGCCGGAAAACGGCCACAGCACCACCGTCTCGGCGCCGCTGGTCGCGAGAAATTTGCCGCTGCGGCTAAAGGAAAGCGATTGCGTCTTCGCCGGATAGCCGCTCATGCGCATATGTTCGCCACTCGAGAGCCGCCAGCCATGCAGCGCGTTTTCCTGCATCGCCGTCACCACCACATCATTATCCGGCGACCAGGCGAGCGCGGTGTGGCTTCCCTTCCATTCCAGCCGGCGCGGATTGTCTGATTTCGAGGCAACGAACCAAAGACTGACGCCGTTGTAATGCGCCGCGGCGATACGTTTGCCCTTGGCGTCAAACGCGAGCCCGGTGATCGAGGACGGATGGTCGAGCTGTTTTTGTGTCTGCCCCGCCTGATCGATGAGATAGAGCTTTTTGCCGATCGCGGCGGCGCGATGGCCGCTGGCATGGCTTGCGACGTGCTCGACCCATTTCATCCCGAACCGGGCGATCTCGGTGATCTCGCCCGCAGCCGAGACCGCGAGAAAGCGCCCGTCATCGCCGCCGGAGAGAAATCCCGCCGGCCCGCCATCGGCGCAGAGCGCAAGCGCCGCGCCATCATGGGCCGCAACCCGCCGAAAGCCGCCCCTATCAGCGAGCGCGAGCGTGCCGTCACCGAGCGCGCAAGCACTCACCAAGCCGTCTCGCGTCCAGGCGGCGGCGGTGACGAAGGCGCCGAAATCCTCGCCGATCCCGCGCTCTTCGAGGAGCCGGTCGGCCTGCCGCAGGCCACTCATGGCGCGGCATCGACCTGACAGGCGAGGAAGCCGCGGCGAAGCTGCGGGCGGTTGAGGTTGCGGCCGATGAAGACCAATTTCGAGGCGGGCTTCGCGCCCTTCGGCCACGGGCCGATGAAATCCCCCTCCGCCATCATGTGGACGGCTTGGAAGGCGAAGCGGCGGCTCTCGCCCGGATAGTGCAGGATCCCCTTGGTGCGGAGGATATCCTGGCCTTGGGCGGCGAGGAGGGCGCCGATCCAGGCGTTGAATTTTTCCGGGTCGATCGGCCGCTCGGCCTCGAAACTCATGCTGGCCACGTCTTCGTTATGGCTGTGGCTGTCGTCCTCGAGGAAATTCGGGGCATGGTCGAGCACGCGGGTGAGGTCGAAAGCGCCCTGGTCGAGAAGATCGGCGATGGCGACGCCGGCGCGGGTTGCGCGGTGGATGCGCGCAAAACGGTTGATCTCGCGGATCCGCGCCTCGAGCGCCGCCGCTTCCGGCTCCGAAACCAGATCCATCTTGTTGAGGACGATGACATCGGCGAACGCGATCTGCTCGCTCGCCTCGGGGCTGTCGGCGAGCCGCGCCAGGAGATTCTTCGCGTCGACGACGGTGACGATGGCATCGAGGCGGGTTTTTTCGCGCACCCCCTCATCGACGAAAAATGTCTGCGCGACCGGCGCAGGATCGGCAAGCCCGGTGGTCTCGATCAAAATGCCGTCGAATTTGTCGCGCCGCTTCATCAACCCGCCGAGGATGCGAATGAGATCGCCACGCACGGTGCAGCAGATGCAGCCATTGTTCATCTCGAACACTTCCTCGTCGGTATCAACGACGAGATCATTGTCAACGCCGAGTTCGCCGAACTCGTTCACCACCACCGCGTAGCGCTTGCCATGGTTTTCACTCAAAATGCGGTTGAGCAGCGTCGTCTTGCCGGCGCCGAGATAGCCGGTGAGCACCGTCACCGGCACTTGTTGGGAAGTCTCCGTCATCAGATCACTCCATGCCACACGAACGTCGCCCATAGCGCCGCGGGTGCTATCCAACAGGCAAAAGTTTTTTGGTTCTTTTTTTCAAAAAAGAACACGCTGCCTTTTTGACTCCCGCCACCCCGCCGCCTTTGCCCCCATATAGGCGCCCGGTCCCCTTTCGGGAACCGGGCGGGATCAGCCATGCGTCGGTCAATGCGCGGCGGGAAGCGCCAGGGTGAAGACGTGGTTGTTGGCGCTGGTCAGGCGCAACACATAGCCGGGCGCGGTGAGCGGCGCCGCACCCGGCGCCGGCGGCAGCGTGATCGTCGCCATCGCGCCGACGCCGGCGACGATGCCGAACGGTCCGGGCTTGAATTGCTGATACGCGAAATCATTGACGATTGCGGTTTTCGGCAATGACGTCAGGGTTTTGGTGTCCCAGTGGGCGATCACCTCGCCAGAGCCCGCGGCAAGCAGCGCGGCATCGACGATATGCGACGGCGCCTCCGGCGTGCCAGCGTCGAGATAGGCATGAAACCGCACACTGCCATCCGCTGCGAGCGCACCATTGGTCAGCGTGACATGGTGCTTGGTCGGGCTCACCGGGCCGCCATGAAACGGGGTTATCACCGAGCCGCGATAATAACTATACGTGCTGATATCGAAGGCGGCGACGAAGGCGAGGACGACGAGGGCGAGCGTGCGAAAGCGCTGCTCATCGAGCGGCAGCGGCAGGCTGCCGGCGCTCCAGCGGAACCACGGACGGTCGGCGAGCGCCGGGTTGCGGCCGAGGCGGAGATTGTCGAGCGCGTAAGCGCCACCCCCGGCGAGGAGTAGCGTGCCGCCCATGGCGAGGTTGGCGGCGGCCATCGTCCATTCATCGATGCAGGTCGCGCCCTGCCAGCCGAACATCAGCATCAGCACCACCGAAAACCCCATCGAAATCAAAGCGCTCGCCCGTGTGTAGAGCCCGAGGATGAGAAACAGGCCAACGATCAGCTCGGCCGCCGAAAACAGAATGACCGAGGCATAGAGCAGGACGAAATGCTGGAGCAGAAAGCCGATCACCTTGTCGAGGCCGAGCAGCGCCCCCGGCATGGCGGTGTGGAATTTGTGCGCCATCCAAGAATGCCCGCCCCAGGCGTCGAGCTTGGAGGGGGCATAGATGAAGCGCCGCGAGCCGCCGCCCCAGTAAATAAATCCCTGGATGACGCGGACCGGGAGCAGCGCGAGCCCGGCGATCTGCCAGCCGCTATCGGCAAGCGCTGTCGCGAGCGCGGGATGGCCGGGTTTGAGCGTGGTCGTGGACATGGTGGACATTCCTTATTTTGGCGGCATCAGGGCTGATACGGCTTGAAGCCATAGCGCGCGAAAATCGCGAGCGCCGCGGGCGAGCGGATGAAGGCGAGCCAGGCGCGGGCGGCGTCCGGGTGCGGCGCGCCCTTGACCTCGGCGCCAGCATAGATCGCGGTGACGTTTTGCGCCGGCGGAATGGCGATGGTGGTGATCGGGTGTCCGGCCTGCTCCTGGAACATCGCTTCCGACTGCCAGGTGACGCCGGCCACCGCCTTGCCCTCCATCAGCCAGAGCGGCGTCTCGCGATGGTGGATATGGGTGAGCAACGTCGTCCCGTCCGCGACCTTGGCGCCATAGACGCGGTCGGCCAGCGCCTTGCCGCCGGCCTTTTCCAGCGCCGCTTTGATCTGCCGCGCGATGCCCTCGAAATCCGGGTTGGGCATGACGAGGCGGATATCGGGGCGGCCGAGATCGGCAAGCCCGGTGACATGGCCGGGATTGCCCTTCGGCACCATGATCGCGAGCTGGTTGGTGACATAGGGCACCGCCGGGCCGACGAGATGGCCATCCTTGATCAGCGCTTGCACCTTCTTGAAGCCAGCGAAATAGGCATCCGCCGGCACCGTCCAAGTCATATTGCCGGAGGTGACGGTGCCGCCGGCTTCGATTTGCTTGACCAGCATGCCGGGCGGGATGGTCTCGTAATAG
>JAJYXY010000255.1 GCA_021801465.1 Pseudomonadota bacterium
CCGCCCGCGCCGACGCCCTCGGGTCCGCCGCGCAGCCCCCGCCGCAACGAACGGCCAGCGCGCCGCGCGGCGTGGACGCCTCGCCGGCGCGCGACGTGACCACACCGCTTCGCCTGCTCACCTTCAGCACGCTCTACCCCAACGCGGCGCGGCCCAATCACGGCGTCTTCGTGGAAAATCGTCTGCGCCATTTGCTGGCGAGCGAGGCGATCGTCAGCTCGGTGGTGGCGCCGGTGCCGTTTTTTCCTTTCACCTCGCCGCGCTTTGGCGCCTGGTCAGCCTATGCGCGAGCGCCGCGTTTCGAGGTCAGGCACGGGATCGACGTCTATCACCCGCGCTATGGCGTCGTCCCCAAACTCGGCACCGCGCTTGCGCCGTTTCTCCTCTATCACGCCGCCCGCAAAGCGATCGAAATTTTGATCGCGCGCGGCCTGCGCTTCGATATCATCGACGCCCATTACGTCTATCCCGACGGCGTTGCCGCGACCTGGCTCGGGCGCCGCTTCAAACGCCCGGTGGTGATCACCGCGCGCGGCTCGGATGTGACGCAATTGCCCGATTACGCCGTCCCGCGCCGGCTCATTCAGCGCGCCATCGCTGACGCCGATCAGCTGATTTCGGTCAGTGCCGGGCTCAAGGCGGCGCTGATCGGCCTCGGCGCGCCCCCGGAAAAAGTGACGGTGCTGCGAAACGGTGTCGATCTCGCGATGTTTCGCCCGCAAGCGCGCGAGGCCACCCGTCTCGCGCTCGGCCTCAACGGCCCGACACTGATTTCGGTCGGACACCTCATCCCGCGCAAGGGGCACGATAAAGTGATCGAGGCGCTGGCGGCGCTGCCGGGGTTCAGCCTGCTCATCCTCGGCGAAGGGCCGGAGCGGGCGCGGCTCGAAGCGCTGATCGCAGCGCGCGGGCTCGGCGGGCGGGCGCGCCTCCTCGGCGCGGTGGCGCATGAGAGCCTCGCGGGGTATTACAGCGCTGCTGACGCGCTGGTGCTGGCGTCGAGCCGGGAGGGCTGGGCGAACGTGCTCCTGGAGGCGATGGCTTGCGGAACCCCGGTGGTCGCGAGCAAAATCCCCGGCAACCCGGAAGTGGTGACGGCGCCGGAGGCAGGGCTGATCGTCGAGGAAAACTCTCCTCAGGGGATCGCAGCGGCTATCCGCCGGCTCTTTGCCGCTCTTCCCGGGCGGGATGCGACCCGCGCCTATGCCGAACGTTTCGGCTGGGCGGAAACCAGCACTGGACAGGCAACGCTGTTTCGCGCGCTGATGTCTTGATTTTTGTCGATCGCGGCAACGAGAAAGAAGCGACATGGACGACCTCGACGACATGGACGAGCGCCAGCGCCGTGAATTCGAATATCACCGCGAATTTGCCGCCCGCCATCGCGACAAAAGCGAAACACCGGTCGATCTTGATGTCGTCACCCCGGGGCCCCAGCCGACCTCTCCCCCGATCTCGTCGCCATCGCGCGCGCCCGCGCCGAACGCATGGGAATTGCCTCGATTCATTTCGACGTCATGCCGGCAGAGCGGATGATCTATGACGAGAATTTCTTCGATCTCGTCTATTTCAACGAAATTTTGCACCATGTCGATATTCCGCGTACCCTCGCCGAAGTGCGGCGGGTGTTGCGCCCAGGCGGTAGCGTCGTCGCCAATGAGCTTTATACCCACTCATTCTCGCAAAAAATTCGCGAGAGCCGCTTCATTGCCGGCCCCCTCTATCGCCGTATGGTTCCGTTCATCTATGGCACCACGACCCCCTACATCACTGAGGACGAGCGCAAGATCAACGAGCGTGAACTCGCGATGATCGGAGCGATACTCCAAGCCCCGCGCTATGAATATTTCCTGCTGCTCGGCGGCCGGCTGGTGCCGCCCTATTGACCGCGGATCGGCAAGTTCGACCACGCAGCACTCAACGTCATTCCCCCCCTTGGCCGGCTTCTCGCCGGGAGGGTGCTGGTGGTTGGCACGGTGCGCAAATAAATTATCTGCTCAGAGTCCAAAATAGGCGCGATGGAGCGCATCATCTGCCATAAGCGCTGCAACACTGCCGGAAAACCCGGTGCGTCCGCCCTCCAACGTGATCACGTGCTCGGCGAGATCGAGGAACTTGACGTTCTGTTCGGCGATCAAGAGGGCAAGGCCATCCTGATGGAACTGCCGCAAAATGGTGATCACCTGGCCGACGAAAAGCGGCGAGAGCCCGGCCGAGGGCTCATCCATCACCAAAAGCCGCGGCGAGCCGGCGAGCGCCTTGGCGATGCCGAGCATTTTGCGTTGCCCGCCCGAGAGACTGCCGGCGGCGGCCGAGCGGCGGGCGGCGAGGTCGGGGAAGGCGTCATAGAGGATGTCAAGCCGCCGCCGAAGCGCTGCCGGTTGCGCGAACTGGCCGCCGATCGTGAGGTTTTCGGCGATGCTGAGGGCAGTGAAAACGCCGATTTCCGACATATAGGCCATCCCTGCGCGCACCCGCCGGTCGCTTGGCCAGAGAGTGATATCGCTGCCGGCGAAAGAGATCGTGCCATGCCAGGCCGGCATCAGGCCGAGCAGCACTTTCAAGGCAGTGGTCTTGCCGGCGCCGTTCGGCCCGAGCAAGACGACGCTTTCGCGTGCGCCGACGGCGAGTTCCGCGCCCCATAGCACCTGGACCTTGCCATAGCCGCTCTCGATGCCGCGCGCGGCGAGGAGGGGAGGATCAGCCGGCATGGTCGCTCCCGAGAAAAACCCGCACGACTTCGGGCTCGCGGGTGGCGGCGGCGAGCGTTCCCTCGAAAATCTCGCGCCCGGCATTCATCACGATCACCCGATCGGTGAGCCGGTCGAGAAAGCTCAGCAGGTGCTCGACGACGAGGAGCGCCATGCCGTCGCGGGCCAGCGCCGCGAGACGTTCGGCCATGCGGGTCAGCTCCGCCGGGTTGAGCCCGGCGGCGAGTTCATCGACGAGCAAAAGCCGCGGCCCGGTCGCGAGCGCGCGGGCGAGATCGAGCTGTTTTTGCTGGGCGCTGTTGAGATCCTCGGCGCGCCGGTCAGCGAGATGATCGAGTTCGAGCATAGCGAGCAACGCCGCGAGCGAAACGGTCCCCCCCGCGCCGTGGCGGCGGCCATAAGCGGCGGCGAGCGCGACGTTCTGGCGCACGGTCAGCGACGCAAAGGGACGCGGCGATTGGAACGTGCGGTTGATGCCAAGGCGGGCGCGCCGGTGCGGGGCAAGGCCGCCGAGCCGCTCGCCCGCAAAACGCACGGCGCCACCATCCGGCGGGTAAAGGCCGGAGATGGTGTTGATGCAGGTGGTCTTGCCCGAGCCGTTGGGGCCGACGAGGCCGAGCACTTCGCCGGCCTTGAGCGAAAAACTGACGCCATCGAGGGCGCGAAACCCGCCGAAGCGCTTGACCAGGCGATCGACGGCAAGGAGCGGCGGCGGCTCAGGGGACATCGATCCCCCTCCGCTGCAACAGCGAGGCGAGGCCACGCGGCAGGAACAGCACCAAGCCGACGATCAGCGCGCCATAGATGAGCTGGAAATATTGCGGCACCGAGATGCCGATCAGGTTATAGAGCCCATAGAGCAAGAGGACACCGGCGATCGGCCCGGTGAGCGTCGCGGCCCCGCCAAACAGCGTGAACACGATGGCAAAAATCGAAAACGACAGATCGAAGGCGGTTTCGGGATAGAAGACCGAGATGTGCCAGGCGAATACCCCGCCCGCGAGGCCAGCGATCAGCGCCGAGATCAGCCAGGCGATGATGCGCGCCGATACCACCGGAATGCCGGCCATCGCCGCCGAGACCGGATCGTCGCGCCCAGCCTGAAGGGCGAGCCCGAAACGGCCATGGCGGAGCCAGGCGACGAGGGCGAAAACCCCGGCGAGGATGAGAAGGGCGGCGCCATAGCTCAGGCGCGGCGCAAACACGCTGGCGAGCGAGACGCCATAGGGGCCCTTGGTGATCTCTTGCAGCGCCGGATTGGCAATGACCTGATAGACCGCTTGCGCTGCGGCAAGATTGGCGATCGCGAAATAGGCGCCGGAAAGCCGCAAAAGCGGCGTCAGAATCATCGCCAAGACGATGGCGGCGAGCCCGGCGAGGGCGAGGGCGAGCCCCGGCGGTGCCGCGAGATGCATCACCGCCAGCGCAAACCCATAGGCGCCAGCGCCGAAAAACCCGACATAGCCGAACGGCAGATAGCCGGTGAAGCCGTAAATCGCGTTCAGCCCCTGCGCCAGGATGAGGAACAGGACGAAGTTGAACAGCAGCAATTGATTGGCATAGATCAAGGGCAGCAGCGCGAAGATCACGACCACCGGCAGCCCGACCGCGAGAAAATCGCGCACGGCTCTAGGCAAGCCGCACCCGCCGCCCGAGCAAGCCGGTTGGCCGCACGAGCAAAACCCCGATCAGCAGAAGATTGGGCAGAAGATCGGCCCAGGCGCTGGCATAGGTCTGCATGAGGAGCAACCCGACGCCATAGATCAAGCCGCCGGCGACGGTGCCGAGCGGGTTGCCGAGCGAGCCGACGATGATCACCGCGAACGCCGCGAGATTGACGCTGGTGCCCATCGCCGGGGTGACGCTGCCGAGCATGAACGGTGCGAACACGCCGGCGAGCCCAGCGAGCGCGAGCCCGATCGCGAACGCGCGCGCCGAGATGCGATGCATGTCGATGCCACTCGCCAGCGCCTCCTCGCGGCTCGCCATCACCGCGCGCGTCAAAAGCCCGCTCCGCGTGTGATAAAGATAGAGATAGAGCGCGAGCACCGCGGCCGCGGCGATGGCGCCGCCGATCACCCAGGCGCGCGACAGGGTCTCGCCGAGCAGGTGAAACGGCCCGATGCCGAGCACCCGCCCGGGGATCGAACGCTCGGACGAACCGAACGCGATCGCCGCCAACGCCTCGATGATCTGCTGGATGCCGAAGAAGAGAATGAGCGAGAGCATCTCGGCATCTTTGGCGAGGGCGAGACGCGGCACGACGAGATAATAGAACGGCAAGCCGAGCAGGAAAAATCCGACGATCACCACCGGCGCCGCGATGAAGGGAGAGAGGCCAAACAGGTGGAACAGAAAAAACGCGGCATAAGCGCCGAGCATCAAAACGTCGCCATGCGCGAGATTGACGATGCGCATGACGCCGAAAACGAGATTGAGCCCAAGCCCGACCAGGGCGAAATAGCAGCCATAGATCACCCCCCCGAGCAGCGCGTGCGCCAGCATCGCGGCGATCAGGGCGCGGCGAGATGTGGCTTGGCGGTCGCGAGATCGGGCGGATAGACGACGCCGAGCTTGCCTGAGGCATCGAACTGGCCGATCGGCGTCAATTCGCCGATCTGCGCGCCATCGTCACGCAGTTCGAAGGTGCCGACCAGGGTTTTGAGCTTGCCCGAAAGCCCGAAGATGGCGCGGCGGAGATCGGGCTGGGCGAGGCTGTCGGCATGCGCCAGCGTCTCGCCGACGACGAGGCCGGTGACGTGCCCGGCGATCGCGTTCCAGCCGAATTCGACCCCGCCTTCGCCATAGGCCTTCTCGAACGCCGCGCGCAATTCCTCGACCGTCATGCCGACTTCCGGCTTGAGCGTGAGGCCGAGGGCGGTGACATAGGAGAAGATGCCGGCCAAGCCCTGCGCCCCGACATTCTTGAGCAGGACATTGGTCTCGATGCCGGGATAGAGGGTGAAGACGGCTTTGAATTTCTGCCCCGATTCCTGAAGATTGCGCAAAAACGCGATATCGTTGCCGACATAGCCGAGTTCGAGCACGATATCGGGGTTGGTCGCCGCGATATTGTCGATCAGCACGGCGTAATTAGAGGTGCTGGTCGGCACCCCCTGGTCGAAGACGATCTCGACCGGCGAGCCCGGCTCTTTCAACGCGGCGCGGATGGCATTCGCCTGGGTTCCGGTGAAATCATTGGTGGAATAAAGCAGGGCGACGCGCTTGAGGCCAAGCTTGGCGCCGTCGCTCTTCAAAAACTCCCAGAGATAACGCGGCCAGACGGTGGACACCGGATCGGCGAGCAAGGCGATATAGGGATTGTCTTTGCTGAAGAACGCAGCGCCCGTGCCGGTCGGGTCAAACAGAAACATTTTGTGCTCGCGCGCGATCGGCACCGAAACCGCGGTCAGCACCGAGCCC
>JAJYXY010000037.1 GCA_021801465.1 Pseudomonadota bacterium
CAAGGGGCGGGTAAACGCTGTGATTGGCGCAGGCGCAATGGGCGTGATCGAGGTTCGCGGTTGACGTGCGCACCGTCCGCCCGAAGGAATGACGGATCGTCTGCAAACGGCCGGCTGACATGGTGTTGATTTTGCGCAGAGCCGCCACACCAACCCTCTGCGCCTGCCTGCCAGCGATTTCGCTGACCGGTATCACCTTAAAGCCGATGACCCGAGAGCCGCGAGACAGCACAACCGGCGGGCGGCGTTGTCCCGCCCCCGGCGCGTGGGGGAAAATCCCCTGAGCGTTACGGCTCGCTACCTCAAGGACACGCTTCCACCGCGCTGCGGCTTGCGCCAGAGGCATCAGCATCGCCCGATGACGGCGGCGCGATGGCTTCGGCAACAAACGCGACTAGCCGCTCGGCGGCCTCGTTGATCGCCAAGTTTTCGGTATCGAGCCGAAGATCGGGCTGGTCAGGCGCTTCGTAGCTACCATCGGTGCCGGTGAAACCGAGGAGGGTGCCGGCACGCGCCTTTGCGTAAAGTCCTTTGGGGTCGCGCGCCTCGCAAGTCGAAGCATCGGCCGCGATATAGATTTCATGGAACAAGACGCCGTTGATGCGCCTTGCCTCCGCGCGCATCTCCGCTTGCGGGGAAATGAGCGCGACCAAAACGACCATACCCGCCTCGGCCATTATACGCGCGACCTCGGCCGTGCGTCGAACATTTTCCTCGCGCTCGCGTGGGGAAAAGCCGAGATCGGCGTTGAGGCCGCTGCGCAATGTATCGCCATCGAGGACCACGGCATCGATCCCGTCGGCGAACAACCGCCGCTCGGCCTCACGCGCGAGCGTCGATTTACCCGCCCCTGGCAGCCCGGTTAGCCAAAACACGGCGCCACGGTAGCCCTTGGCGGCCGCGCGTGCGCCATGAGAGATGGCAGCGTCAAGTGGGAAGACATTTTCGCGCCCCCCCGCCACCCCAAGAATCGGCGCCCCGCCGACGATATGCTGATAGGCGTCGACCAATACGCCGCGCCCGCCCGCGCCGGCCCCGTCGGCGCGGAAGGGATCGAACAAGACTTCTTCCGCGGCCGTCAGAGTAATGTCGGCGAAGCCCTCCGGCGGTACTTCGCGCCCCGCCTCGACCGAGAGATCATCGATTCTCACCACCCGCTCGATGGCGGTTACCCGCACCTTATATTCGGCGGTTGCGAGACGGAGATGAAAATTTTCGCCCAGCCGAAGCGGCTCTTGGCGCAGCCAGAACACGCGGGCCGCGAGCCGGCGCGCGCGAAGCGGCGCGTCCGACGGGTGATAGACAAGATCGCCCCGCGTCACCACCACCTCTGGCGCCAGTTCGAGCGCGATCGATTGCCCCGCGCCCGCAACTTGCGCCGGCGGCGTGGGCCAACCGGCAAGCGCGGTGATACGGGCACGATGGCCGGCGATGCCGATCGCGACCGTCTCACCAGCCGCCAGCCGCCCACTCTCAATCCGCCCAACGACATAACGCCGTTCGCCCTGACGATAGACATCCTGAACCGGAAGTCGCAGCGGCCCCGCGTCCAAAGCATGCGGACGCGGCAAAGCCGCCAGCGCCTCTGTCAATGTCGGCCCATCAAACCAGGCGAGATGCGGCGAACGCGTCGCGATCATGTCGCCGTGGCGCGCCGAGACCGGGATCACGGCGCGTGGCGTGATCTCGAGCTTGGCGAGCAGCGCGCTCAGGCTCGCCGCCGCCGTCTCGATTGGCTCGCGCGCGAAACCCAGTAAATCGACCTTGTTCAGCACGACGATGACTTGGCGGATACCAATGAGGTGGAGCAGCATGGCATGACGCCGTGTCTGATCGCGCACCCCTTCGGCAACATCGACGACGAGCACGGCGGCACTTGCACCCGCGGCACCGGTGATCATGTTGCGCAAAAATTGCCGGTGCCCAGGCGCATCGATGATCACGAACTCCCGGCCCTCTAGGGTGAAGGGAAGGCGCGTCGCATCGATGGTGACCCCCTGGTCGCGCTCGGCCTGAAGGGAGTCGAGGAGAAACGACCACTCGATACCAAGGCCACGTTTTTCACTCGATTGCCGCGCCGCTTCGAGCTTGCCGGCGAGGAGATTATCGGTGTCGTGCAGGAGACGGCCAAGAAGGGTCGATTTGCCGTGATCGACATGGCCAACGATAACGATCGGGGTCGGCTGCGCGTCATCCTCGGCGCGCGCCGGCACTGTGGTTTCGCTCCTGATCGCGGGGGATGCAGCGGTCATGCTTGGCTCCGTGCCGATGATGGGTCAGAGATAGCCGGCGACGCGCAGGCGCTCGAATGCGTCCTCCGCCTCGTGGTCCATGGCGCGACCAGCGCGTTCGGGCTCGCGAGTCGCATAAAGCTCGGCAATGATCTCTTCCACAGTGCGCGCCTCACTATCCACGGGAAAAGTGATGTCCTGGTCGCCAAGAGAGCGGTAACGCTTGCCGCCCTTGGCGAAATAGAGATCGACCACCGGAATTTTCTCGCGCGCGATATAGCGCCAAATATCCACTTCGCGCCAAGCGAGCAGAGGATGGACCCGTACATGGGCGCCATCTTCGATCGGCGTTGCGAACTGATCCCAAAATTCCGGCGGCTGGTTTCGGACATCCCAGCGATGCGTCGCGCCGCGCGGGCTGAATACCCGCTCCTTGGCGCGCGTCGCCTGCTCGTCGCGACGAATGCCGGCGATCACGCCCGCGAACCGATAGCGCTCGATCAACGCGGCGAGACCCGCCGTCTTGCGCGCCGCCGACCGCGCCGCCGGTGGCAAGCTCGGGTCGATCTCTTCTACCGGCGGGCAGGTGCCGACGATCAAATCGAGCCCCCAGGCTTTGGTGTAATCCTCTCGAAACGCATACATTTCCGGGAATTTCTTGCCGGTATCGACATGCACGACCGGAAACGGCACCCGGCCGAGAAACGCTTTGCGCGCAAGCCAAAGGCAGACATTGGAATCCTTGCCGAGCGACCACAGCATGGCGAGCGGCTTGAGCCGATGATACGCCTCGCGGAGAATAAAAATGCTTTGATTTTCCAGTTGGTCGAGATCGGTCAACTCTTGCGCCATGGGTATCGCCTTTTTGGGCTGGAGGGGGCTAGCGGTGGCCATGAATACCACACTCAGTCTTAACATGTCCTGACCAGCGCCCGGCTCGCGCGTCCTCACCGGCGCCGGCCGGCCGCGTACAGGGGGCGCAGCCGATCGAGGGAAACCCGCGCGCGACCAGCGGGTGGGGCGGTAGGCGGCGCGCGGCGAAGGCATCGGCAATCCGTGTCGCATCCCAATCCGCGAGCGGGTTGATTTTGAGCTTGCCATCGGCCAGCTCGAAGAACGGCAGCCGCGCCCGGGTGGCCGCCTGAAAGCGCTTTCGGCCATTGACCCAGGCATCGAACGGCGCCAGCGCGGCAGCCAGCGGCGTCACCTTGCGTCTCGCACAGCAGGCATCGGGGTCGAAATGCCATAGCTCGCCGCTCGGGTCGTCCTGCGCCAGGCGCTCGGGATCAGGCACGATGTCCCGCACGTCACGAAGACCGAGATGAACGGCGAGCAGCCGGCGATAGGCGATGGTCTCCGGAAAATGTTTTTTTGTATCGAGAAACAAAACCGGGGTCGCGGGATCGATCTCGGCAACCATGGCGAGCAACACCGCCGATTCGGCGCCAAACGAAGAAACGACAGCGATGCGCCCGCGAAAGGCAACGGTAAGCGCATGATAAAGCAGCGAAACACCCTCCCCTGCCCGGTCCGCGCGCAAGCGCGGAGACATCCGGTCGGGCAGCGGCGGCGAAAAAGAGACAGTCATTGCGGCGGCTCCATGAGAGGCTCGCCGCGTGTAGACATATTTTCACGTCCACGCAAGGTAGATTATCAGTAATATACGTCAGAAATGCGTATTTATGGGGTGCTCGTTTCTCTCCTCGCCGCCGGCAGGGGTCCCCAACCCCGGCGCCACATCCGGCACTGGCGGATGAAAGCGACCAGCATGCCAACCCGCCATCTCTTCGTAGGCGCGATACTTCTCCGCGACCATCGCCTGCGCCGCTTGGACCAATTGTTCCGCCTCCTCCGGACGCTCCGAGGCAAGCTGCCGATACCGCAACTCGTTGTAGGCGTAGTCGCGGAAGGCGATCGTCGGGCGCGGCGAGTCGAGGCGAAACGGCCGCTCGCCCACCTCTCGCATCGCGGGGTTGTAGCGAAAGAGCGGCCAATACCCGGAGGCCGCGGCCAAATCCTGCTGGTGCAATCCCTGGCGGAGATCATAGCCGTGCGCAATACAATGGGCATAAGCAATAATGAGCGACGGCCCAGGATAGGCCTCGGCCTCGCGAAAGGCGAGCAAGGTCTGCTGCGGATTGGCCCCCATCGCTACTTGCGCGACATAAACATTGCCATAGGCGATCGCGTGGAGGGCAAGATCCTTCCGTGCCGTCCGCTTGCCAGCGGCGGCAAAGCGGGCAATGGCACCGAGCGGCGTCGCTTTCGAGGCTTGGCCACCGGTGTTGGAATAGACTTCGGTATCGAGCACCAGAACATTCACGTCACGCCCGCTCGCCAAGACATGATCGAGCCCGCCATACCCGATATCGTATGCCCAGCCGTCACCACCGACGATCCAGACACTGCGCCGCACCAAATGATCGAGAACGGAAACGAGATCGCGCGCGGCAGGCTCCTCGCCGAGTTCCGCGAGGCGTTCGCCAAGGCGCGCGACGCGGGCGCGCTGGGCACGGATCTCCGACTCCTGGCGTTGCGGTGCCGCCAGCGTCTCGGCAACCAGGGCTTCGCCGAGACGTGGCGCGAGTTCACGCAGGCGCCGGCGAGCAAGTTCCAGATGCTGATCCGCCGCCAGTCGAAATCCAAGCCCAAATTCGGCATTATCCTCAAACAGGGAGTTCGACCATGCCGGCCCGCGGCCCTCGGCATTTTTGCTCCACGGTGTCACCGGCAGATTGCCGCCATAAATCGATGAACATCCGGTCGCGTTAGCGACCATCATACGGTCGCCGAAAATTTGCGACAGAAGCTTGAGGTAAGGCGTCTCCCCACAGCCGGCACAAGCCCCAGAAAAAGCAAAAAGCGGCTCGAGAAACTGCACGCCGCGCACGGTCGCGAAATCAACGAACGCGCGATCATTGATCGGGAGATTTTCAAAAAAAGCAATGCTCGTCCGTTCAGCGTGGGCAAGATCGCCCTTGGGGTTGAGATTGATCGCCTTCTTCGCTGGATCCTCGACACTTATGGCTGGGCACGCTTCGACGCATAAGCCACATCCGGTGCAATCCTCGAGATAAAATTGTAACGTGAACGCGATATGAGGAAAGCCCCGCACATTGATGGGCGCCGTGCGAAATCCCGCCGGCGCTGCGGAAAGCAACGACTTGTCATAGTATTTGGCGCGAATGACCCCATGCGGACAAACGAAGCTGCATTGCCCACACTGCACGCAGGTCTTCTCATACCAGATCGGCACCACCTCGGCCACGTCTCGCTTTTCAAAAACCGCCGTGCCTGGCGGAAACGTCCCATCTGGGGGCATTTGGCTTACAGGTATCTCATCGCCGCGGCCATCGAGCATCAAAGCGGTAACGGTGCGGATGAATTCCGGCGCATCCTCGGGAACGATCGGTGCCCGCTCAAAGCGCGCGGTGACACCACGTGGCACGGGCATTTCCGCCAGCCGCGCCAATGCCCCATCGACCGCAGCAAAATTTCGGGCGACAATATCTTCCCCTTTGCCGGCGTAGGTTTTGCCGATTGCGGCCTTTATCCGCGCAATCGCTTGCTCACGCGGCATCACCTTGCTGATCGCGAAAAAGCAGGTCTGCAAGATAGTGTTGATGCGTCGCCCAAGACCGAGTTCTTCCGCCGCTTTGCTCGCGTCGACGACGAAAACGTGGAGCCCAAGAGCCAAAATCCGCCCCTGCATCGCACGCGGCAGATACTCCCAGACTCTATTAGCCGCGTGGGGGGAATTCAAAAGCAGAGTCGCCCCAGGCTCGGCAAGACGCAAAAGATCGCGCCGGGCCACGGCACCCCAATGATGGCAGGCGATGAAATTCGCGCGCGAGATCAGGTAGGGGGCGCGGATCGGATAGCGGCTTATA
>JAJYXY010000019.1 GCA_021801465.1 Pseudomonadota bacterium
CACCCGCGTCTTGACCGCGATCGCCGGGGTAAAAGACGGCGTTTTTGTGGCCCCGCGCGATCTCGACGCCGACCCGAAAGCGCGGCTGCTCGCGTTCGCCGTTGCCCCGGGAGAGACGCCGGAGGCTATTCTCGCGGCTCTGCGGCGTGAGATCGCGCCGATTTTTCTGCCGCGTCGGGTCGTCATCGTCCCCAGCCTTCCGCGCAACAGCTTTGGCAAGCTCAACGCCGAGGCCTTGGCCGCGCTCGCCGCCGGCGCACGCTGAGCCGCGCGCATGTCCCTCCCGCCGCCGGTTTCCGGCCGCCTCGTCATCCCTGCCGACCATCCGGCGTTTGCCGGGCATTTCCCCGGCCGGCCGGTGCTGCCTGGCGCCGTTTTGCTCGACCTGATTGTGGCCGACGCCGCGCTGGCGCCGCTTGCGGGGGTGGTGCGGCTGAAATTTCTCCGCCCCGTCTTGCCGTCGGAGACCATCACCTACCGCCTCGAACCAGCCGCGCCCGATCGGGTGACGATCACCGCGGCCTGCGGGGCGGGCGTGGTGTTGCGCGGTCTCTTGCGTCTGCGCGGCCCCCGGGGGCAGGACGGGGACGGCATGACGGAGACGCCATGACCAAATCCCGACCCGCCTGGCAGGTGCGGCGAAAGCCGCGGCGCCTGTGGCACATCCGGCTGGTCGCGTGGCTCTGCCGGCGGTTTGGCTGGCGGTTCGGGGCGGTCTTGCTGTGGCCGATCACGCTCGTCGTTTTTCTCCAAGACGAGGCGGCGCGGGGCGCGTCGCGCCGGTATTTGGCGCGGGTTTTGCCGCGGCGGCCGACGAGCCGCGACGTGTTTCGCCATTTTCTCACCTTTGCCGAAACCCTGCTTGAGCGGTTTTTTCTTCTGACCGGGGGGGCGGAGGGTTTCGCGATCCGGATCGAGGGCCAAGAGCATCTCGCCCGCGCGACCGCCGGCGGAAAAGGCGTGGTTCTGCTCGGCGCCCATCTCGGCAGTTTCGATCTGCTCCGCCTTGCCGCCGGGCGCGATGCGCCGGTGCCGATCCGCATGGTCATGCATCACGCCGCGGGCGATGCGCTCGCGGCCGTTTTCGCGCGCGCGTCACCCGAGTCCGCGGCGCAAATTCTGCCCCTGCCACCGGCGGGGGGTGATGGCATTGCCTTTGCGCTTGCGTTGCGCGAGGTTTTGGCGGCCGGCGGTGTCATCGGCGTGCTCGCCGATCGGCCGGCGGCGGGGCAGGCGGTGATGCCGGCGGCCTTTCTCGGCGCCGAGGCAGGCTTTGCCCTCGGCCCATTTCGGCTCGCCGCAGCCATGGGGGCGCCGCTTCTTCTTGGCTTTGCGGTTCGGCTGGGGCGCCGGCGCTATCTCGTGCGGATCGAGCCCTTTGCCGACCCCCCCGCGCCGGCCTGCGCGCGCGAGGCCGCCCTTGCCCCGCTGGTCGCGGCCTATGCCGAACGGCTGAGCACGCTCTGCCGTGCCTATCCTTACAATTGGTTCAATTTTCATGATGTCTGGGACGATGATGGATCGGATGAAGGCGGTGTGCCGGGTGTGTCTGCTGCTCGCCCTTACGCTTCCGGCGCGCGCCGAGACGCCATTTTCGATCACCGCGCTGATGGCTGATCTCGCCGCGGTCCCGACGCGGTACGCACGGTTTCATGAGATCAAGACGCTGCGCGCCCTTGCCCAGCCGGTCGAAACCTCCGGCACCTTGGTGTGGCGGCGGCCGGACCATCTGGAAAAGCGCACCTTGCCGCCGCATCCCGAACGCTTGGTGCTCGATGGCGAGACCTTGCGCCTTGCGATCGGCGATCAGCCGGTGCGCGAGATCACGCTCAGCGCCGCCCCGCCGATCGCAGCCCTCGTCGAGGCGATCCGTGCGGCCCTCGCCGGTGATCTCGACTCACTCCAACGCCATTACAGTGTCGGGCTCGAGGGCGATCGCGCGGCCTGGCGCTTGACCCTGGTCCCGACCGATCCCGAGGCCGCGCGATTTCTGCGCGTTGCCTATATCGAAGGCAGCGGGCCCGACCCGCGCGTCATCGGCTTTAGGCAAACTAATGGCGATTCGAGCGTGATGGAGATCGCGCCGGCGCCTGCCAAACCATGAAAGCAAGCCAGGTCCGCCTCGCCTCGGCGTTCGTCCTTGCCGCTCTGCTCGCGGCGCTCGCGCTCGCGCTCGCGCATCTCAGCGCCGATATCGCCGATTTTCTCCCCGAGGGGCGCAGCGAGGGCGCGCGTTTCATGCTCGACCAGGTCCGGCAAGGGCCAGTGGCGAGCCTCATGCTGTTTGGGATCGAGGGCGCTGCCCCCGGTGATCTCGCCGCGACCTCGCGCGCCTTCGCAGACAAGCTCCGCGCCTCTGGCCAGTTCCGCTTTGTCGAAAATGGCGCGCGCCTAATCGGCGGGGAGGCGGCGGATTTCCTCTTTCGCCAGCGCTATCTGCTCTCACCGGCGACCCGCCCGGAGGCCTTCACCGAGCCCGCTTTGCGCGCCGATCTCATGGCATTGCTCGCGGCACTCGCCTCCTCGGCGGCGCCGCTCGCGGCCGAGTTTGGCCTTGCCGATCCGACCGGCGCCGCCCCCCCCTTGCTCGCGCTTTGGTCGGGGCCAAGCCGGGTGCGCGAGGTCGATGGCGTGTGGTTTGCCCCGGCGCGCGATCGCGCCCTCCTGATTGCGCGCACCAAGGCCGGCGGCGCCGATCTCGCCGGCCAACGCAGTGCCTCGCGCGCGGTCGCGGCGGCGTTCGCCGCGAGCCGCCACGGGTCGGCGCGGCTTCTGACCGGTGGGCCGGCTTTTTTCGCGCTGGAGGCCGAGCGGGCGATACGTGGCGATGCCGAGACCATGTCATTTGCCTCCGGCATCCTCGTTCTCGCCATTCTCGCCGTTTGGCTCAAAAACCCGCTCGCGCTCGCCGCCGTTTTCACCCCGGTTTTGCTCGGGATGACGGTCGCGCTGTGGCTGACGACGCTCCTGTTCGGCCATGTCCATGCCCTTACCTTCGGGTTTGGGATGACGATGCTTGGTGTCAGCCTCGATTATCCGGTGCTTTGGATCGGCCATCGCCGCCCGGGGGAAGCGGTCGCGGCGACCAGTGGGCGCATCGGGCGCACGCTGGCCGTGACCGTCGCTGGCGCCGCCGCCGGCCTCGCCGGCATGGGCGCCTCGGCTTTTCCGGGGTTGGCCGAGCTTGGGGTATTTGCCGCAAGCGGCGTGCTCGCCACCGCGCTGGCGACGCGCCTTGTTCTTGCCCCGCTCGTGGCCGCGGCGGCGATCGCGCCGGCGGAACGGCCTGCCCCGCTCTGGCTCGACCGGCTCGAAGGGATGCGGCGCTATCGGGCTGTCGCGGCTTTGCCGATCCTGCTTGCCGCCGCGACCCTCTTCATCGCGCCGCCGGCGCTCGTCGGTGATCTCGCCGAATTGAGCCCAGTGCCGAAAGCGGCGGGGGATCTCGATGGGGAATTGCGCGCCGAACTCGGGGCCCCGGAAGTCACCGTGCTTGCCTGGGTCGAGGGGCACGACGCCGAGACCGTGTTGCAGCGGGAGGAAGCCTTACTGCCGCGCCTCGACGCGCTCACTGCGCGCGGGGCGAGCGCCGCCGTCGACGTTGCGGCGCGGTTGTTGCCGAGTGTCGCGACCCAGCGCGCGCGCCAGGCGGCACTGCCAGCGCCCGACGAGCTCGCCGCGCGTCTGGCGCGCGCCGGCGTCGGGCTCGGCTTTCGCGATGACGCTTTCGCCCGCTTCCTTGCCGATGTCGCCGCTGCGCGCGCGGCGCCGCCGCTCACCTTGGCTGGGATCACCCCGGATTTGCTCGCCGCGCGCCTCGCGCCGCTCCTATTTTCAGAAAACGGGCGTTGGTTCGGCGTCATCGCCCCGAGCGGCGTTGCCGATCCCGCATCGTTTCGCGCCGCCCTCGCCTCGGCGCCACACGTTCACGTGCTTCTCATTGCCGCCGAAATGTCGGACCTCGTCGAGAGCTACACCCGCCAGGCTTGGCGCTGGCTCGGGCTTGGCGCGGCCTCGGCGCTGCTCGCCCTTCTCGTTGGGCTGCGCGATCTTCGCGCGTTGCCGCGGGTTTTGGCGCCGATCCTGGGTGCGGTCGTGGTGACGCTCGCGCTCCTCGGCGCGCTCGGCATCCATCTCTCGCTGTTTCACATCGTCGCCTTGCCGCTGATGGCCGGGATCGGCCTCGATTATGCGCTGTTTTTCGCCCGCCGCCAGCCGAGTGGCGACGAACGCGCGCGCACCTTCCGCACCCTCATCCTATGCCACGCGATGACGCTCGCGACCTTCGGCCTGCTCGCGCTTTGCCGCACGCCGCTTTTGCGCGGCATCGGGCTTACGGTTGTGATCGGGGTCGCCGCCGCGATGCTGCTCTCGTTTCTGATCGCCGGGCGTCTTCCGGTCAGATCAACACCTGCATGTCGCCATCGATCGCCAGCGCCTGGCCGCTGATCGTCGCGCCAAAGGGGCTTGCGAGGTAGAGCGCCATATTGGCGATGTCTTGCTGGGTGACGAAGCAGCGAAGGCTGGTCGTTGATACCGCGCGTTCGGTCTGTTCGTTTTCAGAGAGGTTCGCCGCCATCGCCTTGGCCTTGATCACGGCGCGGATGCGCGGCCCATCGACGAGGCCGGGAAGAATGGCATTGGCGCGGATGCCGTCCGGCCCAAGCTCGATCGCGAGCGTCTTGGTGAACCCGACGACGCCCCATTTCGCTGCCGCATACGGGGCGCGGAGCGGGAAGCCAAAGCGCCCGGCGGCCGAACTCAGATTGATGATCGCGCCACCCCCGGCCGCGCGCAGCGCCGGAATGGCGAGCCGCGCACAGTGGAAAAAACTTTCAAGATCGACGCGCAATGTCTCCGAAAGCGCTTCCGGTGCGATCTCCTCGACCGGCTTGGTCGGCCCGGCGATGCCAGCATTATTGACCAAGACATCGAGCCCGCCGAGATGATCGAGCGCCGCCCGCATGAATGCCTCGATCTCTTCCCGCTGCCCGGCATCGGCGCGGATGCCGGCATGGCCGGAGGCGGCAAGCGCGGCCTCGTCGATATCAGAGATGAAAACGCGTGCGCCGCAGGCGGTGAAACTATCGGCCATGACACGGCCGATCCCGCCGGCAGCGGCCGAAATCGCGACCCGCATCCCCGAAAGAACGACCGGCAATGGCTCTCTTGCGCCCGTGATCATGAGGTTCGCACTCCTTCGCTTTTCAGAAACATGCCATGGTGGTGACGCTTCGGAAATAGCCCCGGGCTTGACGTGGGGCGACGGGCCGACCACGTGAGAGCAATCATGAAACGCGCCCGTACCGTCATCCTAGATCTGACGCCCGAGGGGGAGTTTGTCTCCCCGCCGAGGGGGCCAGAGCGTTTGCCATGGCCGATGCGCCTTGCCCTCGCCGGCGCCGTGGTCGCGGTGCTGCTTGGCGTCATCGCGTTCGCCGCGTTTGCATTTTGGCTTGCGGTCACCTTGCTGCCGGTGGTGATCCTTGCCGGCCTGATCGCATATGGCGCGCTCCGCTTTCAGCTCTGGCGCGATCGGCGATAAGCCGGCTCTGCCCTGAGCCAAAACCATGGGCAATCCGCAAGACGCAATCCCCAAGATGCAATCGCGTGGGGAAGAATTGCGCGTCTGGGGCGTGGGCGGTCAGACCGTCTCGCCCAGCCTCGTCGGGGCCGCGTTGTTGCCAAAGCGGCGATAGACAAAATCGGGTGGGGTTTCGCCCCGCTCGGCGACCGCTTCCGCCATGACCGCGTGATCGGGGGCGAGTTCGCAGGCCGGATCGGTGCGCGCGGCATCGCCCGTCAAGGCAAAAGCCTGGCAACGGCAGCCACCCCAATCGATCTCGCGCCGGTCACAGGATTGGCAGGGTTCAGGCATCCAATCGGTGCCGCGAAAGCGCAGAAACGAGGGATCGTGCTGCCAGATCGCGGCAAGCGAGGTCTCCCGCACCGAGGGGAAGACGAAGCCGGGGAGCGTCTCGGCGGCGTGACACGGCATCGCCTTGCCCGCCGGCGAGATATTGATGAACCGCCGCGCCCAGCCGCCCATGCAGGATTTCGGGCGCCGCGCGTAATAATCCGGGATCACGTAGTCGATCACCATCTGCCC
>JAJYXY010000129.1 GCA_021801465.1 Pseudomonadota bacterium
GCCACCAGAATGACGGCAAGCGCCAATCCGGTCGCGACGGCGCCGAAGCCGTTGATAACGAGGCGAAAATGCGCGCCAGCGCCATGCTCACCGCGCGCCCGCCACCAATGCACCGCCATCCCCGCTTGCGAGAGGGTAAAGGCGAGAAAGGCACCGACCGCAAATAGCGGGATCAGCCGGTCGGTAACCCCATCGAACACGATCAGCAATAACCCGGCGCCGACAGCAAGGAACAAAACCCCGACCGAATAGACCAGACGCCGCCCTGGCATCGCGAAAGCGTGGGGAAGATAGCTGTCCGCCGCGACCTGTCGGCAAAGACGGGGGAACCCGACGAAGCTGGTATTGGCGGAAAGACACAGCACCGCGAGAATGCCGGCGATGGTAAGGTAATAGAACCAACCTTGGCCATAGACCGCCGTGATCAATTGCGAGAGCACGCTTTGGTAGCCCGGCGCCGTCTGATCCATCGCAGCGATACCGTAGACCCGCACGAGATAGGCGATCCCGAGCAGCAAAAACCCGAGCAGCACCACGATCGCGGTCAAGGTGCGGTGTGCATTCACCACCACCGGCTCGCGAAACGCGCTGGTGCTGTTGCTTACTGCCTCGACCCCGGTCATCGCCGTGCAGCCGCTGGCAAACGCCCGCAAAAGCAGCCAGAGCCCAACCGCCTCCCCCGCCTTGGCAAGCGGCGGCGGGCGGATCACCGCCGCTGGATGGCCGCCGGCGAGCAAGGTTTTGCCGACGCCGAGCACCAAGATGATCCCGAGCGAGCCGAGGAACAGATAGGTCGGCACCGCGAACGCAAGCCCTGATTCCCTGCTGCCGCGCAAATTGACCAGAGTGATCGCGGCGAGAATGGCAAGGCAAAGCCAGAGCGTAAAAGGCTGCAACGCCGGCAGCGCCGAAATCAGCGCCGCAACCCCCGACGAGATGCCGACCGCGACGTTGAGCGTATAGTCGATCATCAGCGCGATCGCGGCGAGCAGCCCGGCATTGGCGCCGAGATTCTCAGAGGCGACGGTATAAGAGCCGCCATTCTTGGGATAGGCGGTGATGGTCTGGCGATAGGAAAAATAGAGAATAGCCAAAAGCGCGATGATCACCGCCGTCACCGGCGTGACGAAGCCGATCCCCGCCCCGCCTGCCGCCGCCAGGATGCTGAGCGTCGCCTCCGGCCCATAGGCCGCGGAACTCAGCCCATCGAGCCCCATCGCCGGCAAAGCCGGGACCAGCCCCATGCGCTGCCCCTCGGCTTCGGTATTGGCGAGTTTGCGCCCGAATAACAGATCTCTCAACCTCATCGCGTGTCCCCTTCGTGCGGTTGGTCGCCTTTGGCTGCGTGAACCGGTCCCGATGATGAGGACCATGGACCTGGGAAATTAAGTTGGAAGTGGCGCCGTTCTGACCTCCATGAAAATCAAGCTGCCTATTGCTGCTGTTGTGGCTGTGGAGTTGTGGCTGTGGAGATGTGGTCGACGCGGTAGCGTCGTCCAAGCTCGCCGCCACGGCGAGCGTCATATCCACAGCCATCGGCAGCAGCGCGCATTGTCGCCGGACTCGCGCAGCGCCTCCAAGGCGATCTTCGCCGCCATCGCCGCATCAATCGTCCGTCTCGTCTTCGTCGTTATCATCCGCGCCATCTATCACGACAGAAGCACTCTTCCAACTACGCCCCGGTCCCATTTCCCGGGGCCAGCTCTCCGAACGACTAATGGGCCGTCCAACGCGCACGCGACCTGAGCCTGGACACCATCACACCGTTGAGCTACGATTTCTTTTCTAGATTGTTGGTCCTGGCAGTCTGACAACAAGGCAGATTAATCCTGCTAAGGAGAAGTGCACTCACACCACGTCTAGGGACACGATCGTGGCGACCATCGCAACCAGCTTCCTCACCCGCGCCCGCCAGGCTCCGTCGGCACTGGCCATCACGTTCGGCGGGCAGCGGACAAGCTTCGGCGAGCTCGCCGACCGCGTGCGGCGGCTCGCGGGCGTAATGCGAACGGACATGGGCCATGCCGCCGGCGACAGGGTCGTGCTGTGCATGGAGAACCGCCCAGAGTTCCTCGAAATCCTGCTGGCGTGCTGGACCGCTGGGCTCTGCGCCGTGCCGCTCAACGCGAAGCTGCATCCGAAGGAAGTGGCTCAGATCGCCGCCGATTGCGGCGCCGGCGCCGTGTTCACGAGCGAGGCCCTGACCGACGGAATCGCCGCCGAACTCGCCGGCCTCGCGCCCGCCCCGCGCCTATGCGTGGTCGGCAGCGCTGCCTACCGGAGGCTGGCCGACGCCGTGGCGATCGACGCCGTCGATACCGGACCGGCGGATCTCGCGTGGATCTTCTACACCAGCGGCACGACCGGCCGATCCAAAGGGGCGATGCTGTCACACCGCAACCTACTGTTCATGTCGTTCGCCTATGCCGCCGATATTGAGCGGATCGAGCCGGGCGACGTCAGTATCCATGCCGCGCCGCTGTCACACGGGGCCGGGCTCTATTGCCTGCCGCACCTGATCGCCGGCGGCCACCAGGTGATCCTCCCTGGCTTCGACCCCGCTGACGTGCTGGATGCGTTCGCCCGCCACCGAAACATCACGATGTTCGCCGCCCCGACCATGATCACGCGGCTGCTGCAAGCAATGCGCGATGATCGCGACGTGGGTGGGCTGCACACGCTCTGCTATGGTGGCGGCCCGATGTATGTGAGCGATCTGCGCCGAGCGCTGGATCGCTTCGGCCCGCGGCTGTACCAATTGTTCGGCCAGGGTGAGAGCCCGATGACGATCACCGGGCTGTCCCGGCGCGACCACGAAGGCGATGGCGGGCCGGAGCATCTGGCCCGGCTCGGCTCCTGCGGCATCGCGCGGACGGGGGTCGAGATTAGGGTGGTGGACGAAGCGGGGCAGGATCAGCCGGTGGGAACGGCGGGCGAGGTCGTCACCCGCAGCGACTGCGTCATGGCCGGGTACTGGAACAACCCGGATGCGAGTGCCAACGCCCTGCGCGACGGCTGGCTCTGGACCGGCGATATCGGGTACCTCGACGCGCAGGGCTACCTGACCTTGAAGGACCGTTCCAAAGACATGGTGATCAGTGGCGGCACCAACATCTACCCGCGCGAGATCGAGGAGGTTCTGCTCCGGCACCCGTCGGTGCTGGAATGCTCGGTGGTCGGCCGGCCCCACCCGGACTGGGGGGAGGAGACGATCGCGTTCGTGGTCTGCCGGCCGGGCACGCCGGTGGGCGCCGCCGAACTAGACGCGCTTTGCCTGCAGAATGTCGCGCGGTTCAAGCGTCCGAAAGGCTATCGGTTCGTTGGTTCGCTGCCGAAGAACAATTACGGCAAGGTGCTGAAAACCAGCCTGCGCCAAGCGCTGGTGGATGAGGGCGAAGATGCGTGACGTCTGCATCGTGGGGATCGGCTCGACGCCATTCGGGCGTCACGCGGGCACCCCTATCGAGCAGCTCGCGGTGCGTGCCGCCGCGGAGGCGTTGCGCGACAGCGGGGTCGATCGCGGCCGTATCGGGGCGCTTTATCTCGGCAACTTCATCAGCGGGCCGCTGAACGGAAAGGAAATCCTCGCCGGCATTGTCGGCGATCAGCTCGGGCTCCCAAACATTCCCTGCACCAAGGTCGAGGGCGCCTGTGCGTCCGGCGGCATCGCCTTCCGGCATGCCTGGATGGCGATCGCGAGCGGACAGTGCGACGCCGCGGTGGCGGTCGGGGCCGAAACCATGACCCATGCCGCCGGCGCGCAGGTAACGGCGGCGCTGAATTGCGCGATGGACAACGAGGACGACGCCCCAAGCGGGCTGACATTCCCAGGGCTGTTCGGCCTGGCCTGGCGGATCCACGCACAGCGTTACGGGACCACGCGCGCCCAGGTCTCGGCTGTGGTCCGTAAGAACAAGGCCTATGGCCTGCGCAATCCGCTGGCGCAGATGGGCGCAGACCTGACCGATGCGGACATCGCCGCCTCGGCCGCCATCTGCGATCCGTTGCAGCTGTTCGACTGCTGCCCGACCAGCGACGGCGCCGCGGCGGTGGTGCTGGCGGCGCGGCCGCTGCCGTCAGACCTCCAATCTGTGCCGGTCGACATCCTGGCGAGCGTGCAGACGCGCGGCGCGGCGCGGATCGCCGGCCATCCGGATCTGTGCTCCTTCGATGCCACGGTTTCTGCTGCGCAACGCGCCTACGCGATGGCCGGCATCGCGCCCACCGATGTCGATGTGGTGGAGCTGCACGACTGCTTTTCGATCGCCGAGGTGATCGACAGCGAAGATCTCGGCCTCGTGCCGCGCGGCCAGGGTGGGGCCTGGGCGCTAGAGGGACGCACCGCAGTCGACGGACAGGTGGCGATCAACCCGAGCGGCGGATTACTGGCCAAGGGCCATCCGGTGGGCGCGACCGGTGTCGGGCAGATCTACGAGATTGTGCGGCAGCTGCGCGGCACGCATGCGAACCAGGTGCGCGGCGCCAAAATCGGCATGACCCACAACCTTGGCGGCACCGGGGTCGCCTGCACCGTCAGCTTACTGCGCCGCGCCGCATGACCGCCGCCGCTCCCTCGGACCTGACGCTGCCAATGCTGCGCTGCGCCAGCTGTGGGTACCTGGATACGCCATCGCATGCGGTCTGCCGCGCCTGTCTGTCGACTAATCTGCAGCCCGTCGAGGTGCCGGCAATTGGACGCATCGTCAGCTTCACGACCATCCGCCGGGCGCCGAGCCGCTTCCGCGATCAGGCGCCGTATCACGTCGCGGTGGTTGATCTCGACGCGGGCCCGCGCGTCACCGGCCGCCTCGCCGCGGGCCCGCCAGCGCTTGCCTTGGGGGCGCGCGTCTGCGCCCTCAGCGCCGAGCCGACCGATCTGCTCTTCACCATCCGGGATAATTCATGAGCGACATCCGCTACGAAACGCATGGCCGCGTCAGGCTAATCACGATCGACCGGCCCGCCAAAATGAATTCGCTCGACTTCGCCGCCAACGATGCGCTGGTGGAGGCGTGGCGCGCATTCGACCGCGACGACGACGCCTATGTGGCCGTCGTCACAGGAGCTGGTGACAAGGCATTTTGCGCCGGCGCGGACCTAAAAACCTACACCATGGATTTTGCGCGCCGGCCGGCACCGGAGTTCCGCAGCCGCTTCACCAACGGCCCGGGATTCGGCGGCATCACCCGCAATCTCGACATCTTCAAGCCGATCATCGCGGCTGTGAATGGGTTCGCGATCTCCGGCGGGTTCGAGCTCGCTTTGGCATGCGATCTCCGCTTCTGCTCTCCCAACGCGGCATTCGCGCTGCAGGATGCGAAATGGGGCTTTCACGCCTGCGACGGCGGATTGATCCGCCTGCCGCAGATCGTCGGCCTTGGCCACGCAATGGAAATCATCCTGTCCGGAGAACGTGTCGACGCCGAACATGCGCTGCGCATCGGGCTCGTTAACCGGATCGTCCCGCAGGCGATGCTGCTCGCCACGACGCTCGAGTATGCGCAGATGCTGGCCAAGCGCTCCCCGCTGTCGCACCGTTTTGCCAAGGAAGTAATAAAGCGCGCCGTGGGCATGCATATGGACGAGGCGCTGCGCCTAGAATCGCGCTCCTTCCACGACATTGGCCTCACCGACGACCTGGCGGAGGGCACAACCGCCTTCCGGGAACGGCGGGAGGCGCAGTTCAAGGCGCGGTAGGCGCGGGGCGGCTGACCCGTACCCTTGATCTTTCACCCCCACCCGAGGACGTGCCCTTGTGGTGGATGCGACAAACCGGGCTGTCAGTGGCAGCGAAGGGTTTCCTGCCCTGGCACGGGCCACCTCCTGGGTCGTGATGATCGCCTCGGCCCTGGCGTTCAGCGCCTTTTCATCAGCCAACAGATCGGGAACCGGGTAGCCGCCGTATACCAGCACTAGCAGACAATTCCGCTCTATCATTCCCGTCAGCGTGTCGACCCCCTGATACCGGTTACGCAGTGAGCAAAGCCCGATTCGAGAATCCATTAAACTGAACTTCCTCCGTCGAAAACTTCAACCCGCTGATCCAGCGCGGTAATTCCTGTGCTGGCGGGGTGCTACTGGCTACAAGTCACGCTGAGGAGGTCGA